>CBIHLR010000126.1:0-7080 GCA_966210875.1 uncultured Brevundimonas sp. | reverse complement strand
CCTCATGGGGGTGGTCTCCGGGGAAGCCCCCTCGCCGCTGCGTCGCGAGGCTCCGGCCGCCACGCGGCGCGAAACCCCACCTCCGGTGGCGCCCGAGCCCCCCGCACAGGAAGGGTTCGGCCTGCGCGGCCGCCTGAAGCTGGCGCCGACGCACAAGGACGAAGAAGTGCGCCGCACCTTCGAGCCCGCCGCCGAGGCGCCTCCCGAAGCCATCGCGCCCCGGACCGACAAGCTGTCCTGGCGCGACCTGCTGGCCGGCACCGGTGAGCCGGGCCTGGCGGCAGAAGCCGAACCCGCGGAAGCCGCCCCGCCCGCCGAGAGCGACCGTGACCTGACCGCCCGCCTGACGGCCACGATCCTCGATCTGGGTGTGGACCCCGGCGCGCTCCTGCCGCGCGCGCGCGTCGAGGAGGCGGCGGAGGCCTTCGGCTCCAGCGACCCCGACCGAGCCCGCCAGATCGTTCGGCGCGTGGCGCCGGCGGCGGTCCGTCGGATCTCCCGTCGGGTCCTGACCGACCGGGACCTGCGCGCCGATGTCGAACGCTTCGTGCGCTACTACGACGGGTCCATCGCAGAGGCGGCCCGGTCCGGCGACCGCGACACGGTGAACCACCTGCTGCTGTCCGAGTCCGGCCGGACGTTCCTCCTGCTGGAGGCGGCGGTCGGCGACCTCAGCTGACGGCGGCCCGCACCGCGCGGCGCACCCCGACGGCGCAGATCAGCCCCAGCAGGGCCAGCGCCCCCATGGCGGCATAGCCAAGCGTGCCATAGGCGTCGAACAGCGGACCTGCGAGCAGGGTCGCCATGCCCATCAGCAGGCCGGCCGACAGGCTCGAACTCACCATCTGGGCGGCGGTCGCGTTCTCCGAGGGGCTCAGCCGCTCCACGGCCTCCAGCCCGCCGATGAAGACGGCTGCGAAGCTGAGGGCGTGAAGGGCCTGCAGGGGCCACAGGGCCCACAGCGGCGGAGCCATGGCCAGAAACGCCCATCGGACGGCCGCCGCGACCGCCCCCATGATGAGCAGCGCCGACGGTCCTACGGGGCTGCGTCGGCGCCAGGGCTCAACCAGCCACAACAGGACGAGTTCCGCCGCGACACTGACGCCCCAAAGCAGGCCCACGTCCCGCTCGGACACGCCCTGGTCCGTCCAGATAATGGCCGAAAAGCCATAGTAGAAGGCGTGACTGGCGTGGATGAAGCCAACCGCCGCCACCGCGGTCATGAAGGCGGGATCGGCGACCAGTCGGCCCAGGCCCGCCAGCCGATCGCGCGAGCTGGTTACGCCGGTTTCCAGGACCGGCTCTCGCGGCAGGGCCAGAAATGCCGCGAGCCCCGATAGGACCGCAGCCACCGCCACCCAGACCAGAATCGCGTCCACGGGCGCCCCCGTGAGCAGCAGCCCCATGGCGACATTGGCCACGATGAAGGCGAAGGACCCCACCCCTCTCGGCCAGGCGAAGACGAAGCCGTCGCGGCGCGCCAGCCGGAGGGTGAGCGCGTCGGACAGCGGGATCATCGCCGCCGACGCCGTGGAGGCGACGAACCAGAGCGGCAGCCACAGAGCCACGCCCTCGACCAGCAGCGCGCCCGCATAGGCCGCCGCGGCGGCCAGCCCCAGGAAGAACAAGGCCGTGCGCCTCAGCTTCAGACCGTCGGCCCAGATGGCCAGGAACGGGCCGGTCACCACCCGGGCCAGCATGGGCGTCGCCAGGATCATGGCGATCTCGACTCCGCTCAGCCCCTGCGCCTCGAACCACAGGCCCGCGAAAGGCAGGCTGACGCCGACGCCCGCGAAGATCAGGCCGTAGACCAGCGCCGTGGCGGGAAGGGAACGCATCGATGCTGCCTAGCAGACCGACCGGATTCGCGCTTGACCCCACGGCCAAGTCACGGTGAACACGGCCATGGATTCCGTTAGCGCCAAGGCTCGCCGGGGCCTCTATCCCGAGATCGAGCCGTTCAACTCCGGCTTCATAGACACCGGCTCGCAGCACCAGGTCTATTTTGAGGAATGCGGCGCGCCCGACGGCAAGCCGGTCGTGGTCCTGCACGGCGGCCCCGGCGGCGCGGTCAATCCGGGCATGCGCCGATACTTCGATCCGAAGAAGTGGCGGGTCACGCTGTTCGACCAGCGCGGCTGTGGCCACTCACGTCCGAACGCGGAGCTGACCGACAACGACACCTGGAAGCTCATCGAGGACATCGAACGCCTCCGCGTCCAGGCCGGAGTCGAGAAGTGGTCGGTATTCGGCGGGTCGTGGGGCTCCACGCTCGCCATGGTCTACGCGCTGACCCGTCCGGACCGGGTCGAGAACCTGTTCCTGCGCGGCATCTTCCTGCTGACCGAACAGGAGATCCGCTGGTTCTACCAGGACGGCGCGGGTCACATCTTCCCCGATGCCTGGGACCGGTTCCTGGAACCGATCCCCGAAGCCGAGCGCGGCGATCTGGTGAGCGCCTACTACCGTCGCCTGACCAGTGACGACGCCGAGGAACGCCGCCGCGCTGCGGTCGCCTGGTCCAGCTGGGAGGGCGACACGGTCAGCGTGAAGGGCCCCGAGGGCCGACCGGACCGCTTCGCCGAGCCGGACTTCGCCGTCGCCTTCGCCCGCCTGGAGGTCTGGTACTTCGTCAACAGGGGCTTCTTGCCCGAGGACGGATGGATTCTGAAGAACATCGACAAGATCCGTCACATCCCGGCCTGGATCGTCCAGGGCCGTTTCGACGTGGTGACCCCCATGTCGGGCGCCTGGGCGCTGCACAAGGCCTGGCCCGAAGCGAAGTTCGAGGTCGTCGCCGACGCCGGTCACGCCTCGACCGAACCGGGGATCATCGACGCCCTGGTCCGCGCCACCGATGAGGCGGCGAAGAGCTAATCCCAATAGGCTCGCCTAGGCGCTCTGCGCCTTCTCGGCCTTGGCGCGGAGTTCGAAGCCGATGCGACGCGGGGGCTCCTGCGGCTTAGGCTTGGGCAGTGCGCTCAGCATGACATTCAGCTGGGTGTAGTGCTGGATGAGGCGCACCGGGCCGCCGTGGTCGTTCTTGCCCATGAACAGGATCAGGTCAGGGCCCCAGAAGCCGACGTCGTGGATGGCGAAGGCCAGGTCGCCGGGCCCGTTGACGATCCGGGCGCCGACCTCGTGGTCCTCGTCCAGCTTGGACTCGAAGTCCGCGATGAGGCGCGACAGGCGGGCGAAGGCCCACTGCGCCGGATCGCTCTGCATCTTGAGGCCCTCGGCCAAGGCATGGGAGTCGTCGTCGCCGCTCCAGGCGGTGACCGGCTGAGGGCAATCTGCGCATTCCGGCTCGGCGCCGGAGGCGGCGGACGGGGCGTTGATGCGATCGTCGTCGGCGATCGCCTGCATCAGCTGTTCGGAGGTCGGGCGCTCGGTCATGAGCGCTAGATAACACCCCGGCTCTTCGGAAGCTCCAGATAGCGGTGCACCCGCACGCTCTGGACCAGGCCGAACCCGATCATGACGGTGAGCATCATCGAGCCGCCCCACGAGAGCAGCGGCATGGGCACGCCCACCACGGGCGCCATCCCCATGACCATGGCGCCGTTGATCAGCACATAGGCCGTGAAGGTCGCCACCACCCCGGCCGCCGCCATCCGGCCGAAATGGTTATGGGACAGGGCCGCGATCCGGAGCGAGATCACGATGATGGCCGCGAAACAGACCAGCAGCGCGAAGGCGCCCACGAAGCCGAACTCCTCGCCCAGGGTCGCGAAGATGAAGTCGGTGTGCTTCTCGGGCAGGAAGTTCAGCTGGCTCTGACTGCCCAGGCCGTAGCCGCGGCCAAGCGCCCCGCCCGAACCCATGGCGATCTTGGACTGGACGATCTGATAGCCTGATCCTGCCGGATCGGCTTCCGGGTTCAGGAAGGTCAGCACCCGGTTCCTCTGATAGTCGTGCATGACGAACATCACGAACGGCGGGATGAGGGCGACGGCGGCGGCCCCGAGCCCGATCACCAGCTTCCAGCTGAGCCCCGCCACGAAGATCACCGCCGCGCCGGTGAGCGCGATCAGGCTGGCCGAGCCGAGGTCGGGCTGATTGGCCACCAGCAGAACCGGCAGGCCCACGATCAGGGCGGGAACGATCAGCTTCCAGTGGAAGCGCGCCTCCTGGGCCGTGGCGCCGTGATACCAGCGGGCCAGGGCAAGGACGACGCCGATCTTCATGAACTCGGCGGGCTGGATGCGCGTGAAACCGATGTCCAGCCAGTTCTTCGCGCCGCCCGCCGTGTAGCCCAGGGGGCTGAACTCCACGAGCAGAAGCAACAGCAGGATGAAGCCGTAGGTCGGATAGGCTGCGGCGTACCACCAGCGCGGCTCGACCAGCGCCAGCGCCAGCATCATCACGAACAAGGCGGCGAAGCGGATGAGGTGCGCGGCCGCCCATGGCTGCCAGTGCTGTCCCCCCAGCGAATAGAGCATCATCCCGCCCACGCCGGCCACCACTGCGAGCAGCCCGGCCAGGCGCCAGTCGATCTGGCTGACCTTGACGGGAAGCCGGTCCCGTTCACCGGGGCGTGTGAGGGCGGAGGCGGTCATCGGGGCGTGGCCGTTTCGACGGAGGGATCGCCGCCCTCGCCTGCCGGCGCGTCCGCCGGCAGCGGCGCATTGAAACGCGCCAGCAGGTCAGGATCCTTGAGGATCAGGGTGCGCATGATCTCGCGCGCCTTGGGCGCCGCGACGGTGCCGCCGAAACTGCCGCCGTGCTGGACGATGATCGAAATGGCGTAGCGCGGATCGTCGATGGGGCCGTAGGCGATGAACAGGTTGTGGTCCCGGCTCGCCCAGGTTCCACCCCGGCCGGTCGCGCCTGAACCGTAGTTGACGACCTGGGCGGTGCCCGTCTTGCCGGCCATCCGCATGTCACCTAGGCCCAATTGGCTGTTGCGGAAGCCGGTGCCGCCCGCGTCAGTGACCAGCTCCATGCCCTCCTGAAGCACACGCATCTTGTCCTGATCGTAGCCCAGGTCCTCGAACGGCGGCAGCGGACGCTCAACGCCTCCCACCGACTTGACGAGGCGGGGCATGACCCGCTTGCGGCCATTGGCGATGCGGGAGGCGTAGACAGCGAGCTGGAGCGCATTCACCGACACGGCGCCCTGCCCGATGCCGTAGCTGGGAGACTCGCCGGGGTACCAGTTGGGGTCCCCGCGCACCGGATTGCGCCGGCGCCATTCCCTGTCCGGAACCAGGCCTACGTTCTGGCTGCCGACGCCGATGTCGTACTCCTGACCGAAACCCATACGCCGGGCCACGGCGGCGATCGCATCGGGCCCGATCTCAGCGGCCAGGGTGTAGAAGTAGATGTTGCAGGAGTTCTTGATGGCGTTCTTCATGTCCTGCGGGCCGTGCCGGCCGGTGCAGCCGAAGCGACGCCCGAGGTAGAATGACCCGTTGCAGACGATGATCCGGTTGGGATCGGCCCCCTGCAGCATGGCCGCCATGCCGGTGACAGGCTTGAAGGTCGAGCCGGGCGCGTAGGTCCCGCTGACCGCCTTGTCGAGAAGCGGGTTGCGCTCGTAGTCCGCCCACGCGCGATAGATGGCCGTCGGCACGCCGGACACGAACAGATTCGGATCAAACGACGGCGACGAGGCCAAGCACAGGATATCACCGGTGCGGCAGTCGATGGCGACCGCCGCCCCCGAGTCCTCGCCGAAGACCTCCAGGGCCCGGTTCTGAGCGTCGGCGTCGAGGGTGAGAACGACCTCGTCGCCCGGCGTCGGCGGCTGTGAGCCTTCGGGATCCTCACCGCGGACCCGGCCTTCGGCGTCGACCTCGACACGCTGATAGCCAGGGCTGCCCCGCAGCGACTCATCGAGCGACCGCTCGATGCCGACGCGACCGATGCGGAAACCCGGGTGGTAGAAGATGGCCGGGACCTCTTCGCCGCTCTCCCGGACGCGCTCAACGTCGCGATCCGACACCTTGGCCACATAACCGACGGCGTGAGCGAAGCTGCCGCCGAAGGGATAGAACCGCACGTCGTCCATGGTCGCGAGCACGCCGGGCAGCTCGTGCACGAACAGATTGACGCGCGCGAACTCCTCCCAGGTCAGGTCGGTCTTCACCGGCACCGGCACGAACCGGGGCGCGGCGTTCACCTCCTGGATGAGGCGGCGGCGTCGATCGGCGGTGTCGGGCAGCAGGCGCGCCACGAGGTCCAGGGTGGAGTCGAGGTCGGGGGTGGCGTCGCGGACGATGGAGACGGTGAAGCTCGGCCGATTGCCGGCAAGCACGACGCCGTTCCTGTCGACCACCCGGCCTCGGGGCGGGACCTGGAGCCGGTCGTTGAAGCGGTTGGCCGTCGCGGCCGAGGCGTAGCGATTGGCGTCGACGACCTGCAGGTGCGCCAGTCGCGCCGAGAGCGCGCCCAGGCCCAGCAGGGCGCCGCCGCCGAGCAGAAACGTGCGCCGCAGGAACGAGCCCTGCCGCTCGTTGACGTCCTGGAAATAGATCGACGGCTCTTCGCTCATCGGAACCTCAGGTCCCCATCGTCGAAGCGCTCGAGAAGGTAGTTGGCCAGCGGGAACAGCAGCAGCGTCGGCAGGATCTGCCAGAATAGGGCGATCAGGCTTGGCGGCATGCCGAAGGTCAGGGTGACCGCAAGATAGGCCAGGGCGAAGGCGAGCAGGCTGACGCCGACGTACCAGGCGAACAGCACCCGGGTGTCCTGGCCCGCCACATACGGGCGAGACAGCAGCACCACGCCATAGGGCACGAGCAGCGCCAGGGGCCACATTCCCAGCGGCGATCCCCGGAACAGGTCCAGGAACAGACCGAGCAGGAGCAGCACGAGAGGGGCCAGCACCGAGGGCCGGATCAGCGGCCAGGCGAAGGCCAGCACCAGGGGGATGACCGGCTCCGGCAGGGTCAGGCCGAACAGCTCGATGGGCGTGGCCAGCACCACGGTGCCGGCGACCGCGATCAGGGCCGGATAAACGATCCACTGGAGCGGCCCGACGACCTTGACCGCGCTGGGACGCCGCGCCGCCGTGGGACGCCTCATTCCTGTTCCCCTTCGGCCGGGGCCTCCGGTTGAGGCTCGGCCGCCTGGCGT
>CBIHLR010000125.1:0-7084 GCA_966210875.1 uncultured Brevundimonas sp. | reverse complement strand
CCCTACCAGCGCCCGCCGCTGTCCAAGGCCTGGCTGAAAGGGGAGGCCGATGCGGACTCGCTCCAGCTCAAGGCTCCGGAGTGGTACGGCGAGAACGGCGTGACCCTCCGCCTGTCGACCCGCGCCGAGGCCATCGACCGGTCGGCGCGCGAGGTGCGGCTGTCGTCGGGCGAGACCGTTCCCTACGACGTCCTGGTGCTGGCCACCGGGGCCCGGGCGCGCGCCCTGCCCCTGCCCGGCGCGGCCCTGGACGGCGTGCTCTTCCTGCGCACGGCGGCGGACGCCGAGACGCTGAAGTCCCGGCTCGGTCCCGGCAAGCGGCTGGCGGTCCTCGGGGGCGGCTATGTCGGTCTGGAGGCGGCGGCCTCCGCCATGGCGCTCGGAGGCTCGGCCGTGGTCATCGAGCGGGAGAGCCGTGTGCTCGCCCGCGTCGCCTGCGAGCCCCTGTCGCGCTTCTATCAGGAGGCGCACGCCCGGCGCGGCGTGGAGATCGTCACCTCGGCCTCGGTCACCGGGCTGGAGGGTGACGGCGCGGTTTCGGCCGTGGTCCTGGCCGATGGCTCCCGGATCGCCTGCGACATGGTGGTGATCGGCGTCGGGGCCCAGCCCAACGTCGAACTGGCGCTGGCCGCCGGCTTGGACTGTCCCGATGGCGTCTCGGTCGACGAGACCGCCCGCACCTCCGACCCGGCCATCTACGCCGTCGGCGACGTGACCCACCGACCGATGCCGCTCTACGACCGCACCGCCCGGCTGGAGAGCGTGCCCAATGCGCTCGAGCAGGCCAAGCAGGCCGCCTCCGCCATCTCCGGCCGGCCCCAGCCCGCGCCGGAGGTGCCGTGGTTCTGGTCGGACCAGTTCGACCTCAAGCTCCAGATCGCCGGCGTGCCCTACGACTGCGGCCAGCTGGTCACCCGCGGCGACCCGGCCTCGGAGAAGTTCGCCCTGTTCCATCTGCACGACGGGGTCATCCGCGCAGTCGAGGCGGTGAACAGCCCGCCGGAGTTCATGGCCGGGCGGCTGCTGATCGGGAAGAAGACCGTGGTGGACCCGACGCGGCTCGCTGACACATCGATCCCGATGAAGGAAGTGGCGTCCTAGAACAGCACCCGCGGGTTCATGATCCGCTGCGGGTCCAGCGCCTGGCGCACGGCGCGCATGGCGGCGACCTGAACCGGGTCCTTGTAGCGCAGCGCCTCTTCGGTCTTCAGCCGGCCCAGGCCATGCTCGGCCGAGATCGAGCCCTCCATGGCCGCGACCAGATCGTGGACGATCCGGGCGCCCTCGTCCCGGCGGGCGGCGAAGGCCTGTGGGTCGGCGCCCAGCGGGGGCACGACGTTGTAGTGCAGGTTGCCGTCGCCGAGGTGGCCGAAGCAGACCAGCCGCACGCCCGGAAACGCCGACAACAGCGCCGCGTCCGCCGTCCTGATGAAGGCGGGGATCGCCGTCAGCGGCAGGGACACGTCGTGCTTCCAGCCGCCGCCGGCGGCCTTCTGGGCGGCTGACATGTCCTCGCGCAGGCGCCAGAAACCGTAAGCCTGGGCGGCGTTCTGGGCCACGGCGGCGTCGAGGATCAGACCAGACTCCAGCGCGCCTTCCAGCAGCCGCGCCAGGGCGCGGTCGGCCGCGCCCTCCTCTCCCGACACCAGCTCGACAAGGACGGTCCAGGGTGCGGGCGCCTCCAGCGGCTCGCGGGTGTCGGGGATGTGCTCCAGTACCAGCTCCAGCCCAAGCCGGCCCATGATCTCGAAGGCCTCGACGCCCCCGCCGGTCTCGGACTTGGCCTGGGCCAGGAGTTCCAGCGCGGCCTGCGGGGAGGCCACCCCGACCATCGCCGTCGCCCGCGAGCGCATCACCGGGAACAGCTTCAGCGCCGCCGCCGTGACCACGCCCAGCGTCCCCTCCGCCCCGATCAGCAGCTGCTTGAGGTCATAGCCAGTGTTGTCCTTCCTGAGCCGCTTCAGGCCGTGGAAGACCGACCCGTCCGCCAGCACCGCCTCGAGCCCCAGCACCAGATCGCGCGCCACGCCGTAGCGCAGCACCTGCGTCCCGCCCGCATTGGTCGAGATCACCCCGCCAACCGTCGCCGTCCCCTCGGCCGCGAGACTGAGCGGGAACATCCGGCCCGCGCTGGCCGCGGCCTCCTGCGCCGCCTGCAGCGGCAGGCCGGCCTCGACCACCATCACGTCCTCCAGCGGCGAGACGCTGCGAACCCGCCGCATCCGGCCCAGCGACAGCAGCACCTCGCCCTGCGGAATCTGGCCGCCGACCAGGCCCGTGTTGCCGCCCTGGGGCGTGATGGCGATCCCATGCCGGGCGCAGACCCTCACGGCCGCGGCGACCTGCTCGGTCGAGCCGGGAGTCAGCATCAGGGGGGTCTCGCCCCGCCAGGCGCCGCGCCATTCGACCAGGTGCGGAGCGATCCGCTCGGCGTCGTCGGTCCAGCCGTCGTCGCCGACGGCGGATTTCAGTTCCGACAGGGCGGCGCTATCCATGGCCCATGTCTCTCCCGAACGGCGGCCCAAATGCAATGCAGCCCGTACCCGCCGTTGGCGTCGTGTGCCTTCGCGGCGACGAGGTGCTGCTGATCCGCCGGGGTCGCGCGCCACGCCTCGGCGAATGGAGCCTGCCCGGCGGACGGGTCGAACCCGGCGAGCGCACCGTCGAGACGGCGCTGCGCGAGCTGATGGAGGAGACCGGCGTCTCGGCCGAGATCCTTGGCCTGATCGAGGTCGTGGACGGAATCTTCCCTGCCGACGGGCGCCACTATGTGCTGATCGACTACGCCGCGCGCTGGACCGGCGGGGAGCCGGTGGCCGGAGACGACGCCGCCGAAGCCGCCTTCGTGCCCATCGAGGAGGCCATCGTCCGCGTCGCCTGGGCGGAGACGAAACGCATGCTCCGGCTGGCTCATGACCGATTCGCCTCTCAGGCGCGCTGAGTCGACAGGCCGACACAGGCCCGCCACGGTCACGCTTCGTCATCGGCCGCCGGGGGGTTCGCCGTGAGAAAGCGCTTCGTCATCCTGAGTGTCGCCGCCACCTGCGCGGCCTTCTTCGCCGCGGGCGTCATCGCCCAGCCGGTGGGGCGGACGAGCTTCGTGCTCGAGAACGCGGGCGATTCCGATCTCGTGGCGCTCGCCCTGTCGCGGCCGCAGGCCGAAACCTGGGGGCCAGACCGCCTGGCGGGCGAGGCCGTGGCCGCGGGTTCAAGCACCGAAGTCGTCCTCGCGCCAGGGCTCGGCGGCTGCCTCTACGACCTCAAGGCCGGCTTCGCGAACGGGGCGGAGGCCCAGCTTTTCGCCGTCAACGTCTGCCGGCTCGACGGCCGCACGCTGGTCCTGACGGACTGAGACGCTCCGACGAAAGCGGTTGCAATCGTTGAGCGTCCGGTCACGGTGGACGGCCGTTCCCGCCGAGACGCTGATGCCCCCATTCAAGTCGTTCGTCCTCACCGCCCTCCTGGCGCTGGCCGCCTGCGCCCCGAACCCGGCGCCCGATCCGGCGGGGGCCGCGCCGGTCGGTCCCGCGCCGGCCGAGACCGGGTGGGCCCACAGCCGGAGCGACGTGGCGCCGGATCCGTCGGTGCGTTTCGGGATCCTGCCGAACGGCATGCGCTACGCCCTGATGCAGAACGCCACGCCTCCCGGGCAGGCCTCGCTGCGGCTGCGCATCGACGCCGGTTCCCTCATGGAGGCGGAGGACCAGCGCGGCCTGGCCCATTTCCTGGAGCACATGGCCTTCAACGGCACGACCGAGGTGCCCGAGGGCGATCTGCTGCCGATCCTGGAGCGGCTGGGCCTGGCCTT
Organism: uncultured Brevundimonas sp.; assembly: GCA_966210875.1. Lineage (GTDB taxonomy): Bacteria > Pseudomonadota > Alphaproteobacteria > Caulobacterales > Caulobacteraceae > Brevundimonas. The sequence continues at coordinate 3,276 of CBIHLR010000125.1, read as the reverse complement.
CGGTCCGGACACCAACGCCTTCACGACCTTCGACCAGACCGTCTACCAGCTGGACCTGCCGCGCACCGATGACGAGACGGTCGACACCGGCCTGATGATCCTGCGCGAAATGGCCGGCGAGGCGACCCTGGACGCCGAGGCCATCGACCGCGAGCGCGGCATCGTCCTGTCGGAGGAGCGTTCGCGCGCTTCCCCCTCCTATCGCGTCGCCCTGGCTCGCTACGAGTTCCTAATGCGCGGCCAGCTGGCGCCGCGCCGCTTCCCCATCGGGGACGTAGAGGTGCTGCGCACCGCACCGCGCGAGCGCTTCACCGCCTTCTACGAGGCCTGGTACCGGCCCGAGCGCGCGACCCTGGTGGCCGTCGGCGACTTCGACATGGACGCCATGGAGGCCAAGATCCGAGCTGAGTTCTCCGACTGGACCAATCCCTCCCCCGACGGGGTCGAGCCTGACCTTGGCGCGGTCCAGCCGCGCGAGCCGGAGGCCCGCGTCGTGGTCGAGGCCGGCGTACAGCCCAGCCTGACCCTGTCGTGGGTCTCGCCGCCGACCGACCGGCCGGACACCGTCGCCGAGCGGCGGCGCGGCTTCCTCGAATATCTGGGCTTCGCGGTGCTGAACCGGCGTCTGGAGCGGCTGTCGCGCGGCGAGGACCCACCCTTCGTGGCCGCCGGCGGCTACCGCTCGACCACGTTGCAGTCCCAGGACGCCTTCCAGCTTTCCGCCAGCCTGCAGCCCGGTCGCTGGCGTGAGGCCCTGACCGCGCTGGAGGTCGAGCGCCGACGCATCGCGGAATTCGGCGTCACCCGCGCCGAGCTGGATCGCGAGATCGCCGAGCAGACCGCCGCCTTCCAGACTTATGTCGCGGGCGCGGGCACCCGCCGTACGCCTGTACTGGCCAACGCCATCATCGACGCGGTCAACGATGACGACGTCTTCACCGCGCCCGCCGACGAATTCACGCGCTTCCAGGCCCTCGTCGCCGAGGTCACGCCCGAGATGGTCGACGCCGCGCTCTCCGACGCCATGCGGGGCGACGGCCCCCTCGTCTTCCTGGCGGCGCCCGAGCCGGTCGAGGGCGGCGAAGCCGCTGTCATGGCCGCCCTGGCCGCCGCCGCGGCCGTTCCGGTCGAGGCGACCGCCGACCACGCCGCCCTCGACTGGCCCTATACGGACTTCGGCGCGCCGGGCCAGGTCGCCGAACGCGAAGAGGTCGAGGATCTGGGCCTCACCCTGGTCCGTTTCGCCAATGGCGTGCGCCTGACGATCAAGCCGACCGACTTCCGGGAGGACCAGGTGCTGGTCACCGCCAGCATCGGCGAGGGCCGCGCCGGCCTGCCGAACGACCGCGTGACGCCCATGTGGGCGGCCTCCTCGGCCCTGATCGAGGGCGGGCTCGGCCGCATCAGCCGCGAGGACCTGGAGCAGGTGCTGGCGTCGCGCGTCGTCTCGTCCGGCTTTGGGCTGGACGATGACGCGGTGATGCTGTCGGGCTCGGCCCGGCCGGAAGATCTGCTGGTGCAGATGCAGCTGCTGGCGGCCTACGCGTCGGATCCGGCCTTCGCGCCCCAGGCCTTCGAACGGATCCGCACGGTCTACGGCAACGCCCTGGGCCAGCTCGACTCGACGCCGGCGGGCGTCTTCGGGCGCGATGTGGGCCCCATGCTGCGCGGCGGCGACCTTCGCTGGGCCTTCCCCGACGCCGACCAGATCGCCTCGGCCGACGTCGCGGAACTCGAGGCGTTGCTCGCGCCGGTGTTGGCGTCTGGGCCGCTGGAGATCGTCATCGTCGGCGACGTCGAGACGGACGCCGCCATCCAGGCCGTGGCCGCCACCTTCGGGGCCTTGCCGCCGCGCGCCGAGGCCGCCGAGACCGACACGGCCCTCCGCTTCCCCGCCGGCGGCGACACGGTGCGGCTCACCCACTCGGGCCGCGCGGACCAGGGGCTGGCCTATGTCGCCTGGTCGACCACGGACGCCCGGTCCGACGTCTTCCAGGCGCGTGTCCTCAGCCTGCTTTCCTCGGTCATGCGGCTGCGCCTGGTCGAGGAGCTGCGGGAGGGCCAGGCGGTGACCTATTCGCCCTCGGCCTCGTCGAACGCCAGCTGGACCTTCCCCGACTATGGCTATCTGTCGGCCTCCATCGAGGCGCCGCCCGAGCGGCTGGACGGCTTCTTCGCCGACGTCGACCGGATCGCCGCCCAGCTGCGCGACGCGCCCATCGACGCCGACGAACTCGAGCGGGCGCGGCGTCCGATGGTCGAGTCCCTTCAGCGCGCGCGCAACACCAACGAATACTGGCTGTCGCAACTGTCGGACGTGCAATCCGACGAGACCCGGCTGCCCTCGATCCGATCCGCCCTTGCGGACCTCGAGCGGATCACCCCGGCCGACCTTCAGGCCGCCGCCCAGGCCTATCTGCGGCCAGAGCGCGCCTGGCGCGCCGTGGTCACGCCACGTCCCGCCGAATGACATAAAAACAGCCCCTGCCTCTTTCGAAGCAGGGGCTGCAAGGCGCTCAGGAAGTCGACGGAGAGTCGACGCTCCAATCTCTCACGCGGCCGATGACCGCAGGCTGAACCGGCCTGTTGGGCTCAGTAAACCCGGCCGCCCACGCCGCCGTCGAGCACCAGGCTCATGCCGGAATAGGTCTCGACCACCGTTTCCTCGCGGTACTCCTCATAGAGCTCCTCGCGAACCATGGTCAGGACGAAGACGCCGGCTCCGAAGCGGCGCAGCAGGCTGCGTTCGTAGCAGTCGCGCTCCGGGGTCTGGGGACGGCATTCCAGCAGGCCGCCGGCGCCGTGATACAGCGCCTCGCCCGCGCGGCAGGTCAGGGTCTCGCCCCCGTCGAAGTTGAACTCGCCGCCCTCGTAGTTGGCGATCGTGATCTGCAGCCACGAGCCCGCCAGGCAGCGGTAGAGCTCACCGACGTAGTCGTCGCGGATGTCGCGATCTGGCCGGATGCGCGAGGCGGGGTGCGGCACGCTGCGGGCATCGATGCAGACCGCCTGGATGACGACGCGGCGCTCCATGCGGCGGCGCTCCTGATAGGGAACGCGGACGACACGGGCGGGGCCCTGGACGACCAGGTTGTTGATCACCGTCGGCGCCGGCGCCTGCACCGAGAAGCTGGCGTAGCCACGACCCAGCCCGGCGCCTTCGGACACGGAGAAGGACTCGACCCGCGAGCGGGCTTGGGCGACCGCCGAGGCGCGGGACCGCGCGTCGACGTTCACGTCGACGTCGATGCAGACTTCGATGCCGCAGCTGGGCGG
>CBIHLR010000124.1:0-7131 GCA_966210875.1 uncultured Brevundimonas sp. | reverse complement strand
TCGTAGAGCCAGTCGGTGTACTCGACGTTCTTGTCGCTGAGCCGGGCGTTGGCGATCTCGATGCCCAGCTCCTCGAAGTTCAGGCCTGCCTCGGCGGCGTTCTGGCGGATCAGCTCCTCGCGCCCGATCAGGATCGGCGTGCCCAGCTGGGCCTGCTTGAAGCCCCAGGCGGCGCGGATGACCGACGGCTCCTCGCCCTCGGCGAAGACCACCCGCTTGTTGGGCGCCGCGCGCACCGCCGAGGAAATGCGCTGCATCAGGGCGGCGGATGGATCGACCCGCTCGCGCAGCTGGGCGCGATAGGCGTCCATGTCCGCGATGGGCTTGCGGGCCACGCCCGTGTCCATGGCCGCCTGGGCCACGAAGGGCGGGATGTACCAGATCAGGCGCGGGTCGAACGGAGTGGGGATGATGTAGTCCGGCCCGAACTTCAGCTTGCGCCCGCGATAGGCGGCGGCGACTTCGTCGGGCACGTCCTCGCGGGCCAGCTGGGCCAGGGCCTGGGCGCAGGCCACCTTCATCTCGTGGTTCACCCGGCGCGCCCGCACGTCGAGCGCGCCCCGGAAGATGTAGGGGAAGCCCAGCACGTTGTTGACCTGGTTGGCGTAGTCGGACCGGCCCGTGGCGATGATGGCGTCCGAACGGACCGACTGGACCTCTTCCGGCGTGATCTCCGGGTCCGGGTTGGCCATGGCGAAGATGATCGGATTGGGGGCCATGGAGGCCACCATCTCCTTGGTGATCGCGCCCTTGGCGGCCAGGCCCAGCACCACGTCGGCGCCGACCATGGCCTCCTCCAGAGTGCGAAGCGGCGTGTCGGTGGCGTGGGCCGCCTTCCACTGATCGACGTTGGCGCGGCCCTTGTAGACCACGCCGTCGCGGTCGACGATCACCGTGTTCTCGGCGCGCACCCCAGCCGCCTTCATCAGGCCGATTGAGCTCAGGCCCGCGGCGCCGGCCCCGACCAGCACCACCTTCACGTCCTCGAGCCGCTTGCCGGCGATGTGGCAGGCGTTGATCAGCCCGGCGGTCGAGATGATGGCCGTGCCGTGCTGGTCGTCGTGGAAGACCGGGATGTCCAGCAGGTCCTGCAGCTGGCTTTCGATGACGAAGCACTCGGGGGACTTGATGTCCTCCAGATTGATGCCGCCCCAGGTGTCGCCGATGTTCTTGACCACGGTGACGAACTCGTCCGGGTCGGTGGTGCGCACCTCGACGTCGAAGCTGTCGACATCGGCGAAGCGTTTGAACAGGACGCTCTTGCCCTCCATCACCGGCTTGGCGGCCATGGCCCCCAGGTTGCCCAGCCCCAGGATGGCCGTGCCGTTCGAGATGACGGCGACCATGTTGCCTTTGGACGTGTAGTCGTAGGCGAGGTCCTCGTCCTCGGCGATCCGAAGGACCGGCACCGCCACGCCCGGCGAATAGGCCAGCGACAGGTCCCGCTGGGTCGCCATGGGCTTGGTCGGCTGCACGCCGATCTTCCCCGGCCTGGGCAGCCGGTGGAAATCCAGCGCCTCGTCCTCGGTGAAGTACTGCTTGTCGGTGATGTCGGGCATGAGGGTTCCTTAGCCCCGCGCCCGACCCGCCTCAACCGGCGGGCTGCTCACCTTCCGGCGAGGCCGCCGCCTCGCCCTCGGCCGAGGGGCGCGGATTGCCCTGCTCGTCGGTGTTGCGCACGAAGTCCGAGGTGGCGCCGCAGCCGTTCAGGGTCTCGGGCCCGATCTGCACCCGCGCCGTCAGCGGATAGGTCCGGTCGCTCATGCCGTCCGAGCAGTCCGTGTCCATGACGGTGATGATCAGCGGCTGGCCGTCGTCGCTGGTGGTGGTCCAGGTCGCGGTCGTGCCCTGGATGACCGGCGGCGTGCGCGGCGCGATCATCTCCGGCCGGTCGACGCCGCCGATGCGCACCTGACCGCCGGAGATCTCGACACCCCAGAACGGCTCGGTGCCCAGCAGGTTGAGGTCGCCCGTCAGGTCCACGCCGCCCAGCTCCAGCACCTGGGGCGGGCCGTCCGGCGTCGGGCCATCGCCGCCCGCGGGGGCGTCGGCCGGTTCGCAGGCGGCCAGCGACAGGACCAAGAGGGCCGGGGCGGCGAGCAGGAAACGGCGCATGGATGGCTCCACTAAAGGCTAAGCCGGACTTAGCCGCGAGGCGGCCTTTCGCGTCAAGGCGAGTCGGCTACTCTCCCCCCATGAGCGCGCCTACCGCCCCTTCGGTTCTGGAATTCTTCGCGGGCGGCGGCATGGCCCGGCTGGGCCTGGACGGCTGGCGGACCGCCTTCGCCAACGACCTCGATCCCGTGAAGATCCGCGCCTACGCCGCCAACTTCGGCACCGAGCACCTGGTGCATGCGAATGTCTGGACGCTCGGCGCCGGGGACCTGCCCACGGGCCGCGCCGGCCTCGCCTGGGCCTCGTCGCCCTGCCAGGACCTCAGCCTGGCGGGCGCGCGCGGCGGCCTGTCGGCGCGCCGGTCCGGCGCTTTCTGGGGCTTCTGGCGGCTGATCGAGGCGCTGGACGCCGAGAATCGCGCGCCGCGCCTCATCGTCATCGAGAACGTGCTCGGCCTGCTGACCTCGCGCGGCGGCGAGGACTTCCGCGCCCTGTGCGACCTGCTGGCGGCGGGCGGCTGGCGGTTCGGCGCGCTCGAGATGGACGCCGCGCACTGGTTGCCCCAGTCGCGGCCGCGCCTGTTCGTCGTGGCCACGCGCGGCGAGGGCGGCCCGGTGTCGGGCGGTCCGGTGGCCCCCTTTCATTCGCGCGGCGTGGTGACCGCCTGGGAAGGCCTGTCAGCCTCCGCGCAGGCCGCCTGGCGATGGTGGCGCCTGCCCGCCCCGCCACTGAGGAACACGGACCTTGCAACGGTCCTGGAGGCCGACGACGCGGTCGACTGGCTCGATGACGCCCAGGCCCAGCGTCTGCTGTCCCTGATGAGCCCCCTGCATCGGCAGAGGCTCGACGGCCTTCTGGCGGCGAGAGAGCGGCGCGTCGGCGCGGCCTATCGTCGGGTGCGACGCGAGGCGGGGGAGCGCGCGCAGCGCCTCGAAGTCCGCTTCGACGGCCTCGCGGGCTGCCTGCGCACGCCCGCGGGCGGCTCCTCGCGGCAGTTCGTGATCGTGGCGGAGGACGGCCGGGTCCGCGCCCGCCTGCTGACGGCGCGCGAGGCGCTGCGCCTCATGGGCGTGCCGGACGGCTATGACGTGCCCGGGCCCGACGGGGCGGCGCTCAAGGTGGCGGGGGACGGGGTCGCCGTGCCGGTCGTGCGGGCCCTGTCCGACGGCCTCCTGCTGCCGCTGCTGGGTCGGGCGACGCGCGCCGCGGCCTGACGGCCTATTTCTGGCGCCAGACGCCGCCGGCGTCGCGGTACCACTGGCCCGCGGGGATCGAGTTGAACCGCTGCTGGAACGAGGAGGCGCCGGCCGCCGCCGTGCCGGCGGCGATGTCCGCGGCGCCCGCGGCCACGGCCGCCTGGCGGTAGAGTTCGGCCCGGCCGGCGTTGATCTGGGCCATGGCCCCACGGATGGCTGTGGTCACCTGGCTTTCGGTGCGGACGCCGAGATAGCCGTCGGCCATCTCGCCGATGATCCCGTCGGCCTTGGCGTCGTTGACGATGGCGCGGGCGTCCTGGCGGGCGACCGCGGCGCTGGCGGCCGACACGACCGCCGGCGCGGCGAGCGCCGCGACGGCGAGACCGGCGCCCATCAGGGCCATCAGAGTGGTCTTTCGCATGTTCATGTCCGTCCCCTCCTAGAACAGGTCAGGGTTCTGCGCGATCAGGTCGCGCACTTCCTGGTCAAGCCGGATGCGCACGTCGGCGTCCAGCTTGGCGTAGATGTTGATCGGGTCGACCTGGACCCGGATCGTGGGCGTGCAGGCGACGGCGACGCTGAGCGCGGCCATTCCGGCCAGGATCGCGGCTTCGAGTCTCTTCATCGGCCTTTCCCGTCTCCTTTGCCCGGACAGTCAACGCCCCGGCGGCTGAACCGTTTCTGAACGCGGCCCGCCGTTGCGGGCGCGCTGAAGCTCCATCAGGTCCGAGATGAACTGATCCAGGTTCAGCGAGGTGTCCAGCGTCAGATTGATCTCGGTCCCCGAAGGCAGGGGCAGCTGGCGGTTCATGAAGTCGCGCTGGATCAGCTCCATCAGCGTCAGACGGATCTCCTGGCGCTGCGGCGGATCGTGCCGCCCGTGAATGGTGAACAGCACGCCCAGCCGGCCCTCGGGAAGGCTGTTGATGGTCGCCTCCAGGGTGTCGAAGCTGAGGTTCTCCATGGCCTGGTAGGCGAAGTCCTGAACCGCGTTGGGCGGCACCGCCTCGCCGCCGCCCTCGGCCTGCAGGCCGGTCAGGGCCTCGCGCCCGATCGACAGGCGTCCCGGCTGGGTCGCGGTGATCTGGCCGTCGATGAAGGTGACCCCGTCCGGACCCATCACGAAGGGCAGGCGGCCCGACACCACCGCGTCCAGGCTGACCCTGTCGGCGAAGCCCGAACGGCTGATCAGCTCGCCCAGCTGGACGTTCTCGAGCACCAGCACGCCCTCATAGCCCTGTGACGGGTCGAGGGGGATCTCCAACGGTTCGATGCTGACCACCCCGCCGGCCGTCTCGACCCGGCCGTCGGCCAGCCGCAGCCGGTCGGCGTTCAGCTCGAACTCCACCTCGGCCGACATCAGCGGCAGGAAGGCGTCGATCCGCTCGACCCGCAGCCTCTGGGCCGGAGCGGTGGCCAGGGGCGCGAGGCTGATGAACTCCACCTGCCCCGACAGGCGCGTCACCGGCCCCGCCGGACTGACGAAGTCCAGGCCCCGCGTCGACAGCAGGCCGGAGCTGGTGGAGGTCTCGGGCGTCCAGCGGAAGCCGCCGGTGAAGTCGACGGCACCCGCCGCCTGCGCCTGGGCCACCCGCTCGGCGAAGGGACTCAGGTCCGCCGGCTGCAGGCCATCGGCGGCGAAGGTCACGCCCGTGGCGTCGATCTCCAGCCCGCCCACGCCGCTGCGGCCGTCGTGGGTGATGGTCAGGTCCGCGACCTGCGTCGCGTGCACCCGGTCGGCCAGGGCGAAGACGCCGTTCCAGGTCTCGTCGGCCAGGGTCACGCGCCCCGAGCCGCGCATCGGATTGAACCGCGTGGGCTCCTGGGTGTCATAGACGATCGCGCTCGAGACCTCGGCCGTCGCCGTCAGGCCGGCGCCCGCGTCGCCCGCCGTGATCAGCCCGGCGCCCTCGGTCACGCCCATGCCCAGGAAGGGCGCCTCGGCCCGGACCTCGCGGGCCTGGCTACGGAAACGCCAGCCGTTGGCGATGGTCAGCAGCGGCCCGTCCGGCGGACACAGGCTGGCGGACAGGTTCTGGACGTCGTTCTCGCCCAGCTCCAGCAGGGCGGCGGTGAAGGGCGTGCAGCCGCTGGCGAAATAGTCGGTACGACCGCCGCCGATCTCCAGCCGGCCGGCGGTGGTCAGGGCGATGTCCCGCGCCAGGCCGAAGTCCAGTTCCGCCTCGCCCTCGACCCGGGCGGTGATCCCGTCGCCGATGTCGTAGCGCACGACCTGCACCTCGGCTTCGGGCAGGCCTCCGCCGCTGGCCGTCAGCGCGAACGCGCCGCCGCCGCTCTCGCCGGGCTGGGCGGAATAGAGCGCCTGCTCGCCCCGCGTCGTGATCGTCACCTGCCCGCCGCTGGCCGGCGTGATCCGCGCCGGCCGGGTCAGGAACAGGGTCGTGCCGGGACTGCCGGTCCGCAGCGTCAGGCCGGGCGCGTCCAGCGAGAAGGCTCCGAAGGCCCGCTTGAGCGTCGCCTGTTCGGGAATGTCGCCGGCCGCCGGCGTCCCCAGGATCGGCCAGCTGCCGCCGCGCGACCGCGCCGACCCGCTCAAGGTGACCAGGCTGGCGCCGGTGAAGGTCGCATCGAGGTCGAAGACGCCGCTGACGCCCAGCAGGCTCAGCTGATCCTGGCTGAACCGCGTGGCCGTAATCCCCGCGTCGGCCGTCAGCTCCGTGCCGCTTTCGCCTCCACCCGCGACTGCGTTCGACAAGGCCACCACCAAGCCTTCGGCCGCGATGTCGCCCCGCCGCAGGCCGCCCGCCGCCAGCCGCGCGTCGCCGTCATAGCGCCAGCTGACCGCCTCGCCCCGCCCGATGCGGAACCGCTCGCCGTCGAGATCGGCGCTGACGCGCGTCAGCGCGAGGTCGCCGCTGTTGAGGGCGCCCGCGCCCGCCTGGCCGTCCAGCCGTCCCTCAAGCGAGAAGACGTCGAGCCATCCCTCCGCCTGGCCGTCGAAGGTCAGGTCGGTGCTCAGCCCCTCGGCTGCGCCGCCCTCCCAGCCAGCCCGCGCCGCGTCCAGCTCGACCGTCGCGCGGACCGGCCCGTCGGCGCGCCGCAGGCGAGTGTCGGGATAGGGCGCGCTCAGGCTGAAAGTCAGGTTGGCGTCGCGGCCGCTCAGGCCCAGCCCGCGGACCGCCTGCACGTCCGCCGCGCCAGCCAGCGTCAGCCGGTCGCCTTGAGCGCGCGCGGTCAGCCCGCCGCTCGTCAGGTCCAGGTCGATCGCCTCGTCCCTCAGCCGCGCCGCCGGCAGGCTCAGGTCCGCGCTGACCAGCCGCCCGTCGTCCAGCCGCGCGTCGCCCGTGGCCCGCAGGTCGCCGCCGCGCGTGATCAGCCGCGCGCTCATGTCCTCGAGGAGGATCAGCGGCCCGCCCTCTTCGTCCGACGGCGGCCGGTCCAGGAACTCCTCGATCACGGGATCGAGCGAGCCGAAGCTGATCTCGCCGTCCCTCAGCGTGGCCTTCACCTGCGGCCGCACCACACGGATGCGGCTCGGCGTCACCGACAGGCCGCCCCAGGGCGCGCCGAGCGCATAGTCGACCTCGACCCGCTCGACGACCAGGTCCGGATCGTCCGCGGGGCCGGCCCTCAGGCTGGCGACCAAGTTGTCGAAGTCCAGCTCCTGGAACTCGACCTCGGCCTCGACGCCGCGTTCCTCCAGCCAGTCGGTCAGGATCTGCCGCGCCGCCTCGCGCCGGGCCGCGTAGGCGATGACCAGCAGGGCCAGGATCAGGCCCAGCACCGCCCCGGCGATCATCACGGCGCGTGGCAGGCGCGCGCCTCCGCGCCGGGGCGGTGCTGGGCCTGATCCTGGCCC
>CBIHLR010000123.1:0-7175 GCA_966210875.1 uncultured Brevundimonas sp. | reverse complement strand
CAGGACATGACGCGCGCGCCCGACACCGCCGGCGCCCGCGCCGCGGCCGCCGGCGCTCCCTTCGGCTCGGCGGTGGTGCGCGGCCTGGACCTGTTCGACGGCGACATCATCGAGGCCAATGCGGCCCTGCCGGTGCTGCTGGGCCCCAAGGCCCGCAACGGCGCGCGCCTGTCCGACCTGTTCGAGGCCGCGGGTCTGAACGAGGCGCGCGAGAAGATCGCGGCCGGCTCGGTCGGCCCGATCGAGCTGACGGCGCTGGGCGCCGGCCCTGCGCGCACGCTGCACCTCTATATCGCGCCCGAGGACGGCGACCGCCGCGTCTGGCTGTTCGACGTGTCGGAACAGAAGGCGCTCGAACTCCAGCTCGGCCAATCGCAGAAGATGCAGGCCATCGGCCAGCTGGCGGGCGGCGTGGCCCACGACTTCAACAACCTGCTGACCGCCATCCAGCTGCGGCTGGACGAGCTGCTGTCGCGCCACCCGGTAGGCGATCCGTCCTACGAGGGGCTGAACGAAATCCGCCAGACCGGCGTCCGCGCGGCCGACCTGGTCCGCAAGCTGCTGGCCTTTTCGCGGAAACAGACGGTGCGCCGCGAGCGGCTGGACGTCGGTGAGCTGATCTCCGAGTTCGAGGTTCTGCTGCGCCGGCTGCTGCGCGAGGACGTGAAGCTGGAGACGGCCCACGGCCGTGACCTGCCGGTGGTGCTGGCCGACAAGAGCCAACTCGAGACGGCGGTGATGAACCTCGCCGTCAATGCGCGGGACGCCATGAAAGGCCACGTCGGGCCTGGCGAGGCGGTGGTGCGCATCCGCACCTGCAAGCTGACCCCCGCCGAGGCCCGCGCTCAGGGCTGGTCCGACGCGCCCGAGGGGGACGTCGCCCTGATCGAGGTCTCCGACAACGGACCGGGCGTGCCCGCTGAGCTGCGCGCCAAGATCTTCGAACCCTTCTTCACCACCAAGGCGGTGGGCGAGGGCACCGGCATGGGCCTGGCCACCGTCTACGGCATCGTCGAACAGGCGCGTGGTCATATCGCCCTGGCCGAGGCGCCGGGCGGGGGCGCGGCCTTCCGCATCTTCCTGCCCGCGGCCAAGGCGTCCGAGGAGGGCGAGGTCAAGCCGGTTCCCAAGGTCAAGCCGCAGCCGCGCGACCTGTCCGGCGCCGGCCGCATCCTCTTCGTCGAGGACGAGGACATGGTGCGCGGCATGGCGGCGCGCCTGCTGCGCGCCCGCGGCTATGAGGTCATCGAGGCCGCCGACGGCGAGGAGGCCCTGCTGCTGGCGGAAGAGCACGCCGGCACGATCGACATGCTCATCTCCGACGTGATCATGCCTGGCATGGACGGCCCCAGCCTGCTGCGCAAAGCTCGCATCTACCTCGGCGACGCCCCGGTGATGTTCATCTCCGGCTACGCCGAGGCCGAGTTCTCCGACCTGCTGGAAGGCGAGGTCGGCGTCTCCTTCCTGCCCAAGCCCATCGACATCAAGACCCTGGCCGAGCGCGTGAAGCAGGAACTGCGGGCGGCGTAATCTAACGACGTCATCCCGGACGGCCCGCAGGGCCGATCCGGGACCTAAACGCAGGCGGAGCCGTGGCCTCGTCCGAAAAGCTGTTCACCGTCTATCTCATGACGCACCGCCCCCGGGGCGTGTTTTATTTCGGCGTCACCTCCGACCTGCTGTCACGAGTTCTCCAGCACCGCGCCGGCGCCTACGAGGGCCACAGTCGCAAATGGCGCTGCCGGCGACTGGTCTGGTACGAGACCTTTCCCGATGCAGACTCTGCGATCTCTTTCGAAAAGCGCCTCAAACGGTGGCGGCGCGCGTGGAAGATCGCCATGGTCGAAAAGACCAACCCCGACTGGTGCGATCTCGGTCCTGAGATTGGCGCCGGAGAGGCCAGCGTTTAGGTCCCGGATCGGCCCCAGGGGCCGTCCGGGATGACGGAGACGATGATGCTGTTTCGCTTTGGCTTGCTTGCCGCCCTCCTCCTCCCGGCCGCCGCCCTGGCGCAGGAGATCGACCCGGACCGGCTGAACGCCCACACGCGCGAGCTGGCGTCCGACGCCTTCGCCGGGCGCGGCCCGGCCAGCCCTGAGGAGCACCTGACCACCGACTACATCGCCGAACAGTTCCGGGCGCTCGGCCTTGAGCCCGGCGGGGACGAGGGGACCTTCTTCCAGGTCGTGCCGCTGAGCCGCACGCAGCAGTCCGGTCCGGCGACCATCACCGCGGAGGGACCGACCGGCTGGACCCGCGCCTTCGAGCGCGGCCCCGACATCCTGGTGGCCAGCGACCGGCCCGTGCCGCGCATCACCCTGACCGACGCGCCCGTGGTCTTCGCCGGCTATGGCGTGGACGCGCCCGAGCGGGACTGGGACGACTTCGGCGACATGGACCTGACCGGCAAGATCATCCTGGTCATCGTCAACGATCCGGACTTCGGCGCGCCCGAAGGCCATCCGGTCGAAGGCCTCTTCGACGGTCGGGCCATGACCTACTACGGCCGCTGGGTCTACAAGTTCGCCGAGGCCGCCGAGCAGGGCGCAGCGGGCGTGCTGGTCATCCACGACACCGCCGGCGCCGGCTATCCGTGGTCGGTCCTGGAGAACTCCTCGGCCGCGCCGGACTTCGACATCGTCCGGGAGAACTGGGAGGCCGAGCGCGTGCCGGTCCAGGGCTGGATCCAGAGCGAGGCCGCCGCCGAACTGGTGGCCGCCGCCGGCCTGGACCTGGCGGCCCTGCGCGAACAGGCCCGCAGCCGCGACTTCGAGCCGGTTGAGCTTGAGGGCGTCACCCTGTCGATCGACTTCGGCCAGACCTTCGACCGCGTCGAGACCCGCAATGTCGTGGCCGTCCTGCCGGGGGACACGCATCCGGACGAGACGGTGATCTACGGCGCTCACTGGGACGCCTACGGGCGCGGCACCCCCGACGCCACCGGCGACGACATCTACAACGGGGCGGTGGACAACGCGACGGGCGTCGCCGGGCTGATCGAGCTGGCCCGCGTCTTCGCCGAAGGCGACCGGCCCGAGCGCAGCCTGATGTTCATGGCCTGGACGGCGGAGGAGGCCGGCCTGCTCGGCGCCTATCACTACGCCGCCAATCCGCTGCGCCCGCTGGAGTCCACGGTCGCCAACATCAACATGGACTCGCTCCTGCCCGGAACCGAGACGCCGCCGGAAGTGGTGGTGATCGGCCTCGGCAAGTCGAGCCTGGACGAGCTGCTGGCCGAGCACGCGGCCGAGGTGAACCGGACCATCCTGGCGGACCCGGCGCCCCAGGCCGGCGGCTTCTATCGCTCGGACCACTTCCCGCTGGCGCTGCGCGGCGTGCCGGCCCTGTTCGCCGCGGCGGGTTTCACGGGGTCTACTCCCGCCAGCCAGGACTATGTCCAGAACCGCTATCACCAGCCGTCCGATGAGTGGGACGAGACCTGGACCATGGAGGCCGCGGCCCGCGACCTGACCCTGCTGCACGCCGTCGGGCTGGACCTGGCCAACAGCCGTGTGTGGCCGACCTGGAACGAGGGCGCCGAGTTCCGCGCCGTCCGCGGGGCCTCGGCGGAACAGAGGGCGGACTGAGACCCTTCTCCCCCTGTGGGAGAAGGTGGCATGCGAAGCATGACGGATGAGGGGTCGCGCCGACCTTTCAGCGGCGTGCGAGCGGCGACACGAACCGGACCCGTCCCGTCCACCCCTCATCCGAGGCGCTTCGCGGCCCAACTTCTCCCGCAAGGGGAGAAGGGACTATGAGCCGACTGATGAAGCTGACTCGTCGCGCCCTGGCTGCTGGAGCCGCCCTGTTCACCGCAGGCCTGGGCCAGGCGGCCCGCGCCCAGTCGACAGGCCCGTTCGCCGCCGCACGGGACTATTCCGAGAGCCGCGAGGGGGTCTCGCTGCTCATCGAGCAGGGCGGCCGGACCCTGTTCGAGGCTTACGCCAACGGCGGCGGCCCCGATCAGGCGTGGGAGCTGGCTTCCGGCACCAAGAGTTTCTCGGGCGTGCTGGCCTGTTCGCTGCAGGCCTCGGGCCTGCTCGACATCGACCGGCCCTGCGCCGACATCCTGACTGAGTGGCGCGACGATCCGGCCAAGGCGACGGTCACCACGCGCCAGCTGCTGACCCTGACCGGCGGCGTCGTCTCCGGCGGTTTCGGTCGTCCCACCCGTTACGAGGAGGCGGCCGCCGCTCCGCTCGCCTTCGTGCCGGGCGAACGCTTCGAGTACGGGCCGGGCCCCTATCAGGTGTTCGGCGAGATGCTGCGCCGGCTTCTGCGCCGCGACGGCTATGACGAGGACGTGCTGGGCCTGATCCGGGCGCGGGTGCTCGATCCCGCGGGCGTGCACGATCGCGGCTGGCGCCGCGTCGGCGGCCAGCCGACCCTGCCGTCGGGCGCGCAGATGACGGCGCCGGACTGGGCGAAGTGGGGCCGCTGGGTCATGGACGGGGCGGGCGGGCTGGACCTTGCCCCCTGCTTCCAGGGAACGCCCCAGAACCCGGGTTACGGCCTGACTTTCTGGCTGATGCGTCCGGGCCTGATCGCGCCGCGCCGCCGCTACGGCATGGGCGAGGACGCCGCCGAGATCGCCGAGCAGGGCGAGGACATCCGCGCCGCCGCCGGCGCGGGCGACCAGAAGCTCTACCTTCTGCCCGACCGCGACCTGATCATCGTCCGCCAGTCCCGCGCCGTGCCCCTCGCCCTGCGCGGCCGGGCGCCGCAGTGGTCGGACCTGGAGTTCCTGAGGTTGGTTCTCAACGACCCGTAGTAGCGTCAAATTCTCCCGCTCACCCCGGCGAAGGCCGGGGTCCAGATCATAGGACGCCGGCGGATGGCCTTCTGGGTCTACATCATGGCCAACCAGCGCAACGGCACGACCTACATCGGCCACACCGACAACCTCTACGTTCGGACGCTGCAGCATCGCGATGAGACCTACGGGGCTACACAGCCGAATACGGCTGCAAGCTCCTGGTCTGGGCCGAAGAGCATCCGAGCCGCGAGAGCGCTTTCACCCGCGAGCGGCGCTTGAAGGAGTGGAAACGTCCGTGGAAACTGCGCCTGATCGAGGAGAACAATCCGACTTGGCGGTATCTCTTCGATGAGATGTTCCGGGTCGGGAAAGATCCGGATGAGTGGGAACCTCCCTCAGACTGAGCCTTACGATCTGGACCCCGGCCTTCGCCGGGGTGAGCGGTAGGTCGAGGGAGACCGCCTTACCAAGCTTTCACTCGCCTGAGCTTCGCCGTGGGCCTAACGTCGCCGCGCTCTGGCAGCTGGGAGGCTGAAAGCCATGTTCGATCGTCGCCGATTCCTCATGACCGCCGCCGCCGGCGCAGCGCTGGCGGGCGTGTCCGGCCAAGGCGCCCTGGCGCGTCAGACGGCCTCCGACCCGGCCGTGGCGGCCGCCGCGAACGACCTCTACGAGCGCATCTTCCAGCAGGCCCTGTCGGCCAGCCCGGAGGGCCTGACCAGCCTGGGCCTGGACCGCACGCCGGAGTTCGCCTGGGCCCGCTCGCGCCTGGACGACCGGACCGAGGCGGAGATCCTGCGCCAGGCCGAGATCAGCCGCGGCTTCATGGCCGAGCTGAACGCGATCGACCGCTCGCGCCTCTCCGGCATGGACGCCATCAACTACGACACGGTGAAGTTCACCGGCGACACCAACGAGGAGGGCCTGCGCTTCCCCTATGGCTCGCGCGGCTTCCCGCAGGCCTATGTCGTGAACCAGCTGAGCTCGGCCTACATCAACCTGCCGGACTTCCTGGACAGCCAGCACGGCATCGAGACCGCCGCCGACGCCGACGCCTTCCTGGCGCGGGTCGAGGCCTATGGCGCGGCGCTCGACCAGGAAACCGAGCGTGCCGTCACCGACGCGGGCCGGGGCGCCGCCCCGCCGGACTTCGTCATCGACAAGGCCCTGCTGCAGCTGCGCGATGTCCGCTCGACGCCCGCGGCCGAGTCGGTTCTCGCCCGCTCCATGGCCCGCCGCGGCCAGGAGGCGGGGCTGGACCCCAGCTACGCTGAGCGCGCCGCCCGCATCGTCGAACAGACCGTCTATCCCGCGCTGGATCGCCAGATCGCCGCGCTCGAGGCCATGCGGCCCGGCGCGACCCACGACGCGGGCGTGTGGCGGCTGCCGGACGGCGAGGCCTATTACGACTGGGGCCTGAAGTACTTCACCACCACCACCATGACCGGCGAGGAGGTCCACGAGATGGGCCTCCAGCAGGTGGCCGAGATCGAGGGCCGCATGGACGCCCTGATGCGCGAACAGGGCCTGACGCAGGGCTCGACGGGCGAGCGCCTGTCGGCCATGGCCCGCGATCCGCGTTTCCTCTACCCCAACACCGACGAGGGCAAGGAACGCCTGCTGGCCGACCTGAACCGGCAGATCGAGGCGGTCACCCCGCGCCTGACGCCGCTGTTCGGCCAGCTACCGCGCGCCTCGGTCGAGGTCCGCCGGGTGCCGCCGTCGATCGAGGCCGGCGCGCCGGGCGGCTACTATCAGGGCCCCTCGCTGGATGGCTCGCGGCCGGGCGCCTACTACATCAACCTCAGGGACACGGGCGAGAACCCGACGTGGACCCTGCCGACCCTGACCTATCACGAGGCGAATCCGGGCCACCACTGGCAGATCGCGCTCGCGCTCGAGGCCGAGGGCATCCCGATGCTGCGCAAGGTCATCGGCTTCTCGGCCTATTCGGAAGGCTGGGCCCTCTACGCCGAACAGCTCGCCGACGAGATCGGCATGTACGAGACCGACCCCTGGGGCCGGATCGGCTATTTGCAGTCCTACCTGTTCCGCGCCGTGCGCCTGGTGGTCGATTCCGGCATGCACAAGCACCGCTGGAGCCGCGAACAGGCCATCCGCTACATGACCGAGCACCTCGGCGAACCGGAAAGCCCCTGGGTCACCGAGATCGAGCGCTACTGCGTCTGGCCGGGCCAGGCGTGCTCCTACAAGGTCGGCCAGACCGTCTGGCTGAACCTGCGCGAGGAGGCCCGCGCCGCCATGGGCGACCGCTTCAGCCTGCGCGACTTCCACGACCAGGGCCTGCTCGCCGGCGCCATGCCGATGGCGGTGCTGGAACGCCGCATCCGCGAGTGGTCGGGGGCGTAGGGACGGCGGGTGCCCAAAAGCGGACGTTCGAAGAGTCCGCTAAGGGTGG
>CBIHLR010000122.1:0-7184 GCA_966210875.1 uncultured Brevundimonas sp. | reverse complement strand
GCGACTGCAATTCAGCGATCAAGTCTGGGAAGTCGGCATGATCGTTTGCCACCCCCCCGCCGCTGCCGTTCACGCTTCAAATGAGCCGGTCGCATTCCGGAATTCAGTGGCCGAGGAAACGTCTGACTGGTTTTGGTGAGGTCGTTGCTGCGAGGGCCGCTTTCCACCCATAGCTGACCGTGAGCGGGCTCACGAGCTTGACTTCAATCCCGACCGGGAACGATGAGGTGGCATGGGTCTGCGCCGAACGCCATCGAGGTCTCGGTGGTGAAAGTTCCCCAGCCCGTGAAGTAGTGGCAGCGAAAAGTTGGGATCGCCCCATAGGCAGCTTCAGGACCGTCTGTCGGAGCCTCGGTATTGGTTGTGTTGGACACCCAGTAGAGAGCCGCATGCCGGGAAACGACCAACCCCGCCCAGAGCGCGGCAAACGCGACCAGCAGCACTAGCCACAACTTCCTTGGCCTATTCATCCCCCCTCGCTAGGTCCGCTTTCCACCATAGCGGACATTGGCGTCGACCGCTTACTCGCCCCCTCCCGGCCTCCCCTCAGCCGAAGCGCCAGGCCTCTTCGGCGGCGCGCATCAGGGCGCGGGCCTTGTGCTGGGTTTCGGCGTATTCGCTCGCCGGGTCGCTGTCGGCGACCAGGCCGGCGCCGGCCTGGACGTACATGCGGCCGTCCTTGAACAGGGCGGTCCTCAGCACGATGCAGGCGTCGATCTCGCCGCCGGCGCCGATGTAGCCGGCCGCCCCGCCATAGCCGACGCCGCGCTTGGTGGTCTCCAGCTCGTCGATGATCTGCATGGCCCGCACCTTGGGCGCCCCCGACAGGGTGCCGGCCGGCAGGGCCGCGGTCAGGACGTCGACCGGATCCAGGTCCGCGCGCGCCTTGCCCACCACGTTCGAGACGATGTGCATCACGTGGCTATAGCGCTCGACGTAGAAGCTCTTCGTCACCTCGACCGAGCCCGGCAGGGCGACCCGGCCCACGTCGTTGCGGCCCAGGTCCAGCAGCATCAGGTGCTCGGCCCGTTCCTTCGGGTCGGCCAGCAGTTCGGCCTCCAGCCGCGCGTCCTCGGCCGGCGTGGCGCCGCGCGGCCGCGTGCCTGCAAGTGGCCGGATCGTCACCTCCCCGTCCCTCAGCCGCACCAGGATCTCCGGGCTCGAGCCCGCTAGGGCGAAGCCGCCGAAGTCCAGGTGGAACAGGAAGGGCGACGGGTTGGTCCGCCGCAGCGACCGGTAGAAGGCGAAGGAATCCGACGGCGCCGGCCCCTCGAACCGGTGCCCCGCCACCACCTGGAAGATGTCGCCCGCGCCGATGTAGCCCTTCGCCCGCTCGACCACCCCCGCGTACGCCGCCGCGTCCACGTCCGAGACCATCTGCGGCGCCGGGCGGGGCTGGGGCGCCGCGGTGGCCGGCAGGGGCGCCTTCAGGGCGGCCTCGAAGGCGTCCAGCCGCGCCTCGGCCTCGGCCCGGGCCTCGTCCGCGCTCGCTTCGCTGGGCCACACCGGGGTGCACAGGATGATCTCCTGGGCCACGCCGTCGAACACGGCCACCATCGAGGGTCGCGCCCATACGGCGTCGGGCAGGTCCAGCGGGTCGTCCTTCGACGGTCCCACCGGTTCGACCAGCCGCACCATGTCGTAGCCGAACACCCCGAACAGGCCCGCCGCCATCGGCGGCAGGTCCTCGGGCAGGTCGATGCGGCACTCGGCGACCAGCGCCCTCAGCGACTCCAGCGCCGGCAGGCTCTCCGGCGCATAGACCCCAGCCTTCACGGCCTCGGCCCCGCGCGCGATCTCGGCCCGGTCCCCGCGGCAGCGCCAGACCAGGTCCGGCTCCACCGCCAGGATCGAGTAGCGGCCGCGCCAGGCGCCGCCCTCGACGGACTCGAACAGGAAGGCGAACGGCCGGCCCCGGCCCACCTTCAGATAGGCCGAGACGGGCGTCTCCAGGTCGTCGATCAGCCGTCGCGAGACGACCTGCGACCGGCCTTGCGCGTGGAGGCGGGCGAAGTCGTCCGCGCTCATTGGGCTCTGGCGGGCGTCCCTTCGGCCGCTTCGGTCTCTTCTTCCGGCGGCACGCCGAGAGCGGCCCGGGCCCGGTCGGGGAAGGTCTCGACGCCCACCGCGTCACGCGCGGCGGCCTGGATGCCGGGCAGCAGCTCCTGCTGGAAGACCGCGCCGGTCAGGGCCGGGCGGCGCTCCTCGGCGACACGGCCGGCGACGGCCGGGGTCGGGGCCCGAACCTGGTCCACCACGCCGACGGCGAAGCGGCCCTCGCGGTCCGCCGGGCCGGAGAAGACCTGGCCGCGGCCCTGGCCGAACAGGCCCTCGACCACGCCCTGAGCGACCGCGTTCTCGCCTTCCGTGGCGGTGCGGCCGACGCCCTCGCGGGTGACCAGCGTCAGGCCCTCGGCCTGGGCCACGGCGGCGATGTCCTCGCCGCCGCGCACGCGTCCGGCGATGGCGTTGGCCCGCTCCTGCAGCAGGCGCTGGGTCTCGCGCTGCCGCCAGGCGGCGGTCAGGTCGGGACGCAGCTCGTCCACCGTCGGCATGCGCGCCGGGGTGATCTCGTTCACGCGGATGGCGAAATACTCGTCCTCGCCGGCGTCGACGATGTCGCTTTCCTGGCCCTGCGCCGTCGCGAAGGCGGTCGAGTACAGGATCTCCGGCGCGCCCATCGGCTGGCCGTTGGGCAGCTGGCCCGTCTCGGAGAAGGGCGGCAGGGTGATGATGTCGCCGCCGGTCTGACGCGCGGCGTCCTCCAGCGAGGCCCCGCCCTCACGCAGCTGGACATAGCGCTCGACGTTCTCGGACACGCGCACGCGGGCCTGCTCCAGGCGCAGCTGCTGTTCGATCTCGGCGCGGTTCTCCTCCAGCGTCGCCTGACGTCCGGCGGTGATGGCGTTCATCTTGATGACCACCAGGCCCAGTTCGCCCTGGACCGGATCGGACACCGCCCCCTGGCTCAGGCCGAAGGCGGCGGCGGCCACGCGGGGGTCGGCGACGGCGCTGCGCGGCCGGGCGTCATAGACCACCGGCTCGATGTTCAGGGCCTCGCCCACGGCCTCGGGCGCCTCGCCGGCGCGCAGGCGCTGGACGATCTGGCCGGCCACCTGGGCGTTCGGCGCCGTCAGGGTGACGAAGCTGCGCGTCTCGGGCGTGCCCAGGGAGTCGCGGGCGAATTCGAAGCGGCTCTGGATGTCCTCGTCGCTGACCGTCACCTGCTCGGCCGCCTGGGCCGGGGTGAAGCGCACCAGGGTGACCACGCGCCGCTCGGGTTCGCGCACCTGGTCGGCGAACTGGTTCAGCAGCTCGGTCAGCTGGGCGTCGGTCGGCGCGGGGACTTCGACCGAGGACGGGTCCAGCATCACCCAGCGGCCCGAGCGGGTCTCCTGGGCGTAGGCGGCCTCCAGCGCGCCGTAGATGCGCGGCAGGCGCAGGCCCGCGGCCACGCCCGCCACATAGTGCTCGGCGGCGATCTGGTCGCGCAGGGTGCGCTCGTACTGGGCCGGCGTCAGGCCCGCCTCGGCCAGGCGCGCGGCGTAAATCTCCTGATCGAACTCGCCCGTGACCTGATCGAAGAAGCCCTGCTGGGCACGCAGCTGCTCGGCCACCAGGTCCGCGGCCGGGCGGATGCCGACCTTCCACACCCAGGCGAACAGGCCCTCTTCGCCCGCCAGACCCTCAAGGATCTGCAGGTGCTGGCCGCTCTCGACCAGTTCGGCGTTGGTGAAGCGCTGGCCGGTCTGCTGGGCGTTCTGCTCGTTCAGATTGTCGACGATCTGGGCGAACTGCTGCTGGCTCACCTCGCGGTCGCCGGCCTTGATCACGTGGGTGCTGAAATCGAAGCGGAACACGTCCGTCACGCCCACGATGGCGAGGCCCACGATCAGCAGGCCGATGATGACGGCGGCGACCCAGGACTTGGCGAAGCGGCGGGTGGTCGTGAGCATCTTGCGAGACGAGCCTTGAAGCAAAACCGTCTCTGTCGGACGGACCTAGCCCTTTAGCGGCTTAGCCTCGCGCTGGGCAAGGCGGCGTTGGTTGCGGCTTGCGGGAGGGCCGACCAGCACGCGGCGGGTGGCGGCCCGGCTGGCCAGGGCGGCGGCGAACAGGGGAAGGCCGATCAGCGCCGCGGCAGCCGCGTCCCAGGCTCCGTCGACGAACAGCGCCGTCACCAGGCCGATGAGGCTGGTCACCGCGATGAGAGCCGGCCAGCCGAATGTCCCGATGAGCCCGCCCCGCGTCATGACGGCCTCGCCGGCGGGCGTATCCAGAGATGCAGTCCGGACACCAGCACCACGATGGTCGCGAGGTCGAGCAGGGCCCACAGGATCTTCAGCGGCAGCCCGCCGTAGTCCCCGAAATGCAGCGGCTGCGACAGGCCCAGGGCCTTCGCGTACCACGGCGTCTCGGCCACGGCGGTCAGCTCACCGGTCCGCGCGTCGATAAGCGCCGGCGTTGTCAGATTGGCGGTGAGCGGCGTCTCACCGTGGAAGAAGACCGCGTAATGGTGGTCCGTCGAATAGGCCGAGCCAGGGAAGGCCACGAACTGCAGCGTCATGCCGGGCAAGGCCTCACGCGCCCGCTCGACGGCGGCGTGCAGCGAGCTCCATTCACCCGGCGGCGCGGGCGCGCCGTGCGCCTCGGTCAAAGCGACCAGGGCTGTGTCCTTCCAGTGGGCGATGATCGGAACCGCCAGGGTGTTCACCACCCCCGTCAGACCCACCACCAGCAGCCAGGCGGTGATGACGATCCCGACCAGGTTGTGCCAGTCCAGCCAGCGCGTGCGCGCCGAGCGCGCCACCCGCACCGTGCCGAACTCCAGCCGCTTCATGAAGGGCGCATAAAGCACCACGCCCGAAACGATGGCCACGACCAGCATCAGCCCCATCAGGCCCAGGAACAGCATTCCGGGCAGGCCCAGGAACATGTCCGTGTGCAACTGCAGCAGGAATTCCATCGCCGGGTGGCCGGCGACCAAGGGCGCGGCGTCGCCGCTGGTCTGGTCGATGGGCTGAAAGGCCATGGCCGAACCCGGTGCGTCCACGGTCGGACCCGAGGTGACGTTCACCACCGGCCGGTCGGTGTCGAAACTCATGAAGATCGGCACGTGGCCGGGCTCGCGCGCCAGGGCGGTGGCCAGGACGTCGTCCAGGCTCAGCATCTCGTCCGTCGAGCCGGACGGCGCCCAGGGCTCGTCGAGCAGCACGTGGTTCAGCTCATGGCTGAACACCAGCGGCAGACCCGTCAGGCAGAGCATGAGCAGGAACAAGGTCGAGACCAGGCTCGACCACCTGTGCGCCCACGACCAGGCCCTGAGGGTCTTGGCTCTCATCCGGCTCAGAAATCCGCCGACACCGAGACGGTGAAGGTGCGCGGCGCCCCCAGCGTCAGATAGTTGGCGCCCGGATAGCCGCCGACCGCGACCCACTGGTCCTCGTCCGCCAAGTTCTCGACCCGGGCGCGCACCGTCAGCGGACGGCCGGCGGCGGCGAAGTCGTAGCGGACCCCGGCGTCGAAACGAGTCCAGGAATCCAGCTGCACCGTGTTGGCGGCGTTGACCTGCTGCTCCCCGGTGTGGACCACCCGGCCCTCCAGGGTCAGGCCCTCGATCGCGGCCACGTCGTACTCGACGTTGGCATTGAACTGGAACTCCGGCACGCCGATCGGGCGATTGCCGTCCTGCGCGCCGCCGGCGGTCCGGGTCAGCTCGGCGTCCAGCCAGGTGGCGCCGCCGAGGATGCGAAGGCCCTCGACCGGCTCGCCATAGGCGGAGATCTCCAGGCCCTGGTTGCGCTGCTCGCCATTGGCGGCGAACACCCCGGCCTCGACGAAGGCGCTCGGCAGGGTCAGCCGGAACAGGCTGGCGGTCACGCCAAAGGTTCCGGAATCGAACTTGATCCCCACCTCGGCCTGTTCGCCGCGGAACGGCGCCAGCACCTCGCCGGCGTTGCTCACCGGCGCGCCGCCGCTGGTGGCGGGGGCGATCTGGCCGGGGATTAGGGCCTCGGCGTGGTTGCCATAGACCGACAGCTGCGGGCTGACCCGATAGAGCAGGGCCACGGCCGGGGTCACCGCGTCGCTGTCGTAGGACGAGAGGCCGGCGCCGGTGTTGTAGTCGTACGACCGCGTGGAGATGTCCTGCCAGCGTACGCCCAGCGTCGCGGTCAGGCGGCCGTCCAGGAAGGTCGCCATGTCGGCCAGGGCCACCGAGGAGTTCCGCACCCGCTCGGTGGTCAGGGGATCGTCCAGGTCGCCGCCCACGAAGAAGTCCGGCGCCGGCGGAGCCACGTCCACGGGATCGTAGAGGTCGCTCACGAAGGGCGTTGAGAAGCTCGAAAAGGCATAGGCGTTCTCGGAACGCGACTGCACCGACGCGGCGGACGCGACCAGCCGGTGCTGCACAGACCCGGTCCAGACCTCGGTGCGTAGGCCGACATCCCCCGACCAGATGGTGTCCTGCCGGGCGTTGTCGAAGCGATAGGCCGTCAGGGTCCCGTCCGGCTGGGTCCGGGGATTGGCCAGGACGTTCGCCTCCTCGCCGCGGCGACCGCCGAAGGCGGCCCAGGCCGTGGTCGAGGCGCCCAGGTCCAGCTCTCCGCGGGCCACGCCGAACAGCTGCCGCTCGTCGGTATAGGTCCAGGGCTGGGCGAAGTTGGTGTCGGCCGGGGGCGGTGTCGGGACCGCGCTGTTCGGCGTCACGCTGGGCCGAGGCGCGTCGATGTGGTGGTCCTGCCAGCCCAGGTCGGCCGAGAACCGGGCCCGGTCGCCACGCCAGTCCAGCCCCAGCCCGGCTACGAACAGCTCCCGCTCCTGCCGTTCGATGGTGCTCTCGCCGTCGCGCAGGGCCAGGTTCAGTCGCGCCCCCCAGTCGCCGTCCAGGCCGAACCGGCGGCTCACGTCGCCGGCCACATAGGCCTCGCCGCCGCTCTCGAAGCCGAGAGTGAAGCGGTTCAGGTCCTCGTCGCGCGCCCGCTTGGGCGTCAGGTTGAAGGCCCCGCCCACACCCGAACCGCCGGGCGCCGCGCCGTTCAGGAAGGCCGAGGCGCCATGGAAGACCTCGACCCGGTCGAGCAGCTCCGCCGCCACGAACTGGCGCGGCAGGATGCCGTACAGGCCGTTGTAGGTCATGTCGTCCGAATAGACCGGGAAGCCGCGCACGACGTACAGCTCCTGGA
>CBIHLR010000121.1:0-7319 GCA_966210875.1 uncultured Brevundimonas sp. | reverse complement strand
GCGCCCTCGACGTCCTTGCCGGCGACCAGCATCAGGTCGGCCATCTCGTCCATGACCACGACCAGATAGGGCATGGGCTCGGGCCGGATCTTCTCGGACTCGTAGACGGGACGCCGGTTCTCGTCGAAGCCGGTCTGGACGGTGCGCTCGAAATGCTCGCCCTTGGCCAGGGCCTCGCGCGCGCGTTCGTTGTAGGAGGCGATGTTGCGCACGCCGATCTTGGACATGCGGCGATAGCGGTCCTCCATCTCGCGCACGGTCCACTTCAGGGCGACCACGGCCTTCTTCGGATCGGTGACGACGGGCGCCAGCAGGTGCGGGATGCCGTCATAGACGCTGAGCTCCAGCATCTTGGGGTCGATCATGATGAAGCGGCACTGCTCGGGGCTGAGCCGATAGAGGATCGACAGGATCATGGCGTTGACCCCGACCGACTTGCCCGAGCCGGTGGTGCCCGCGATCAGCAGGTGCGGCATACGCGCCAGGTCGGCCATGTAGGGCTCGCCGCCGATGGTCTGGCCCAGCGCCAGCGGCAAGACGTGGCCCGCCTTCTCGAACTCGGCCGAGGCCAGCAGGTCGCGCAGGAAGACGGTCTCGCGCCGCGCGTTGGGCAGCTCGATGCCGATGGCGTTCTTGCCCTGCACCACCGACACGCGGCAGGCGCGGGCCGACATGGAGCGGGCGATGTCGTCCGACAGGGCCACGACCCGCGCGTGC
The DNA here is from genome assembly GCA_966210875.1 of uncultured Brevundimonas sp. Classification (GTDB taxonomy): domain Bacteria; phylum Pseudomonadota; class Alphaproteobacteria; order Caulobacterales; family Caulobacteraceae; genus Brevundimonas. The sequence continues at coordinate 6,602 of CBIHLR010000121.1, read as the reverse complement.
TTCACGCCAGGCGCCGGCAGCAGCTCATAAAGGGTCACGACCGGGCCGGGCCGGATCTGGTCGATGGTCCCGCGCACGCCGAACTCGGCCAGCACGCCTTCCAGCATGCGGGCGTTCTGCAGCAGGGCCTGTTCGTCGACCGAGGCCGACCGGCCCGGTCCTCGCGACAGGATGTTCAGCTCGGGCAGGCGGAAGCCGTTGGTGGGCGCGAAGGGCAGGACGCCCTGGTTTTCGCGCACCTCGCGACCCGAGGACTTCGGCGCGCGCGTGTCGGCGACCTTGGGCGCGGCGGCGGGCCGGGCGGGGCGTTCCACCTCGGGTTCCGGCACGGCCTTGCGGGCGGCGGCGCGGGGCCGGCGCGCGCGCTTGGCGGCGGCCGGCGGCGGCATGGGCGCGCGCGAGCGGTCCAGCAGCGCGGAGACCCGCGCAACGTCCGAGCCGGTCAAGCCCAGCGCGGGAACCAGCAGGCCCAGCGCGCCCGCCGTCAGGATCACGCCCGACCAGACGGCCGGTCCGGGCAGGTGCAGAAAGCCGAAGAATCCTTGCAGGCCGTCGGTCAGGGCCGAACCCCAGAAGCCGCCCAGTCCTTTGCCGAGCGGCCAGGCCGCCGGGGTCGGCAGGGTCGACAGGGCGCCGGCGAGAACCAGCACCATCAGCGCGGCCCACAGGGCGCGCCACCGTCCCACGACGCGGGTCCGCAGGGGATCGCCGTCCGCCGCCCGCCGCAGGCCCATGTAGAGCATCAACAGGGCCGCCGGCCACGCGGCCAGGCCCAGGCTCTGCAGCCAGATGTCGGCCCACAGCGCGCCCGGCGTGCCCAGCCAGTTCTCGGGCGGCAGGCCAGTCGCGGCGTTCCAGCTCGGATCCGCGGGGTCGTAGCTGGCGAAGGCGATGACCAGGCCTAGGCCCAGCACCGCGACCATGCCGCCGCGCATGCGCGCCGTAAGGGGCGCGTCCCAGACTAGGCGGAACGTCTCCGCCAGCCTCTCGCCCACCACCGCCGCGGCCGAAGTCATGCCCGCCCTCCAGGAAATCGCACATCCCTGGATGCCGCGCGCGCGGTTAAGGGCGCATTTACGATAGGCGGCCCGACAGGCCTGAAACGCCTAGTCGACGCAGAGCGCGTGCTGGACCCGGCCGTCCTCGACGACGGCGAAACAGCCGCAGGGATCGCTCGAGGCCTGGCACTGGCCGGTGACCTGGCCGGTCGCGCCGGCGTCGGCGCGGCAGTCGCCCTGGCAGTCGTCGCCGTCGCGGCACGCCTGACCGGCGTCGCTGTACTGCACCACGCACTGCATCGTCTGCATGCGGCAGACCGGCTGCATGGCGCCGCCGCGCGCGGCGCAGCTGCGGGCCTCCTCGGTGTCCGGCTGGGCGGGGGGAGCGGACATCGGCGCGTCGGCCCACTGATCGGTCGTCGTGGCGGGCGCCGGCGCGGGCGCGCAGGCGGCGACGAGGGCCAGGGTCAGGGCGGTCAGGAAGTGGCGCATGGCGGGTTCCTCAAGGACGCGGCGTCCTAGCACGATCCCGGCCGAAGACGGCGCCTTGATGGCCGCTTGCCGGGTCTGCGGCGCCGCGCGATATCAGCGTAACGCCTGACGCGGGAGAAGATCGCGCAGGCCCGGGAGGGACATCGATGAGCGATCAGGCCACGGCCGCGGACGCGCGGCCGCAACCTTCGTTGAGGACGGTCGTAGGGGCCTCGGCGGCCGGCACGGCCTTCGAGTGGTACGACTTCTTCATCTTCGGCTCGCTCACCGGGATCATCGCCCGGCACTTCTACGCCGACGTCGGCGAGGCCACGAGCTACATCCTGGCGCTGCTGACCTTCGGCCTGGGCTTCATCGTGCGGCCGCTGGGCGCGCTGGTGTTCGGCTGGTTCGGCGACCGCACCGGCCGCAAGACCACCTTTCTGGTGACCATCACCCTGATGGGGGTCGCCACCGTCGCGATCGGCCTCTTGCCCGACTACGAGCAGATCGGCATCGCCGCGCCCATCCTGCTGCTGACCATGCGGGTGCTGCAGGGTTTCGCGCTCGGTGGAGAATACGGCGGGGCCGCCATCTATGTCGCCGAGCATGCCCCGGTGAGGAAGCGCGGCTTCCTGACCGGCTGGATCCAGACCACCGCAGCGCTCGGCCTGATCGGAGCGTTGACCGTGATTCTCGGCGTACGAGCCATCTTGGGCGCCGAGGCCTTCGACGAATGGGGCTGGCGCATCCCGTTCCTGATCTCTGCGCTGCTGCTCGCGATCTCCCTCTGGATCCGGCTGAAGCTGAACGAGAGCCCCGCCTTCCAGCGGATGGAAGCCGAGCAGCCGACGGTGCGCGCGCCCTATCGCGAGTCCTTCGGGACCTGGCGGAACCTCCGGCTCGTCCTGGTGGCCCTGTTCGGCATCATGATCGCCCAGGGCGCCGTCTGGTACTGCGGCTATTTCTACACCCGGTTCTTCATGGAGCGGGTGCTGAAGGTCGAGACCGCCACGGTCGACGCCCTGATCCTGGCCATCACCGTCACCTCGGCCTTCCTTTATGTCTTCTTCGGCTGGCTGTCGGACCGGGTGGGGCGCAAGCCGGTGATGCTGTTCGGCATGATCCTGGCCCTGGTGAGCTTCTTCCCCGGCTTCAAGCTGCTGACGAGCGCGGCCAATCCGGTGCTGGCCGAGGCCCAGGCGACCTCGCCGGTGGTCGTGGTGGCTGACCCCGCCGCCTGCTCGGTGCAGTTCGATCCGGTCGGCCGCACGGCCTTCACGAGTTCCTGCGACATCGCCAAGAACGTGCTGTCGAACGCCGGCGTGCCCTATTCGAATGAGGCGGCGCCGGCGGGCTCGGTGGCCCAGGTGCGGGTGGGTCAGGAGGTCATCGCCTCGGTCGAGGGCTCGGCCCTCTCGGGCGAGGCGCTGGCCGCGGCGCGCGCCGACGTCCAGGCGCGGATAACCGCAGCGCTCGCCGGGCACGGCTATCCGACCGCGGCGGACCCGGCGCAGGTGAACATACCGGTGGTGTTCGGCGTGCTGTTCGTCTTCATCGTGGCGGCCACGGCGCTCTACGGCCCGCAGGCCGCCGCCCTGGTCGAGCTCTTCCCGACGCGCATCCGCTACACGGCCATGAGCCTCCCCTACAACATCGGCACCGGCTGGGTGGGCGGACTGCTGCCCGCCGCCAGCTTTGCGCTGGTGGCCTGGTCGGGGGATATCTACTTCGGCCTCTGGTACGCGGTGGCCTTCACCCTCGTCGCGGTCGTCATCAGCATCTTCTTCCTGCCCGAGACGCGTGGCCGGGACCTGGACGCGATCGAGACCTAGCCTGCCGCGTCCCGCGTTTCGTCCCGGGGGCGGGGCCGGCCGAGGATCACCTCGCGTCGGGGGAAGTCGACCGTCACCTGCTCGAACAGGCGCAGCATGTCCGCGCCGAAGATCAGCCCCGGCGTGTCGGTCAGCCGCCAGATCGAAAAGACGTGCAGATCGCAGAACACGACCGGCAGTTCGAACAGGGTGACCGCCCCCATTCGCACCGATCTCAGGATGGCCAGTTCTCCGGTCACGCTCTGGCCGGTGGCGCCGATCACCGGGACGGTCCAGCGCCGCTCCAGGATGTCCGGACGCCGCACCGCCAGGGTCCGGAACAGGGCCATGTTGCCGATGGTGTACTGGGATCCGCTGTCGATGAAGGCGCGCACGCGCTGGTCGTCTGCGCGCACGTCGATGATGCTGAGCTGGCCGAAGCGCTGCTGCGCGTTCAGGCGGTTGGCGTCGTCCAGCCGGCTGCCGTCTACGAAGGACAGGCCCACGCGCCGCCGTCCCAGGTGCAGCTGGCCGCCGACCACGTCGAAGGTGACGGCGAAGCGTCCGAGCACGTCCACGCCCAGCAGGCCGTCCACCCCCAGCCTCAGGCGGGGCACGAGCGGGGCGAGGATGTTGTTGAAGGTGGCCCCCGCCACCGACAGCCGGTCCAGCCTGGCCGTCGGCGTCGGCTCGGCGGCGGTCACGCCATTGACCAGCACGTCCGGCCCGCGCGGCAGGCCGAGCGCGTCCGCCACCTCGGTGGCCAGCGCGGTGCGGTTGGCCCCCGTGTCGACGACGAAGCCGAACCCGGGCTGGCCGTTCAGCTCGACCGGCACGCTCATGCGGGTGACGAGGTTGGGCAGGACGTCCAGCGCCGCCTGGTCGATCGGCGGCTCCTCCGGCGGCGCCTCGGGCGGCGTGGCCACCTGCGCCCAGGCGGACGAAGGCAGCAGGCCCGCGCCGGCGGCCAGCATCAGGCGGCGTCTGTCGAACAAGGTTGTCCCTCCCGAGGGGACCTTGGCGCCGGATTCCGGCGAACGGAAGTCAGATTGTCAGGCCCGCGGATGGGCCGCGCCGTAGGCGGCGAGCAGACGCTCGGCGTCGACGGCGGTGTACTTCTGCGTGGTCGACAGGGAGGCGTGGCCGAGCAGTTCCTGGATGACGCGCAGGTCTGCGCCGGCGCCCAGCAGATGAGTGGCGAAGCTGTGCCGGAGCGCATGCGGCGTGGCCGAGGCCGGCAGGCCGAGCCGACCCCTCAGCCGCTGCACGGCCGCCTGCACATGCCGGGCGCTCAGCGGACCGCCCCGCTTGGCCCGGAACAGGGGCTCGGCCGGCGGCAGCGACCAGGGGCAGAGGCGCACGTAATCGGACACGGCCTCGCGCACGGCCGGAAGGATCGGCACGAGCCGCGTCTTGCCGCCCTTGCCGGTGACGCGGATCGCCTCGCCCAGCGGATGGTCGGCGCCCGTCAGGGACAGGCCCTCGGAGATGCGCAGGCCGCAGCCGTAGAGCAGGCTCATCACCGCCCGGTCGCGCGCCCCCTCCCAGGGATCGAGGTCGGGGTCGGCGCCGGTCTCCTCCAGCAGGCCGATGGCCTGGTCCTCGCTGACGGGGCGGGGCAGGGACGCCTTGACCTTCGGCCCGCGCACCAGGGCGATCTCCGGCGCCGGCGCGCCGAGGCGGCGATCGAGGAAGCGATGGAAGGCCCGGATGGCCGACAGCGTCTGGGCCAGTGAGCGGGCCTGCAGCCCGTTCTCGCCCGACCTCCGCGCCGCCAGATGGGCTCGGACCTCTGCGGCGCGCACCGACGCCAGGCCGGCCAGCGTCACGGCTTCACCGCGATGCGCGGCGAGGAAGGCGACATAGCCGCGCGCGATGCGGCCGTAGGATTCCAGCGTCCGGGGCGAGGCGCGGCGTTCGTGGGCCAGCCAGTCCATCCAGGTCTGGACGGCCTCGTCGCCTGTCACGCCGCCGGGTCCAGCACCGGCCAGCGCTCGGCGACGCGTTCGACCACGCGGGTGACGAAGGCGATCAGCTCGCAGCCCATGTCGGGCGTGAAGCCTTCCGGCTCGGGCGATCCGAAGGCGATGACGGCGTGCCGCGCCGGGCTCCACAGGGCCATGCGGACCAGCGCCACGCTCTTCACCTCTTCAGCGCGGGCGCCGAACAGCTGCGGGCCCGCCGGGGCCGGGCCCAGCCAGGACAGGCCGTGCTCGCCCAGCAGCTTGCCGACACCGCCTTCGGGCAGCAGCTTCCAGCCGAAAGGCGCCACGCCGGGCTTCTCGACGCAGATCGACACGGCCGACAGGCCGAACCGCGCCTGGCAGGCGTGATCCAGCCGCGCGGCCAGGTCGGAATGGTTCTTGGCCTCCAGGAGGTCCAGCACCGTCACATGGGTCTGGGCCTGGGCGGCGAAGTTGGCGCGGGCGACGTGTTCGACCGCGCGGCGGGCGCCGCTCTCGCGCTTCACCGCCTCTTCCAGACGCGACAGGGCGGCCGGGCCGAACTCGACGACGTTCTTCGCCGCCGGTTTCAGCTCCAGCTCGCGCAGCAGCTCGTGGTCCGCAAGCAGGTGCTCGGGATTGTCCTTCAGCCAGCCGCGCAGCTCGGGCCATGGCGCGAGCGCCTGCGGTTGATCGTCCGTCGCCTTGTCCGCCGCGCCCACTGAAGTCTCACCCGTCTCGGGTCAGATGGTCTGACCCGTCGAAGCCCAATCCTTGAGGAATTGATCAAGCCCCTTGTCGGTTAAGGGGTGTTTGACGAGCGCCTTGAAGACGTCCGGCGGCAGGGTCGCGGCGTCCGCCCCGGCCAAGGCCGCGGCGGTCACATGGGCCGGATTGCGCAGCGAGGCGGCCAGGATTTCCGTGTCATAGCCGTGCACGTCGTAGATGGCCCGAATCTCGTGCAGCAGCTCGACGCCGTCGGCGCCATGGTCCTCCAGCCGACCGACGAAGGGCGAGACGAAGGTCGCGCCGGCCTTGGCCGCCAGCAGCGCCTGGGCCGCCGAGAAGCAAAGGGTGACGTTGGTGGCGATCCCCTCGGCCGAGAAGGCGGCGGTCGCCCGCAGCCCGTCCATGGTCAGGGGCAGCTTGACCACGACATTGTCGGCGATGGCGGCGAGCTTGCGGCCCTCGGCCAGCATGGCGTCGGTTTCGGTCGCGGCGACCTCGGCGGAGATCGGCCCCTCGACGGCGGCGCAAATCTCGGCGATGACCTCGGCGATGGGCCGGCCCGACTTGGCGATCAGCGAAGGATTGGTGGTGACGCCGTCGACCAGGCCCGTCTGGGCCAGATCCTTGATGAGCGCGGCGTCGGCGCT
>CBIHLR010000120.1:0-7361 GCA_966210875.1 uncultured Brevundimonas sp. | reverse complement strand
GCCTGGGTCAGGATGGCGGCGGTCTCGACCATTTCGGTCATGAAGGTCGAGCGCCCGCGCGACAGGTCGTCGCCCGAGCCGACCCGGCTGAATAGCCGGTCAACCACGCCCAGCCGCATCGAGGCCGCCGGCACGAAACAGCCCGCCTGGGCCAGCACAGCCAGGATCGCGTTCTGCCGCAGGAAGGTCGACTTGCCGGCCATGTTCGGCCCGGTGACGATCATCAGACGCTTGGACGTCTCGCCCGCCCCGTCCAGGCGACAGTCGTTGGGCGTGAACGGCTGGCCGTCGCGGCTGACCGCCGCCTCGACCACCGGATGCCGTCCCGCCTCGACGTGGAAGGCGCACGACCGGTCGATCACCGGCCGCACGCAGCGCGCGTCCTCGGCCCATTCCGCCAGGCTCGCGGCCACGTCCAGCTCCGCCAGCGCCTCGGCCGCGGCCCTGAGCGGCTCGGCCAGATCGACCGCGCGGGCGCGGAAGCCCTCGAACAGCTCGATCTCCATGGCCAGCGCGCGCTCGCCGGCCTGGGCGATCTTGGCGTCCAGCTCGGCCAGCTCCACGGTCGTGAACCGCACCTGGTTGGCCAGGGTCTGGCGGTGGATGTAGCCGCTCTCCGGCCCCTGCCGGATCAGCGCCTCGGCCTTGGCCGCGGCCAGCTCCAGGAAATAGCCCAGCACCGCATTGTGCCGGACCCTCAGCGGCAGGCCGGTCTCGGACTGGCAGCGCGCCTCCAGCTCGGCGACCACCCGGCGGCTGTCGTCGCGGAGCGCACGCGCCGCATCCAGCTCGGCCCAGTAGCCCGCCGCGATGAAGCCCCCGTCGCGCGCCAGGTGCGGCGGCTGGTCGTTCAGGCCGCGCCCCAGGTCGGCGGCCAGGGCCTCGATCTCGTCCGAGGCCGTCAGGGCCTGACAGGCGTCTGACACCTCCGCCGGAAACTGGCTCAGCGGCTCCTTGGCCGCGTCGAGCAGCTTCAGCACCGAGGCCGCGCGCGACAGCCCGTCCTTCAGCGCCGCCAGATCGCGCGGCCCGCCGCGCCCGAGCGCCAGCCGTCCGACCGCGCGCGCCAGGTCCGGGGCCCCCTTCAGCTCGCCGCGCACTGTCCGCCTCAACTGCCGCCGCTCGACGAACCAGCCAACGGCGTCGAGCCGGGCGGCGATCTGGTCGGTGTCCGACAGGGGCCGGGCGATGCGCTCGGCCAGCCTCCGCGCGCCGGGCGCCGTCACCGTCCGGTCGATGGCGGCCAGCAGCGAGCCCTCGCGGCTCCCGGCCTGGGTCCGGTCGATCTCCAGGCTCGCGCGGGTGGCCTGGTCGATGGCCATGAAGCCGGCCTCGGCCAGCCGGCGCGGCGCCTTCAGCGACGGCAGCCTGCCGGCCTGGGTGGTCTCCACATAGGCCGCGATCAGGCCGAGCGCCGAGACCTCGCACGGCTCGAAGACGCCGAAGCCGTCCAGGGTGGCGGAGCCATACAGCCGTTCCACCCGCGTCCGCGCCGCCGTCGGCTCGGCCAGGGCCTGGGCCATGGGCTGCACCACCCCGCCCGAGGTCTTCAGCGCAGCCGCCAGGGCCTCGTCGGCGAACAGCCGGTCCCCCGCCAGGGTCTCGGACGGCCGCACCGCCGCCAGCGCCGAGGCCAGCTGGTCGCGCCCGCAGGCCAGGGTCTCGACCTCGCCGGTCGACAGTTCGATCGAGGCCAGGGCCGCCCGGTCGCCACGCACCGCCACCGCCGCCAGCCGGTTGGCCCGGCCGGGCTCGAGCAGGCTGTCCTCGGTCAGGGTCCCGGGCGTGACCACCCGCACCACGTCGCGCCGCACGACCGCCTTGGAGCCGCGCTTCTTCGCCTCGGACGGATCCTCCAGCTGCTCGCAGACCGCGACCTTGAACCCCTGGCGGATCAGCCGCGCCAGATAGCCCTCGGCCGCATGCACCGGCACGCCCGCCATCGGGATGTCGCCGCCCTGGTGCTTGCCGCGCCGCGTGAGCGTGATGCCCAGCGCATTGGCCGCGACCTCGGCGTCCTCGAAGAACAGCTCGTAGAAGTCGCCCATCCGGAAGAACAGCAGCGCGTCCGGCTGGCGCGCCTTGGCGGCCAGGAACTGGGCCATCACGGGGCTCGTGTCGGCCGGGACGGGCGGGGGCGAAGGGGCGTTCATCGTAAAGCGCGCAAGGTGGCCGATGCGGCCCCCCGGCTCAAGCGATTCAGTCGTCGGCCAGCTTGCGCTTCGCGGCGATGTCCGCGCTCTCGGCCTTCAGCGGCCGCGACACCGGGCAGACCTCCTGCACATAGCCGTTCAGCGTATTGGCAAGATGCTCGCGCGACAGGCTGTAGTGCACGAATTGGCCGCGTTTTTCGCTCGTCACCAGCCCGGCGTTCTCCAGCACCGACAGGTGCTGCGACACCGCCGGCTTGGAAATCTCGAACCGCGCCGCGATCTCGCCCGCCGTCAGGTCGGCATGGGCCAGATAGGCCAGGATCTTGCGCCGCACGGGCGAGGAAAGGGCTTCGAAGACGCGCTGCATGGGACATATTTAAGCGATTTGCTAAGCACTTGCCAGTGCAGTGGCGATTAGGTATTTAAGCAATGCCCTAAATGCATGGAGGCTTGGATGCCGCAGTATCGGGCCGGAGTCATCGCCGGTGTCAAAGCCGGTATCTTGTCGACCGGGATCATTTTTGGCGTGCTCGGAACGCCGTGGACCGCACCCAACGCCGCGCCATGGTCCGCCCTTACCTTCGGGACTATATTTGGCCTAGTGGTATCAGCGCCGATCTGGATCGCAATCGGGGCGCCTCTTGGGTTGCTCGCTTGGCGCGCCGCTGAAGGACTGAAGTGTGTGGGTCTGCGAAGCGCGATTGTGCTCGGCGGGGCGCTGGTCGCGCTGGCATGGACTCTAGTCTGGCTGGGGCTGGACGATCCGCTGAACACCGGCATCCTGCCGTTTGCCCTGGGCGGGGCCCTATCAGGAGGGCTCATGGGCTTCGTGACATGGAGGGCGGGCTACACCAGCCAGGATGAGGCTGGCTCGTGACCCCCGACCCCCACGACCCTTGCGCCGTCAACAGCTTGGTCGAGACGCCCGGCTGCAGCCCGGTTGAGGGCCGGGTGGTCTGGGACCCGGGCCATTCGCTGTGGAACGGCGCGATGCTGGCGGGCGCGCTCATCCTCGGACCGCTGACTTTCAGCTGGCCGGCGTTCGCGATTTTCCTCCTCGGCACGGGCGCGGCCCTGCTGCTGGGCCATTCGGTCGGCTTCAACCGGCGTCTCATCCACCGCAGCTTCGACTGTCCGCTCTGGCTGGAGCATGTCCTCGTCTGGGTCGGGACCTCGGTCGGCATGAGCGGGCCGTTCTGGATGATCCGCACCCACGACCTGCGCGACTGGGCCCAGCGCCAGCCGGACTGCCACGACTATCTCGCTCACCGGCGGCCGATGCTGATCGACGCCTGGTGGCAGATGCACTGCCGGCTCGAGCTTGAGCGCCCACCCGCGTTCGACCTCGGCCACGTCGGCCGGGATCGCTTCTATCGCTTCCTCGAACGCACCTGGATGCTCCAGCAGCTTCCCATCGCGCTGGCGCTCTACCTCGTCGGCGGCTGGCCGTTCGTGGTCTGGGGCGTCTGCGCGCGGGTGTCGGCATCGGTCGTCGGCCATTGGTTCGTCGGGCACCTCGCCCACACGCGCGGTCCGCAGAGTTGGCTGGTGGACGGCGCCGGGGTCCAGGCCCACGACGTGCCCTGGGCGGCGATCCCGACCATGGGCGAGGCCTGGCACAACAACCACCACGCCTGGCCGGGCTCGGCGCGGATCGGGCTGCATCCCGGCCAGTCGGACTGGGGATACCGATTCATCCAGCTGCTGGAGGCGCTGGGGCTCGCCTGGAACATCCGCACGCCCGAGACCATGGGCGCGCGGCCCCTGCGCTCGGTCCTCGTCAGCTCCGCCAGCGCAGCACCGCCGGCTCGACCGGATTCACGAACGACCGCGCTTCCGAGCGGCTCCTGAACCATTCGCGCTTGAGGCCCTGGTACCACTTGGCCTGTTTGTCGGCGTCGTCGATCCAGATCAGGGCGGGGTCGTAGCGCAGGCCCTCGTTCTGCAGGTTCACCATGTCGCCGTCCTGCTTGAGGAAGGCCTTGGCGCCGGCGCGCAGGAAGGGCTTGGCCAGGCCGAAGACCGGGTGGTCCGACCAGAACACCTGGGTGATGCGCGTCTTCTTCTCGGTGATCGGCGTCAGCAGGGTGAGGGCCAGCACCTGCCGCTCGCCCACCTGGATGTGCTCCCAGCGCAGCGCCGGCAGGCGGAAGACGATCTCGGTCGCCGGCTTGCCGCCGAGCAGCTTGTAAGCCCGGCTGTTGGACGACGGCGCGTGCCGCGCCATGGCGAAGCCCAACTCGCGCGGCTCGAAGGCCTTGGACTTCTCGTGCTGGCTCGATTCCGTGCGCCACCACCACTGCTTGTGGACATAGGGTCCGTGCGCCGGGTCCATCAGCCCGACCACGGCGTGGTCGACGTGGGCGTCGAAGTCCATCCGCTCGACCAGCTTGGGCCCGCCGCCGACCACGCCCGGGAAGACCGGCGGCTCATGGTCCGGCTCGGCCGGCAGACGCGGGTCCGACCCCATCCAGACGAAGACCAGCCCCTGGCTCTCTCGCGCCGGATAGGACCGCACCCGGATGCGGGCGACATCGAAGTCCTGCTCGCCGGTCAGGGACGGAATGGCCGCGCAGCCGCCGTCCGGCCGGAAGCGCCATCCGTGATAGGGGCACTCGACCGTCTCGCCCTCGCCGTCGCGGTCAACCACCCGCCCCGCCGACAGGGGCGCGGCCCGGTGCGGGCAGATGTCGCGCATGGCGAAGACCTCGCCCGCCTTCGTGCGCCCGATCAGCACCGGCTCGCCCAGCAGTTCGTAGCGCTTCAGCGACCCCGGCCGCACCTCGTCCGACAGGACGGCGAACCACCAGATGTCGCGCAGGAAGCCCTGGCCGAAGGGCGGGGGTGAAGCTGTAGCGTTCGTCGCCATGAGCGCCTTCTACCCGTCATCCCGGACGACGCGAAGCGGCGATCCGGGACCTAAACGCAAGCGTCCGTGCCTAGGCCCCGGATGAGCGCCGCGCGCTCTCCGGGGTGACGCCTTGGGCCGCCTGCGACGACAGCCACAGCGCCGCGCTCATCGACCGACCGATGTGGGCCGCCTTGGCCTTGATCACCTCGGCGGGCTCGGGTTCGAACAGGCTGTCGACCGCCTCGCCCCACAGCTCCAGCCACCGCGGAAACAGGTCCGAGGTCACGCCCGCGGCCGCATGCTTCGGCAACGGCCGCCCATGAAACCGCCCGGTCCCCAACAGCACCGAGGACCAGAAATCCGTCAGCAGGTCGAAATGCGCCGGCCAGTCGTGCACGGCGCGGCCGAACACCGGGCCCAGCAGGGCGTCTTCCCGCGCGCGGCCGTAGAAGGTCTCGACGAGGCGGCGCAGCGCCGGCTCGTCGATCGCCTCGAACCGGTCCATGCCTAGATCAGCGCGCCGTGACAGTGCTTGAACTTGCGGCCCGAGCCGCAGGGGCACATGGCGTTGCGGCTCGTCCGCTCCCAGCCTTCCGGCAGCATCTCGACCGGCCAGCGCGAGCGCTGCTCGGCGTCCGACTGGCCTTCCGGCATCTGGCGCGCCGGATCGGCCATCTCGTTCTCGCCGGTCAGCGGATTGAGGTGGACCTCCTCGATGTCGACCGGCGGCGGCGGCGGGGCGAAGCGGAACTCCACCGTCATCAGCCAGCGCGTCACATTCTGGCGCAGGTTCACCAGCAGCGCCTCGAACAGCGAGAAGGCCTCGGTCTTGTACTCGTTCAGCGGATCGCGCTGGGCGTAGCCGCGCAGACCGATGACCGCGCGCAGGTGCTCCAGGTGCACCAGGTGCTCGCGCCACTGCATATCGATCATCTGCAGCATGAAGTTCTTCTCGAGCCCGCGCATCTGCTCGGGGCCGATGGCGGCCAGACGCTCGGCGGCGCGCGCCTCGGACGCGGCCTGCAGGCGTTCCTCCATCTCCTCGTTGGAGACGCCTTCCTCGGCGGCCCACTCGCGGACCGGCAGCTCCAGGCCGAGCAGGGCCTTCACCCGCTCGTCCAGACCCTCGATGTCCCACTGCTCGGCGTAGGCCTTGGGCGGAAGGAAGCGGTCGACCAGGTCGGTGACGGTGTCGCGGCGGAACTCGTCGACCAGCTCGGACAGGTCCTCGGACTCCAGGAACTCCTGGCGCTGCTCGAAGATGGCCTTGCGCTGCTCGTTCACGACGTCGTCGTACTTGAGCAGGTTCTTGCGGATCTCGTAGTTGCGCTGCTCGACGCGCTTCTGGGCGGTGGCGATGGCCGAGTTCAGCCATTTGTGGGTGATCGCCTCGCCTTCCTGGAGGCCGAAATTGCGCATGATCGCGTCCAGCCGGTCGCCGGCGAAGATGCGCAGCAGGTCGTCCTCGCAGGACAGGTAGAATTTCGAGAAGCCCGGGTCGCCCTGACGGCCGGTCCGGCCGCGCAGCTGGTTGTCGATGCGGCGGCTCTCGTGGCGCTCGGTGCCGAGCACGAACAGCCCGCCCAGCGCCAGGGCCTCCTGGCGGCGGACCTCGATCTCGGCGGCGATGCGGTCGCGCTCGGCGAACTCGGCGGCCTGGTCCGGCTCGACGCCCGCGGCGCGCTGGTCGGCGCGCCAGCGCATCATGCGCATGTCCAGGTTGCCGCCCAGCTGGATGTCGGTGCCGCGGCCGGCCATGTTGGTGGCGATGGTCACCGCGCCCGGCAGGCCGGCGTCGGCCACGATGTAGGCTTCCTGCTCGTGGTGCTTGGCGTTCAGCACATTGTGCGGCACGCCCTTGCCTGATTTGGTCTCGACCTCGAAGGCCGCGTCCCCGAACTTCTTGCGGATGCGCATGGCCAGGGGATCGGCGTCGATCTCGCGGCGCGGCCAGACGGTCTTGAACGGCCGCCCAGCGGCCTCGGCCTTCAGCTGCTCGGCGAACTCGGGCTTGAGCCGCCAGATTTCGACCTCCCAAGGCCACTCCAGCAGCATCTTGGACAGGCTGTCCGACTTTTCGATCGAGACGGTGCCGACCAGGATCGGCTGGCCGATGACGTGGCGCTCGGCGATCAGGCCGCAGATGGCGCGGTTCTTCTCCGCCATCGTGCGATAGACCTCGTCGTCCTCGTCGATGCGGGCGATGGGCCGGTTGGTCGGGATCTCGACCACGTCCATCTTGTAGATGTCGTGGAACTCGGCGGCCTCGGTCGCCGCCGTGCCGGTCATGCCCGACAGCTTCTTGTAGAGGCGGAAGTAGTTCTGGATCGTCACCGAGGCCAGGGTCTGGTTCTCGG
>CBIHLR010000119.1:0-7371 GCA_966210875.1 uncultured Brevundimonas sp. | reverse complement strand
GAGGTCACGCCGGTGGCGATCTCGCTCATGGTGCGCACCGAACAGGGCGCGATCAGCATGCCCATGGTCCGGAAAGAGCCCGAGGCGATGGTCGCGCCCACGTCGGCGGCCCGGTGCGTCACGCTGGCGCGGGCCGAGAGGTCCGCGAGCGTCAGGCCCGTCTCCTGCGTGAGCGTCAGGGCGGCGGCGCGGCTGGCCACCAGATGGGTTTCAACCCCCAGTTCCGAAAGCGCTTCCAGCGCGCGCAGGCCGTAGACGGCGCCGGAGGCGCCGGACAGGCCGACGACGATTCGACGGGGCTGGGGCTCGGCGCTCATCGCAGTCCTCACGCAGACGCTCTCGCGTTTGTGATTCCACACTGGTCCCGGACGGGTGTGGAGTCGACCGTCCATTCAACGAAGGAGCTACCCGCCATGGCGATAGACGCTCGTATCCGCGAACTCGGCAACCGGCACCGGAGCCTCGACGAGGCCATCCAGCAGGAGCTGCACCGACCCTCCGCGGACCCCCTGAAGCTCAGGGAGATGAAGCGTCGCAAGCTCCGCCTGAAGGAAGAGCTTCACCAGCTGTCCGCCCAGGCCTGACGGCCCGGGCGCACGGCGCCGATCAGTCCTCGGAACGGCCGAACACGCCCTCGACGGTCGGCTCGGCGCGGCGACGGCCGTCGTCTTCCTCGTCGGAGAGTTCCGGCTCGTGGATCTCGACCTGCGGCTCGGCCTCGCCGGCGGGCTGAAGGGTCGCGCCGCCGGCCTTGGCCAGTTCCTTGGCGCGCTTGTCGGCGGCCTTCTTGACCACCGCGTCCAGCTCCAGCTGACCCACGAGGCCCAGAGTGACCGGGTCGACCGGCTTGATGTTGGCCGTGTTCCAGTGGGTGCGGCCGCGCACGCTTTCGATCGTGGCCTTGGTGGTGCCCAGCAGCTTGGCGATCTGGGCGTCGGTCACCTCGGGGTGATGCTTGACGAACCAGGCGATGGCGTCCGGGCGGTCCTGACGGCGCGAGACAGGCGTGTACTTCGGGGCCTTCTTGTTGGTCTTGAGCAGCTCGGCGTGGCGGCTGACCTGGGCTTGCATGCGGTAGTTCGCGTCATTCTGGGCCTTGTCCAGTTCCTCGCGGGTCAGCTGACCGTTGCCGATGGGGTCGGCGCCGCGGATGTCGTGGGCGATGTCGTCGGCGATCCGCTTCACCTCCAGCGGGTGCAGGCCGCAGAAGTCGGCGATCTGCTCGAACGTCAGGGAGGTGTTGTCGACCAGCCAGACCGCGGTGGCCTTGGGATAGAGGATGTCGGTCATGCGTCAGCACTTTCGAAGACGGATGAGACCCTTGCGGGGTCCCGGAAACGGCGGCGCCCGGCCTTTCGGCCGGGCGCGATCGATAAACCTATAGGGCCGTTCCGCGAAAAAGGGAACGGACAGCATCGCATCGCTGTAGGATGCGCGGCCGTGCATTCGTCGTCCCGCCGACAGCAACCCGTCAGGAGTTTCCGCGATGTCCTATGTTGATGGTTACGTGCTCGCCGTGCCGAAGGATCGGCTGGACGACTACAAGAAGATGGCCGAGGAAGGCCGCGATTGCTGGATGAAACACGGGGCCCTCTCCTACGTCGAAGCCCTGGCCGATGACGTTCCCTATGGCGAGCTCACCTCGTTCCCGCGCGCCGTGCAGGCCAAGGACGACGAGGTGGTGATCTTTTCCTTCGCCACCTACCGCGACCGCGCCCACCGCGACGAGGTCATGGCCAAGGTCATGGAGGACATGAAGATGAACCCCGAGGACATGCCCTTCGACGGCAAGCGCATGATCTGGGGCGGCTTCAAGGCCTTCGTCCAAGCCTAGGGCTCGAGCACGATCTTGCCGAGGTGGCCGCCGGCCTCGAGCCGGCGGTGGGCCTCGGCGGCCTCGGCGAGCGGCAGGGCGGCCTCGATGACCGGGGCGAAGCGGCCATCGGCGATCCAGGTCCAGACCGTGGCCTCGACGGCCGCGGCCAGGCGGGCTTTCTCGTCAGCGGGCCGGTTGCGCAGGGTCGAGCCGGTGATGGTCAGGCGGTTGCGCATGACCCGCGCCAGGTCGAGCTCGGCGCGCGGGCCCGACTGATAGGCGATGATCACCAGCCGCCCACCGAACTTCAGAGCGGCGACATTGGCCGCGAGGTAGTCGGCCCCGACCATGTCCAGGATGACGTCCGGCGCCGCGTCGGCGAGGCGCGCGGCGAAATCCGGGCCGGTCGCGTCCAGCGCGATGTCCGCGCCGAGCTCCAGCGCCTGCTCCGCCTTGGCCGCGCCCCTCGAGGTGGCGACGACACGGGCTCCCTGAGCCCTGGCCATCTGGATCGCCGTCACCCCGATCCCGGAGGTCGCGCCGTGGACCGCCAGGGTCTCGCCCGGCTTGAGCGCCCCGATCTCGAACACATTCGCCCACACGGTGAAGATCGTCTCGGGCAGGGCCGCCGCCTGGCGAAAGTCGAGCCGTTCCGGCACAGGCAGGGCGTGGCGGGCGTCCACGACAGCGTATTCCGCATAGCCTCCGCCGGGCAGCAGGGCGCAGACCCGGTCGCCGGCCGACCAGCGCGCGGCTCCCTCCCCGACCTCGGCCACCTCGCCGGCGACCTCCAGTCCGAGGATCTCGGACGCGCCCGGCGGCGGCGGATAGAGACCGCGCCGCTGGAGGATGTCGGGCCGGTTCACGCCGGCGGCGCGCACACGGATCAGGATCTCGCCTGGGCCGGGCGTCGGCCGCGGGGCCTCGCCGAGCTTGAGGCCTTGGGCGTCACCGCCGCCGTCTTCGACAATGACGGCGCGCATGGCCGAATGGTTCAACGGTCGGCTCCGGGCTTGCGTTCGCGGGCGTGCGGGGGTTCCATAGCCGGTTCGGGGACCGGATTGGGAGAGCGCCATGACGATCGAAGACCTCGAACCGCGCCGCGGCCAGGACCAGACCCTTCGGGACCTGCTGCGCGAGGACCTCGACAACTATTCGGTCGAGGATCTCGAGGCCCGCGCCGAGGCCCTTCGGGGAGAGATCGTCCGCACAGAAGCCGCCGTTCACGCCAAGCGCCAGAAGAAGTCCGCGGCGGACGCCTTCTTCCGTCTCGGCGACGGGGCTTGACGGAAACGTCCCAAGAGCGTGGCATGGGCGTTGCAGTCGCCGGGTTGCGCCTGCTTATCCGGCGCGCGTGACAGACGGAGCCCCCATGTCCCAGTTCGCAGCGTCCGGCGCTCCGATTTCCCTGACCGGCGTGTCCGAGGCCCGCGCGGGCCAGGTGCGTGATTTCGCCCGGTCCGAGCTGTTCGCCCGCACCTTCTCCGAAGGCATGGAGCTGGTCGAGGAGACCGCGGCCTATCTGGACGGCGAGGGTCGCAGGGAGGCCAAGCTGCTGTCGCGCGCCGCGGCGCTCGCCTACGCCTCGGAGAGCATGGGCCTGACCACGCGCCTGATGCAGATCGCGTCGTGGCTGCTGGTCCAGCGTGCGGTGCGCGAGGGCGACATGGAGCCGGTCGCGGCCTGCGATCCACGCTACCGCCTGTCGCTGAGGCCCCCGTCGGGCGAGCCGACCCACCCGGACCTGCCGATGTATCTGATCGAGCTGATGGTCCGGACCGAGAAGCTCATGGAGCGGGTCATCTATCTGGACCGCCGCATGTTCCTGGAGGCTCCGGAAGAGGAGCCGACCAATCCGGTGCAGAACCAGCTCGACCGGCTGAAGGCCGCCTTCGGCGCCTGAGGCGCCGTGGACTGGACCGACGTCATCGCTGCCGAGATCGAGACGCGCCGCGTGGGCGTGTCAGGCCGCGCCTTTGTCGTGGGGATCGCGGGCGGCGTGGCCTCGGGCAAGAGCCGGATCGCGGCCGAACTGGCCGAGACGCTGCGCGCCCGGGGCCTGACGGTCGAGGTTGTGGGGACCGACGGCTTCCTGCTGGCCAACGCCGAATTGGCCGAGCGGGGTCTGATGGACCGCAAGGGTTTCCCGGACACCTACGACTGGCTGGCCCTTTCCGCTCTCATGCGAACCCTGCGGGCGGGTGACTCGCGCCTGAGCGTCCCGACCTATTCCCACGAGACCTATGACGTGGATGGAACCCGGACGTTCGACCGGCCTGAGGTGCTGATCCTCGAAGGGCTTGTCGCGCTGGACGCCCGCGTGGAGCCGCTGGACCTCGGCCTCTACGTCGAGGCCGGCGAGGCGCAGCTGATGGCCTGGTACACCGAGCGCTTCCTGGCCCTGGGCCGACAGCACGCCCCGCGCCTGGCCGACCGCCTGCGCGCGGTCGGCGGCGACCCGAACGCGCTGGCCGCCGACATCTGGGCGCGGATCAACGTTCCCAACCTGCGCGATCACGTGGCCCCGACCCGCGCGCGCGCGGACCTGGTTCTGGAGAAGGGGGTGGATCATCAGATTTCCCTCTCCCGCAGGGAGGGGGATTAGGGCCTGAGCGCCCTGGCGATCCGCTCGGCCAGGCGGTCGGCCACCTCGGTCTTGGACATCTTGGGCAGGGCTTCGAGACCGCCGGCGTCCAGGATGGAGACGGTGTTGTGATCCCCGCCCATCACGCCCGTGCCACCGACGTCGTTGGCGACGATCCAGTCGCAACCCTTGCGGGCAAGCTTGTCGCGGGCGTTGGCTTCCAGGCCGGTGGTCTCGGCGGCGAAGCCGATCAGCAGGCGCGGGCGCTGCGACGACCGGGCGAGCGCCGCCAGGATATCAGGCGTGGCCTGGAGCGGGATCGAGGTTCGCTCCGCCTTGTCCTTGAGCTTCTCGGGTGAGGGCTCGGCGGGACGCCAGTCTGCGACGGCGGCGGTCATCACGGCCACGTCCACCGGAAGGGCGGCCTGGCAGGCGGTGAGCATCTCCTCGGCGGTTTCGACGCGGACCAGACGCACGCCTTGCGGCGGCCTGATCGAAGTCGGGCCGCTGACCAGGGTCACGGCGGCTCCGCGGCGGGCGAGGCTGTCGGCGATGGCGTAGCCCTGCTTGCCGCTGGAGCGGTTGGACAGAAAGCGGACGGGGTCGAGCGGCTCGACGGTCGGACCGGCAGTGACCAGCGCCTTCACACCGGCGAGATCCCCAGCGGCGCCGCCATTGAGGCGGTCGCGAATGGCTTCCAGGATCGCCGGAGGCTCAGCTAGGCGGCCGGGTCCGTACTCACCGCAGGCCATGTCGCCTTCGTCCGGGCCGACAAAGGCGATCCCGTCAGCCGCGAGTTGGTCGCGGTTCCGGCGGGTCGCGGCGTGATCCCACATCCGCACGTTCATGGCCGGCGCCATCAGCACCGGCGTGTCGGTGGCGAGCAGGGTCGTCGAGGCCAGGTCGTCGGCCAGACCGGCGGCCGCCTTGGCCATCAGGTCGGCGGTGGCCGGGGCGACCACGATCAGGTCCGCCCAGCGCGACAGGGCGATGTGGCCCATCTCGGTCTCGGCCGTCAGCGAGAAGAGATCGTCGTGAACCGGGTTTTCGGTAAGGGCCGCCAGCGAGAGCGGGGTGACGAACTGCGCCCCGCCCCTCGTCAGGATGGCCCGGACCTCCACCCCGTCCTTGCGGAGCAGGCGCACCAGCTCCAGCGACTTGTAGGCCGCCACGCCCCCGCCGACGATGAGGAGGACGCGGGCCATCGGCTCAGATCAGGCCGGTCAGGGCCGAACGCGCCGCGTCGGCCAGGTCGGGGCGCTTCAGCGCCAGGGCGACATTGGCCTTGAGCAGGCCGATCTTGTCACCGCAGTCGTGGGTGACGCCCTCGTATTCGTAAGCCGTGAAGCGCTGGGTCTTCATCAGCCGCGCCATGGCGTCGGTGAGCTGGATCTCGCCGCCGGCGCCCTCCTCCTGGTCAGACAGCAGGCCGAAGATCTCGGGCTGCAGGATGTAGCGGCCGGCGATGGACATGTTGGAGGGCGCCGTGCCCTGCGGCGGCTTCTCGACCATGCCCTTCATGGCGATCAGGCGGCCCTCGCGGCGCTCCGGATCGACGACGCCGTACTTGTGCGTCTGGTCCTCCGGAACGGCCTCGACGCCGATGACGTTGCCGCCGACGAGGTCATAGGTGCGCATCATCTGGCTGAGCGCGCCCGGTTGGGCGTCCACGATCACGTCGGGCAGCAGCACGGCGAACGGCTCGTTTCCGACGATGTCGCGCGCGCACCAGACGGCGTGGCCGAGGCCGAGCGGTTGCATCTGGCGGGTGAAGCTCATCTCGCCGGCCCTGGGCAGGTCGCGCTTGACCGCCTCGAGGATGTCCAGCTTGCCCTTGGCCTGAAGCTGGGCCTCCAGCTCGACCTGGTGGTCGAAGTAGTCCTCGATCGCACCCTTGGAGCGCCCGGTGACGAAGACGATGTGCTCGATGCCGGCCTCGCGGGCCTCTTCCACGATGTAGGACAGGATCGGCCGGTCGACGACGTTCAGCAGTTCTTTGGGCGTCGTCTTGGTGCCGGGAAGCACCCGGGTGCCCAGGCCGGCGACGGGAAGGACGGCTTTGCGGACGGCGGTCATGCGGATACTGATCCCTCTGGCTGCGCCGGGGTGATAGGACCTCAGCGCGACCTTGGGAACCACCAAGGCGGCGAACGGTTCGCCTTGCGAAGCTTGGGAGATGCGCCATGCGCCAGAGCCTGATCGTCCTGACCCTGCTCGCGGGCGCGCTCGCGCTGGCGGCCTGCCAGCCGGCGACGACGGACACGGACACCGAGACGGCCGATGCCGCCAGCGAAGCTCCGCCCGCGCCGGAGAGCTTCCCCGAGGAGGAGCCGGTGCCCGAAGGCGTTCTGCCCGAGGACGACTCGGTGATGGAGGACCCGCCGATGCCGGCCGACCCCGACAACCCGACACGATCGACGCCTCCGACCCTGCCGGAGACCTGACGGCGCGCCGAAGCCGGGCGGAACCTCTGTCCGCGATCGCGGTTCTGTGATCGGGAGAGAGGAGACCCCGTAATGAAGAGACTTCTGATCGCGGCTGCCGCCACGGCCGGCCTGCTGGCGCTGGGCGCCTGCAACAACACCACCGACGAGGACATGGCCGCCGATGATGCGGCGGCCGAAGCCGGCATGGACGCCTCGGCCGAGGGCGGAGCCTCGGGCGGCTCGGACGCGGACGGCGGCTACGGCGGCTCGAGCGGCGGCGCGGCGTCAGCCGGGGACGCCGGCTCCGACGCGTCGGCGTCCGGCGGCATGCAAGGCGGTTCGTCCTCGACGTCGTCGGGCGGAACGACCTCGACCGATGGTCAAGCCTACGACCCGGTGACCGAAGGCCAGGGCGGGGCGAACCTCGAGGGCGATGTCCAGCGCCCGACCGAACCGGAGCATCCGGCCCGATCTTAAGCGGTTGAGCGCGCCTACTCGACCGTGACCGACTTGGCGAGGTTGCGCGGCTGATCCACGTCCGTCCC
>CBIHLR010000118.1:0-7400 GCA_966210875.1 uncultured Brevundimonas sp. | reverse complement strand
ACCCTTCGGGGGGAGGGGCGGGTCGCCAGTCTGGAACAGATGTAGGAACGCCGGCCCGGACTTAAAGTCCCCCCATCACGAAAACGTGATCAGCGGGCGCGCGCCGCCCGATCCGCCTTGGCGTCGGCGATGAGGCTGCGGTCCTCCGGCTCGTCCGGATAGGGGTCGCCATCGCCCGAGAGCAGGACGGCGATCCAGCGGGTGCCGCGGAACTCGGCCGTGATGGCCATGATGGCCACCGCGATCGGCGTCGACAGGAAGGCCCCCGCCACGCCCCAGAGCGCGCTCCACAAGGCCAGGAACAGCAGCACCGCCACCGGGTCGATGTTCTGGTTGTCGCCCTGCATGCGCGGCTGGATGAAGTTGCCGACGATGAACAGGATGGCCTGAAGCGCCCCGAGCAGGGCCAGCGGCTGCCAGTAGGTGTCGAACTGCACGAGGGCGAACAGCGGCGGCGCCAGCCCCGCAATCGCGCCGCCGATGACCGGGATGTAGCCGACCAGGAAGATCAGGAAGGCCCAGAACAGAGCGTTGTCGAGCCCGACCAGCACCATCACCAGCCAGGCCGCCGCGGCGATCATCACGCCGGTCACGGTCTGGACCCAGAGATAGCCCTCCACCCCGCCGCGCATCCGCTCGAACACCTGCAGCGCCTCGTGACGATCGTCGCGCAGGGGGAACAGGGCGACGATCTTCTTCCGGAAGCTGCCCTTGGCCACCATCAGGAAGGCCAGATAGACGAGGGCGAAGAAGGCGCCGGCGAACACCGCCTGGGTGGTCAGGGCCGCCCGCGCCGCATAGCTGGCCAGGTCGAACTGGCCGAGCAGCTCGCGCGCCGCCGGCGGGGTCTCCACGCCGAACAGGCTGGCGATGTCGGCGATGATCGTGTCGACCCGCGCGCCGATGCCCTGGCTCTGGGCGATGATGCCCGCCAGGCCGTCGACGATCACCCAGATCGAGCCGGCGAAGCCGGTGAAGATGATCACCGCCGACACCCAGGAGACCGACCAGCTCGGCACCGGCAGACGCTCCCCGACCCAACGGGTCACCCCGTCGATCATGATCAGCAGGAAGATCGCCATGGCCAGGGGCGTGACGATGTCCCTCAGCCAGTAGAGCGCCGCCCCCGCCACAACGACGGCGATCAGGGCGGTGGCGTTGCGCGTCACCGTCGAGTTCTCGGCCATGCGGGGCGCCGCGCGCGCCGGCTCCGGAGCCACGGCAGCGGCGGCGGACCGGGACTTGAGCGTCAGGCGGGGCAGTTTGAGGGCCATGCCGCCACCTTTCCCGGAGCTTGGACCGGCGGTCAATCGGGCTGACCGATCCGGCGCTGTCTGTTAGGGAATCGAGGTCACTTCCGCGGGAGCCCGAGGCGCATGGATCGATCGACGCAGGGCGTCTGGCTGGGCCGCTCCGACCGGGACGAGGTGCTGCTGTATCGCATGGCCAGCCGCCACGGCGTGGTGGCCGGCGCGACCGGGACCGGCAAGACGGTCACCCTGCAGATCATGGCCCAGGCGTTTTCCGACGCCGGCGTCCCTGTCTTCGCCGCCGACGTGAAGGGCGACCTGTCGGGGATCAGCCAGGTCGGGACGCCGAACGAGAAGCTGCTCGAACGCGCGCGGGGCATGGACCTGGCGCTGGAGCCGAAGGCCGCCCCGACCGTCTTCTGGGACCTGTTCGGCAGGAAGGGTCACCCGATCCGGACGACCATCTCCGAGGTGGGCCCGCTGCTGCTCGGTCGGATGCTGGACCTGTCGGACGTGCAGGAGGCGGTGCTGTCGGTGGCCTTCCGGGTCGCCGACGACGAGAGTCTGCTGCTGCTCGACCTCGACGACCTGCGCGCCATCTTGGCGCACGTCTCGCAGAACGCCGACGCGATCGGCCGGACCTACGGCAATGTCGCCCCGGCCTCGGTCGCCGCCATTCAGCGCGCCATCCTCCAGCTCGAGGACCAGGGCGGCGCCGCCTTCTTCGGAGAGCCGGCCCTGAGGCTCGAGGACATGATCCGCACCGGCCTGGACGGCAAGGGACAGGTCAATGTGCTGGACGCCACTACCCTGATCTCCAGCCCCCGGCTCTATTCCACCTTCCTGCTGTGGCTGCTGTCTGAACTGTTCGAGCAGCTGCCCGAGATCGGCGACCCGGAAAAGCCGCGGCTGGTCTTCTTCTTCGACGAGGCGCACCTGCTGTTCCGCGACACGCCGCGCGCCCTGGTCGAGAAGGTCGAGCAGGTGGTGCGGCTGATCCGCTCCAAGGGGGTCGGCGTCTATTTCGTCACCCAGAACCCGGCCGATATCCCCGACACGGTCCTGTCCCAGCTCGGCAACCGCATCCAGCATGCGCTCCGGGCCTACACCCCGGCCGAGCAGCGCGGCCTGAAGGCGGCGTCGGACAGCTTCCGCACCAATCCGGCCTTCGACACGGCCGAGGCGATCCAGCAGCTGGGCGTCGGCGAGGCCGTGGTCTCGCTGCTCGACGAGAAGGGGGCGCCCACCGTGGTCTCCCGGACCCTGATCCGGCCGCCGGCCTCGCAGCTCGGGCCCGCCAGCGACGCCGAGCGCCAGGTGGTGATGGCCGCCAGCCCGGTGCGTGGCGTCTATGACACCGCCGTGGATCGCGAGTCCGCCCACGAGATGCTCGCCGCCCGGGCCGAGGCTGCGGACAAGTCGCAGGCCCCGGCCCGAGACCCCCGGCTCGACCGGCTCGACGACGCCTACGAGAAACAGCCGCGCGCGCGCGCGCCGAGACCTCGGGCCGAACCGCGCGCGCCGGCGCCGCGACGCTCGAACCGGCAGTCCACGGCGGAGGCCTTCACCAAGTCGGTGGCCCGCTCGGTCGGGTCCTCGGTGGGGCGGGCCATCTTCAGAGGGATCCTCGGCGGCCTGACGCGCGGACGCTGATCAGCGCGGCGTCAGCCGCCACATGCGCAGTGGATGACGCACCCGGCCGGCCGCGAGACCGGCGGCGTCGCCGCGCCCGAGGTAGAGGTCGGCGCGTACGGGGCCCCGGATGGCGCCGCCGGTGTCCAGTGCGGTGA
The DNA here is from genome assembly GCA_966210875.1 of uncultured Brevundimonas sp. Lineage (GTDB taxonomy): Bacteria > Pseudomonadota > Alphaproteobacteria > Caulobacterales > Caulobacteraceae > Brevundimonas. The sequence continues at coordinate 4,360 of CBIHLR010000118.1, read as the reverse complement.
CCAGGCCACGATAGCTGCGCTCGGCGCCGATCAGGTCGCCCTGCGGCGCGTCGATCCAGATCAGGTCGCCATAGGTCCAGTGGGCGGGGTCGATCGCCACGGCGCGCGCCGGCGGCAGGGCGACGCCCGCGGCGCCCTGCGGATGTCCCCCGTCGTCGGGCTCCAGGGCGAAGAAGACGTAGCGCGGGTTGAGGTCCATGACCGCGTCGGCCTCCGGCCCGCGATGCGCCGCCAGCCAGCCCCGGATCGCCTCGCCCGAGGTCCCGTTCTGCGGCAGCAGGCCCTGTTCGGCCATCGGCCGGGCGACGCCCACAAAGCCGTGGCCGTTGTGGGCGGCGAAGGCCGCACGCGCATGTGAGCCGTCCTCGAAGGTCAGGTAGCCCGAGCCCTGGATCTGCATGAAGAACAAATCCTCGGGCCGCATCCAGGCGAGAGGAGCCGACGGCGGCGCCGCCTCGATCTCGGCGCGCGGCGGATAGGCGATTTCGCCGCCGTCCGGCAGGCGACGGGTCACGCGCGGCGGCGCGCCGCCGGCCTGAACCTCGACGAACAGGTCGGTGGGACGGGCCAGCACGGGAGCGGAGAACTCGGCCGAGGCGCTGCGGCGCGCCGGATACTCCGGAGCGAAATAGGCGGTGAGCAGGCCTTGCACGTCACCGCGCTCGACGGTGAACCAGGCTTCGAAGAAGACGCGGGCCTCGGCCGCGTTCGCCGGCGGCTGGGCTCGGGCCGCGTCGCAGGCGGGGCGATAGCGTTCGTCGCGGGCGACGGCGCAGACCCCGGTCCAGGCCTGAAAGGCCGCCAGGTGGTCCTCGTCGACCCAGCCCGGCAGCTGCGCGAAGCCGCTGTCGGCCGGAGGGCCCGGCGGAGGCGGCTGGACCGGCGGAACGGGCGGCGGAGGAGCGACGGGGGTGGCGCAGCCGGCCAGGACCAGCCCGGTGAGAAGCAGCGAAAGGCCTGTGCGCCTCACGCGCTGGCCGCTTCGACCTTGGCCAGGACCCAGTTCGGGTCGTTCGCGCCGATGCGGCGCTCGAAGGTCCACAGCTCGGCGGTGCGACGTTCCTCCTGGGTGGCCACGCCGTCCTGCTCGATACGGCTGCGCACCTCGGCGAGGAAGCGGACGCGGGCCCGGGCCAGGTCGCCTTGAACCTCGACGTGGTCGAGGTCCGCGCGCGGCGGATGGGTCAGCTCGGCCTGTTCAGTCCGGCCGCTCTGTTCGCGCGCGGCGATGCCGGCGTTGAAGGACTCGGCCACCCGCGGCGCCAGAAGGGGCTTCAGCGTGTCGCGGTCGCCCGCGGCATAGGCCGTGACGATGGTCTCATAGGCCTGACGCGCACCCTCGAGGAATTTGGACGGCTCGAAACCGGGGTCCCTGGCTTTCAGCTGAGCCGCGCCCTCGGCGGCCACGGGGTCGAGCGACGGCCCGAACTGCGCCTGGGGGCTTTGCTGCGTCGGCTGCTGCACGGGGGTCGGCGCGGGCTGGACCACGTCCTCCGGCTGACGTCCCACCTTCTTGCCCAGCACGTTGTACAGCAGGAACAGCAGCACGGCCGCCGCCAGGGCGAAGACGATCAGTTCTATCGGGAGCGCGTTCACGGCCTTTCGAGTAAGCATCAAACCGGGCGAGCGCAAGGCGTCCGGGCCGCGCCGTTGCACGCCCGAGCCCTAACGTGATAGCAGCCGCCGTTCGCCCTGGCCCGGCCCAGCCGAGCGCCGCCGAGCCAGATCCCGCAGTTTTCCGAGACTTCCATGACCGACCAGCCTCCGGCCGACGCCGGCGCCCAACCGCAGGGCCAGCCCCAAGGCCAGCCGCAGGGCCCGCAGATGCGGATCCTCGCCCAGTACGTCCGCGACCTGTCCTTCGAGAACCCGCGCGCGCCGGAGAGCCTGCGCATCGAGGGCAAGCCGGCCATCGACATGGGCGTCGAGATGAACGCCAAGGGCCGCGCCGACGGACTCTATGAGGTCGAGCTGAAGCTTTCGGTGGGCGCCAAGCTCGAGGAACAGCCGATGTTCCAGGTCGAGCTGGTGTACGGCGGCATCTTCCAGATCGCCGGCATTCCGGAAGCCCAGATGGAGCCCTTCCTGCTGATCGAATGCCCGCGTCTGCTGTTCCCGTTCGCGCGCGAGATCGTGTCGCGCTGCACGGCCGACGGCGGCTTCTATCCGCCCTTCCAGCTGGACCCGCTGGACTTCGCGGCCATCTACATGTCGCGCAAGCAGCAGGGCGAGGTGCTCAAGCAGACCCCGCCGGCCGGGGAAGCCTAGGCTTCTTCCGCCTTGCCGAGCTCGGGGGCCCAGCGCCCCCAGAGTGAGGTGTCCGACAGAACGCTCCTCAGGAAGGCCGCGTGCCGTTCCCGTTCCTCGGCTGTGGACAGCGGCGCGAGCGGGCGCGGACGCGGGCCGTAGGCCGAGGCCTTGACCGCCGCCACGCCGTTGCGGATCGCGTCGCTTGCGAGGTCCAGACTGCGCTCACGGCCGCCCCGCAGCTCCAGATAGACTGAGGCCAGCAGGCGCGCGTCGATCAGCGCGCCGTGGAGCGTCCGCTCGGCCAGCGAAATCTTGAACCGCTTGCACAGGGCGTCGAGCGAATTGGCCATGCCGGGGAAGCGCTTCTGCGCCAGGCCCAGGGTGTCGACCCAGCGGTCGACGTGGATCTCCAGCCGCCCGCACAGGCCCAGCTCGTAGTTCACGAAGGCGCGGTCGAAGCCGGCGTTGTGCGCCACGACCGGCGCATCGCCAATGAAATCGTGCAGCTGGTCGGCCACGTCGCGGAAGCAGGGGGCGTCCCTGACCTTCTCATTGGTCACGCCGTGGACGCGGATGACCTCGTCGTCGATGTGGCGCTCGGGATTGATCAGGGTGTGGAAGGTCCGGCCAGTCGGCAGCAGGCCGTCCAGCTCGATGCAGCCGATCTCGACCATGCGATGGCCCTGGCGCGGGTCGAAGCCGGTGGTTTCCGTGTCGAGAACGATTTCGCGGGACATCGGCCCTTATTCGCCCCGTTCGCCCTCGGAGAAAAGCGTGGCGGGACGACGCGGCGCCCAATCCTTGTGGGTGACCTCAGCCAGGATGGCCCGGACCTGGTCGCGGGCGGCGTCCAGCCCCTTTGAGGTGTCGATGACGAAGTCGGCGCGTTCGCGCTTCTCGGCGTCGTGCAGCTGGAGCGCCAGGATTTCGTCGAGCCGCGCCTGGGTCATGCCTGGCCGGGCGAGCACGCGTTCGCGCTGAACCTCCGGCGGCGCGCTGACCACCACCACCGCATCGACCTCGGCCTCGGCGCCGGTCTCGAAGAGCAGGGGCACGTCGACCACCGCCACGGGCGCCGCGCCATGGCGAACTTCGTCCAGCCAGCGCTTCCGGTCCTCGCGCACCAGCGGATGGACCACGCCCTCCAGCCGCGCGAAGGCCGACGGGTCGCCGTGGATGGCCTTGGACAGAAGACCGCGGTCGACGCCGCCGTCGACCGTGACCCCGGGGAATAGCGCTTCCACCGGGCCTACCCCCTCACCGCCCGGCGCATAGAGCCGATGCACGGCCGCGTCGGCGCTCCACACCGGACAGCCCTCGGCGGCGAACAAGCCGAGCGTCGTCGACTTGCCCATGCCGATCGAGCCGGTGAGGCCGAGCAGGATCACGCCGGACGCTCCATCGCCTTGAGCGCGACCGCGCGCACGTCGATGTCCGGCGGCGCCTGGCCGAACAAGGCCTCGAACGAGGGTTGAGCCTGACCGATCAACATTGAAAGCCCGTCAACGGTCGGATGGCCGGCGGCCTCGGCTGCGCGCAGCAGGCCGGTGCGCAGGGGCCGATAGTTCATGTCCATGACCGCGGCACCTGCCGCGAGACCGTCCAGTGGCGGGACCGGCCCACCCACCGCGGCGTTCACGAGCGTCCAGGCGCCGTCGAAGGCGCGGGCCACCTCCGCCAGGGCGAAGGCGTGGGTCGGGCCCTTCAGGTGAAAGACGAGCTCCTCGGCCCTGGCCTGGGTTCGGTTGACGATGCGCACCTCCGGCGCGCCGGCGTCGAGCAGGGCCGCCGCCGCGGCGCGGGCCGCGCCCCCGGCGCCCAGGATGACCGCCGGGCCGCTCGCGAGATCATGGCCCGGGGCCTGGTCCGCGAAGCCGGCGATCAGGCCGTGACCGTCGGTGCTGCGCGCCTCGCATGCGCCGTCGCTGTGGAACAACAGCAGATTGGCCGAGCCGGCCCGGAGGGCGACGGGATCGGGATCGTCCGCGAGGGCGAGCGCCCGCTCCTTGAACGGGGCGGTGACGTTCAGCCCTGCGAGAAGTCCGCCCCGGCAGGCGCGCACCAGCCGGTCGAAACCCGCCGGCGGGCCCTCCCGGCGTTTCGGGACCAG
>CBIHLR010000117.1:0-7527 GCA_966210875.1 uncultured Brevundimonas sp. | reverse complement strand
GAGTATCGACCACGCGGCGGTCGCCGAACTCCTGCAGCAGCTCGCGGCTGACCGTGTAGGCGCCTTGGTACTGGGCGACTTCCTCGCCCATCAGGAAGACGGCCTCGTCGCGGCGCATCTCTTCGGCCATGGCGTCGCGAAGGGCGTCGCGGACCGTCGTCTTGACCAGCTTGGCGTCGGACGGGATTTCCGGGTCCTTCAGCTCGGTCTTCGGCGTGACCGGCGCGGGGCCTCCGCCTTCCGACTTGGGTGCGGCGGCCTCCGGGGCCTGCTTTTCGGGCTCGCCGGCGGCCTGGGGCGCGGCCTGCTGCGGGGCCGGAGCCGCGCCGCCGCCCTCGCCTATCAGGCGTGCGATGGGGGTGTTGACCTTCACGCCCTCGGAGCCCTCGGCCACGAGGATTTCGGCGACCTCGCCCTCGTCGACCGCCTCGACCTCCATGGTCGCCTTGTCGGTCTCGATCTCGGCGATGACGTCACCGGCCTTGACGGTGTCGCCTGCCTTCACATGCCACTTGGTGAGGGTCCCCTCCTCCATGGTCGGGGACAGGGCCGGCATCAGGATGTCGGTCACTGCGCGGCCTCCTGATAGACGTCAGTGTAGAGCTCGGACGGGTCCGGCTCGGGGCTTTCCTGGGCGAACTGGACGGCCTCGGCGACGATGGCCTTGATCTCGTCCTCGATGGGCCTGAGGTCGGCTTCGGTCGCGCCGGCCTGGTCGAGCAGCATCTTCACATGCTCGATCGGATCGCGGGTCTTCTTGACCTCGTCGACCTCCTCCTTGGTGCGATACTTGGCCGGATCGCTCATGGAGTGGCCGCGGTAGCGGTAGGTCTTCACTTCCAGGATGAAGGGGCCGCCGCCCTCACGCGCCCGTTTGACGGCGCGCTCGGTGGCCTCGCGCACGGCGAGCACGTCCATGCCGTCGACCTGCTCGCCCGGGATGCCGAAGCTGGCGCCGCGCTGGCTGAGATCGGTCGTGGCCGAGGACCGCTCGATCGAGGTGCCCATGGCATACTGGTTGTTCTCGATGATGAAGATGGCCGGCAGCTTCCACAGCTGGGCCATGTTGAAGCTCTCGTAGACCTGGCCTTGGTTGGCCGCGCCGTCGCCGAAATAGACGAAAGCGACGTTGTCATTGCCGCGATAGCGGTTGGCGAAGGCCAGGCCCGCGCCCAGCGCCACCTGGCCGCCGACGATGCCGTGGCCGCCGTAGAAGCCGGTCGCCACGTCGAACATGTGCATGGACCCGCCCTTGCCCTTGGACGAGCCGCCGATGCGGCCGGTCAGTTCGGCCATGACTTCCTTGGGGTCCATCCCGGCGGCCAGCATGTGGCCGTGGTCGCGGTAGCCGGTGATGACCTGGTCGCCCTGCTTGAACGTCGCTTGCACGCCCACCGCCACGGCCTCCTGGCCGATGTAGAGGTGACAGAAGCCGCCGATCAGGCCCATGCCGTAGAGCTGGCCGGCGCGCTCCTCGAAGCGGCGGATCAGAAGCATCTCGCGGTAGTATCTGAGCAGTTCGGCCTTGTCGGCCTTGGGCGCCGGCGGGGCCTTGCCCGATGCGCTCTTGCTGGCGGCCTTCGCCATCCGGCGTCCTCCAATAGGTCTGTACAGCCAGCGACGGCGGCGCTTCGCTTCGTCCGGCGGGCTCGGCTGTCGCTACGGAAGCGGGCTTTAGCAGGCTTCGTTCCCGAAAGGCAAAGCCCCTCGCGGCGCCTTTCGGCGGATCGTCAGGAAGGCCGCGTCTCGCGGATGACGTAGTCGTCGGGCCGGACGTAGCCGAGCACCACGCGCGCCCGCTCCTCCAGCACGTCGAGCGACAGGTGGCGCGACGACAGGCCGTCCACGCGGGCTTGGAGTTCGGCCTTCTGGGTCTCGAGCGAGGCCAGCTCCGCCTGGCGCTCGGCGAGCTCTCGCTTGCGCTCGCCATCGTTCAGCAGCCCCCGCTCGCCCGTTAGGGCCTGGGCCGTGAAATAGACGATCAGGAAGCCCAGCACGCCCAGACGCGCATAGCGGCGGAGGTTCAGAGACACCTGGCGGGGGCCCTCAGGGGAGTGCGGTCATGACTCGTTAAGCGTGCCGTCCAAGCCCTTAAGGAAGCGTGATTTCGGGTCAGGTTTTGGGGGTGCGCTGGCGCCAAGCTGCGAGAAATTCGGACATGGCCGAGTCCTCCTCCGCGCGCGTACTCTCGGATGACCGGTAACCCCCTCGATGGCCGGTTCGCATGTTCTGCTCAAGGTTGAAGGCCGAGTAGAAGAGCTCTCTCGCGACCTTTTCTCTGGACGCCGCCAGCGCCGCATCCTTGATAGCGGGCATCAACTCAAACCAGTCCGAGAAGACGGCGGTCGAGGCCGTCCGCACCTGAACCTCGCTGCTGCGATCTTTGAGAAGCCTGCGGGCGACCTGCATCAGCTCCGCCCGATCAAATGCGATAGGCGCATGGCCCCAGATCAGCGCCGCCCGCACCTCGGCGCGAGGGTGAGATAGAAGAGCGCGGACCCGCTCCTTCGCGCGAGGGTGGCCGTCACCCGCCAGTTCACACAGCCTGCGCAGGCCCACCGAGTGGTCGGGTTTGCTGAGCGCAAGCTCGTCGTCGCAGGCGGCTAACAGTTCTGGCGACAGCCTGCCTGACCGACGGTACGCCGCGACCTCATCGACGAGGTTCCTCCGCGCCGCCGCAAGGCCTGGCAAGCTGGCTGGGGTGTAGCGCTCGGCCATTTCGTATTCGCGCTTGAGGTCGAAGGCGAATACGTGCGTCTGGGGCCCGCCATCCGTATTTCGGCCGCGCCCCCGCACAGTCCTACTCCCGCAGCACGCTCTCCCCGGCGTAGACGGCCAGGTCGCCGAGCATCTCCTCGATGCGCAGGAGCTGGTTGTACTTGGCCAGACGGTCCGAGCGGGCGAGCGAGCCGGTCTTGATCTGACCGCAGTTGGTGGCGACCGCCAGGTCCGCGATGGTCGAGTCCTCGGTCTCACCCGAGCGGTGGCTCATCACCGCCGTGTAGCCGGAGCGGTGCGCCAGATCGACGGCGTCCAGGGTCTCGGACAGGGTGCCGATCTGGTTGACCTTGATCAGGATCGAGTTGGCCAGGCCCTCTCCGATGCCAGCCAGCAGGCGGGCGGGGTTGGTGACGAACAAGTCGTCGCCCACCAGCTGCAGCTTGTCGCCCAGCCGCTCGGTCAGCATCCGCCAGCCGTCGAAGTCGTCTTCCGAACAGCCGTCCTCGATCGAGACGATCGGGAAGCGGTCGCAGAGGGCGGCGAGGTAGTCGACCATGCCCTGCTGGTCGAGCGTCTTGCCCTCGCCTTCCAGATGGGAGCGGCCGTCCCTGAAGAACTCGGTCGAGGCGACGTCGAGGCCGAGCTGGAAGTCCTCGCCGGCCTTGTAGCCGGCGGCCTCACCGGCCTTGACGATGAAGGCCAGCGCGTCCTCCGCCGAGGCCAGGTTCGGCGCGAAGCCGCCTTCGTCCCCGACGTTGGTGTTGTGACCGGCGTCCTTCAGGGCCCTCTTCAGGCCGTGGAAGATCTCGGCGCCCATGCGCAGGCCTTCAGAGAAGGTGTCGGCGCCGGTCGGCAGGATCATGAACTCCTGGATGTCGATCGGATTGTCCGCATGCGCCCCGCCGTTGATGATGTTCATCATCGGGACCGGCAGGACCCGGGCCGAGACGCCGCCGACGTAGCGGTGCAGCGGCAGGCCGACCGACATCGAGCTGGCGCGTGCGCAGGCGAGCGAGACGCCGAGGATGGCGTTGGCGCCCAGCCGGCTCTTGTTGTCGGTGCCGTCCAGGCCGATCAGCGCTTCGTCGATGCGGCGCTGGTCCTCGGCGTCCATGCCGCACAGTGCGTCGAAGATCTCGCCGTTCACGGCGTCCACGGCCTGGGACACGCCCTTGCCGAGATAGCGGTCCTTGTCGCCGTCGCGCTTTTCGACCGCCTCGTGCGCGCCGGTCGAGGCGCCCGAGGGCACGGCGGCGCGGCCGAAGGCACCGTCCTCCAGCGTCACGTCCACCTCGACGGTCGGGTTGCCCCGGCTGTCCAGGATCTCGCGGGCGGTGATGTCGGCGATGTCGGTCATGGCGGGCCCTTTGTCTGCGCGGGGCCGCGATAGCCCACGGGGAACGTCCGGGCAATGCGAGGGGTTGGGTCCCGAGACGGATCACCCGGATCGAAAGGAGCCCCCATGCGCAAGATCATCGCACCCGCCCTGGCCGTCGGCGCCCTGTCCCTGGCCGCCTGCGGCGGCGAACGTTCCGCCGAGGTCGAGACCGCCACCGCCGAGGCGGAGGTCTCCACCGAACTGCCGGAGGAGATGATCAGCGACGAGGAGCTGGAAGACCTCGCGAGCCAGGCCGCCGCCGGAGCCGGGAGCGCGACCGTGCCGACCGATCCCGCCGCCAGCGCGACCGGAGGGGTCCAGACCCAGACCGGCGTCGCGGGCGCGGGCCAGACCGGCTCGACCACGAGCGGCTCTCCCCCGCCCCCGGCTCAATAAGGCCGAGCCTCAGAGGCAGCCCTCGACGTACTGGATGGACGGGCCGCCGACGTGGATCTGCTCCACCCGCGCGTCGGCGGCGGTCTCATAGCGAATCCCGCGCGCGGCCGCGTCCTGCACATAGGGCTCGGTCGGCTGGCCGCCTGACCAGGCGGTGAGATACTCGGCGGGCAGGCCCAGGTAGTGGTGCGGCTCAGCCTGGAGTCCGTCGCCGTAGGCAGCCTTGATGTCCGCGGCCGAAGCGCCGACGCCGAAGCCGCGATCTGTCGTCAGGGTGGCTGGCTCGAACACGCTGATTCGCGTGAGCACGCCCTCCTCGATCATGACCAGCAGGCCTTCGGGGGCGCGCTCGGGCCGGAACTGGTCGCAGCTCTCGGGATCCGGGCCGCCCACGGCCTCCGGGTCCGCGTCGGGACCCAGCGCGGCTTCGACCTCGGCCCGGGTCATGCCGATCCTCAAGGGCCCCCATCCTTCGGCGGTGAGCGGCGCGACGGCGGGCGCCGACGGCGCATCGGGCTCAGCGGGCCTGGCGGGCGCCTCGGGCGCGGCAGGCGATTCGGCGGCGGGCTCGCAGGCAGCCAGGCCGAGAGCGAACACGGCGGCGAGGGTCAGGCGCATCGGGCCCTCCGGACATGCAAAACGGCGCGCCGGGATCCAGCGCGCCGTCAAGCTAACCCAGTTTGGCGAGGAAGACTTAGTCTTCCTTCTGCTCCAGCACCTGGCGGCCCTTGTACATGCCGGATTTCAGGTCGATGTGGTGCGGGCGGCGCAGCTCGCCGGTGTCCTTGTCCTCGACGTAGGTGTTGGCGCCCAGGGCGTCGTGCGAACGACGCATGTTGCGCCGCGACGGCGAGGTTTTGCGCTTCGGAACGGCCATGTCCGTCTCTTCTTGGTCTGTGTGCGCCGAGCCGGGCGCGAAAATGGAAGCGGCGGCCCTGAAGGCCGCCCCGCGAGCGGCGGCTTATGCCCGAACCGCGGCGGCTTTTCAAGCGGGGCTTGAGCCGAGATCGCGGGCCAGGACGACGAACCAGAGGTCGTCCCTGAGCGGGACGCCCAGACGCGGATCGTCCATCGGAAAGGGCCGGGTCTCGCCCGTCGCCTCGTACCCCTGGCGGGCGTACCAGGCGATCAGGCTGTCCCGCTGCCAGAACACCTGCATCTCCAGCCGGCGCGCGTTCCAGCGCGCCTGCACCTCGCGTTCGGCCGCCCGGACCAGCGCCCGGCCGACGCCACCGGACTGGAGCGCCGGATCGACCGACAGCATGCCGAGATAGCCCGTCCCCTGCCCCCGGTCCGCGATCAGGACGCTGCCGACCAGGGCCCCGTCACGTTCGGCCATGAGGATGGCGTGCCTGGGGTCGGCGAGGATGGCGGCGAGCGCCTCCGGATCGGTGCGCTGGCCGCCCAGCAGGTCCGCCTCCGTCGTCCAGCCGCGCCGGGAGCCCTCGCCGCGGTAGGCGCCTTCGATCAGGCGATGCAGCGCCGGTATGTCGTCGGGAACCGCGTCGCGGATCGCCAGGTCGCTCAAACGAGTCGGCTCTGCTCGACGGCCGCGCCGATGAAGCTGGCGAACAGGGGGTGCGGCGCGAAGGGGCGGCTCTTCAGCTCGGGGTGGTACTGCACGCCGATGAACCAGGGATGGTCGGGAATCTCGACCGTCTCGGGCAGGACGCCATCCGGCGACAGGCCGGCGAAGACCATGCCGGTCGCCTCGATCGCCTCGCGGTAGTTGATGTTCACCTCATAGCGGTGGCGGTGGCGCTCCGAGATCGTCTCCGCCCCATAGATGTCGGCGATGCGCGATCCGGGCTTGAGGGTGGCGTCATAGGCGCCGAGCCGCATGGTGCCGCCCAGGTCGCCGTCCGCGCTACGCTGGACGCGCTGGTTGCCCTGGACCCACTCGGTCATCAGGCCGACGACGGGCGTCGAGGTCTCGCCGAACTCGGTCGAGGAGGCGTCCCGCAGGCCACCCAGGCTGCGCGCCGACTCGATCACCGCCATCTGCATACCGAAGCAGATGCCGAAGTACGGAATGCGCCGCTCGCGCGCGAAACGGGCGGCGGCGATCTTGCCCTCGGCGCCGCGCTCTCCGAATCCGCCGGGCACCAGGACGGCATGGGCGCCCTCTAGGCGGGCCGTGCACTCGTCGGGGGCCTTTTCGAAGGTCTCGGCCTCGACCCAGTCGATACGGACCTTCACGCGGTTGGCCACGCCGCCGTGGTTCAGGGCCTCGATCAGGGACTTATAGGCGTCCTTGAGCACCGTGTACTTGCCGACCACGGCGACGGTGACCTCGCCGTCGGGATTGAGGCGGCGGTTGGCGATCTCCTCCCAGCGCGACAGATCGGGCGCAGGGGAGTCGTCCAGGCCGAAGACCGACAGGACCTCCCGGTCCAGCCCCTCGCGGTGATAGTCGAGGGGCACGGCGTAGATGTCCGCGGAGTCCATCGCCTGGATGACCGCGCTCTGCCGCACGTTGCAGAACAGGCCGATCTTGCGCTTCTCGTCCTCCGGGATGGGCTGTTCGCAGCGGCACAGCAGCACGTCCGGCTGGATGCCGATGGAGCGCAGCTCCTTGACCGAGTGCTGGGTCGGCTTGGTCTTCATCTCGCCGGCGGTCTGGATGAACGGCAGCAGCGTCAGATGCACGAAGCAGCTCTGGCCGCGCGGCAGCTCCTGGCCCAGCTGGCGGATGGCCTCGAAGAAGGGCAGGCCCTCGATGTCCCCCACCGTGCCGCCGATCTCGACCAGGACGAAGTCGGCCTCCTCGCCCGTCGCCTCGTCGACAGCGGGGCGCAGGACGAATTCCTTAATCTCGTTGGTGACGTGCGGAATGACCTGGACCGTCGCGCCCAGATAGTCGCCGCGCCGCTCCTTCTCCAGGATGGTCGAATAGATCCGGCCGGTGGTGATGTTGTCCGACTTGGCCGCCGAGACGCCGGTGAAACGCTCGTAATGGCCGAGGTCGAGGTCGGTCTCCGCCCCGTCGTCGGTCACGAAGACCTCGCCGTGCTGATACGGGCTCATCGTGC
>CBIHLR010000116.1:0-7545 GCA_966210875.1 uncultured Brevundimonas sp. | reverse complement strand
GAACGTCAGCTTCCCAAGCTGAATGTCGTGGGTTCGATTCCCATCGCCCGCTCCAGCTCCTCCTCGGACTGGCGATAGTGCGCCCAGGCTTCCTCCAGCCGGATCATGTTCATCGGCGGCTTGCGCAGGAAGGGCTCGTTGGAGTGGAAGTGGCCTGAGCCCTCGACGATGCCGGTGTTGACGGCGGCCGGCCGGGGCGTGCGGCGGTGAAGCATGCGGCGCTCGGCGGTCAGCAGGGCGATCGTGGCGTCCCAGGAGAAGAACTTCCCCAGCACCTTCAGCACATCACGTTTGGGCGTGCGGTCGAGCCGGTCGCGGACCTCGGGCGTCAGGCGGCGGGCCACCTCCGCCACATAGTCGGCCTCGCTGAGCAGGAACAGCCGGCGGAGTTCCGGCAGGATGTCGCGGATGCGGTCGCTGTGCGCCGCCCAGGCCCAGCCCTGGAAGCGGGTGAAGTCGAGGTCGTCGGCGGGCTCCAGGCCGAAATGGCAGCCGTAGATCGAGAAGACCTCGGGGCGGTCGCGGGCAGCCGACAGTTCGGCTTCCATGGCCGCGAGACCGCCCGCCAGCGGGAAGCAGTCGTCCTCAAGCACGATCAGGCGGTCGTATCGCTCACTGAGGTGCTCCAGCGCGTTGAGCATCTGGCGCGCCATGCCGCGGTGGCCCAGGTGAGCGCGGACCGCGGCCACCGGATATGCGCGCGCCACCTCCGCGCAGGTCAGGTTCGCCGTGCCGAAGTCCGCGCGGCTCTGGGTGCCGTCGATCCAGACGTGGACGTCCGCGATCCGGCCCTGCAGGCGGATGCTGTCGAGGACAGAGCGCAGATGCTCTGGCCGGTTGAAGGCCAGGACCAGAATGGCGGCCTGAAGGTCTTCCTGAGCTGAGTTTTGCATCGATCGCCTCCCCGTTTGAGGCGAGCCCGGAAGTGAACGCCGGACAAGCAAGCGTAGCGGGCGACGGACGTCCGCTACGCTTGCCGATTGAGCGCCTGGAGGGGTCAGCTCCGGGCGGTGGACCGATTGTCGCTTTAGGAGGCCGCGCCTTCCTGAAGCTGTTCAGCGCGTTGGTGGTGCATCTCGATCGGCTCGATGACGCTCTGGGCGTGCTGGGCCAGGGCCGCGTTCTCGTCGTTGTCCGCGAAGCCGCGGTGCAGGGCCAGCGCCTCCTCGTGGGCGGCCACCTGCTGGGCGATGTAGACGCGGTCGAACTCCTCGGCCGAGGAGGCGGCGCGCAGGTTGTCCAGCATGCCCTGGCGGCGCTCGTCCAGCTCTGTCGGCAGGGTCTCGCCGGCCGCCTGAGCCGCGGCGCGCAGCCGCTCCGAGGCGGCGGTGTGGTCGGTCTTGATCATCTGGGCCAGCTCACGGACCTGGGCGTTCTCGGTGCGCTCCAGCGCCATGTCGGCGGCCTGGATCTCGTACATGTCGCCCATGGCGGCGTTCATGACGTAGCCGTCGACGGTCTGGCCGGCGGTCATGGCCGACACGGAGCCGACCGCTTCGGACGTGGCGTCCTGGGCGGCGTTCACGGGGTCGGACTGGCCGGGATTTTCCTGGTTGTTGCAGGCGGCCAGCGTCAGGGCGGCGGCGCCGCAGGCGAGAAGGGTCAGGCGAGTCTTCATGGGGGATGTCCTCCGTTGCTCGGGAGAGGAACCTCCGTTCACGACCTCGTGTTCCCGGGTGTCTGACAGCCGACGCAGCAAAAAGGCCGGGGCGGAACCCCGGCCTTCTCACACTTCAGTCCGGTGAGCGCCTCAGAAGGCGAAGGTCACCTCGACGCCGCCCTGATGGCTGTCATAGGCTTCGCCCATCCGGCCGCGGTAGCCGACCGAGATCTCCGCCGGACCCCACTGAGTGGCCAGGCCGGCGCCCAGCAGCGTCTGGCCGCCGTCCGGGTCGCCCGGATCGAAGGAGAGGGGCAGGGCGGTGTTGCCGGCCAGGCCCACGGTCACGTCGTCGCCGTCGTGGCTGAGCACGTCGCGGTAGCCGGCTTCGGCCCAGACGTTGACGCCCGAGCCCATGCCGCCCTGCAGCCGCAGCACGGCTTCGGCCGACACCTGGTCCACGCCGCGCGAGGCGACCTGATGCTGGGCGGTGACGCCGCCTTCCTCGACGTAGCCGTCGACCTCGGTCGAGATCCAGGACAGGCCCGCGCGCGGGATCAGAGACCAGCCGCCCATGCCGAAGACCATGCCGCCCTCAAGCTTGGCGCCGGTGGTGGTCCCTTCGGTCGAGCTGGTGTTGATCACACCGGCCAGGGCCGTCTGACGCATGATGTCTTCGTACTTGTCGAAGCTGACGCCGGCCGAGGCGTTCAGGAACATCGCGCCCGAACGCCAGCCCGCATAGGCGTCGAAGGACACGCTCTCGGCGTCGAAGTTGACCAGGTCGACCGAGACTTCGCCCTGGCGGGCGCCGAACATCAGGCCGCCGCGCAGGTTCGGCGAGACATTGCCCTCGGCGCCGGCGACAAAGCTGGTCGACTCGATGTCGCCGCCCGGAATGTCGCCGCGCTCGTCCAGAGAGCCCTGCTCATAGCCCGCACCGACGAAGATGCCGCCGTCCATGTCCTCGAAGCCGCCGTAGCCGAGACGGGCCGTGGCCGCGTCCAGGCCGCCGGCGCGCGAGCGCACGCCGATCTCGGCCTGAAGCGCGGAGTGGGCGCCGAGGTCGAGGTAGTAGATGTGATCGACGGCGACCGCCGCGAGCAGGCGTTGGCCGGCCGCCGTGGGGTGCACGGAGTCCCAGTAGATGTAGCTGTCAGGCGTGGCGCAGACCGTGGCGCCGACCAGACAGGTCTGGGTCACATTGGTGAAGCCGAAGCGCCCCGGCGCGGCGAGCACCGCGTTGAAGGCCCGGTTCACATCCATGTGGATGATGTTGGTGTTCGGGTTCGCCGCCGCGCGGGCGGTCAGCTGGCTGAACAGCGCCGCGTTGAAGGTGTTGGTGGCCTGGGTGGCCAGGCCCTGGGCCGGGCCGCCGGCGAACTGCGGGGTCGCGCCCAGGTTCGGCAGGTTGGGCACCAGGATGGTGCCGGCGCCGGCCGCGGCGATCGTATTGACGATCAGGCCGATGTCGGCGGCGGCGGCGGCCGAGACGCCGTTGATGTAGCCGAACGGATCGGGGTTGGCGCCGGCCAGCGGCAGGCCCTGGAAGATGTTGTTGGCGCCGCCATAGACGGTGACGAGGTCGTCACTGTCGAAAGCGCCCGTGGCGCCTTGATACATGGCGAGTTGCGCGCGCATGCCCGGGGGGAAGGCTGACAGGTCGGTGCGGGCGCCGCCGTAGGCGTAGTTGATGCTGCCGGTCACCGACCCGCCGACGCGGGCCTGGGTGAATCCCAGCAGCTCGACCCAGACCGGACCGTTCGAGAATCGGCCCTGGAAGTAGGGGGGTGACAGCGGCTGCGCGCCGCCTGTGGCGGCGTAGAGATTTCCGTTGTCGGACAGGCTGTCGCCGAAGGTGATGATCCGACCGTAGTCCTGGGCCGAGGCGGCGCCGGCGGCGGCCAGGCCGATAGCGAGCGCCGAGGCGGCCGCGAAGAGCTTGATGCGCATGGGTTCTCTATTCCTCCGAGACCGTCTGGAAGCGGCCTTCGGGGGTACTCTGAACCTGTCGTCACGGCATGCAAGATGCCGCTGCGTAAGCTTGGCGCAGAAATCCCGCCCCTGTAGCGGGAAGGCCGCTACGGCCCGACGTCGCGCGGATCGTCGGAGCCGTCATCCACCGGGCGCGGCAGGCTGATGGCGATGCCCAGCGCCTCGGCCAGCCGCGCGTCGCGCCGGTAGACGTCCTCGCGGAAGGCGACCGAGCCCTGGCCCGTGACAAAGGCGGTCCAGTAGAGCAGGCGCACCGAGATGTCGCGGCCGGTCTGGACACGCGTGGTCTCGCGGGAATCGAGGGCGGCGTCGAACTGGGCGAGCCGGTCCGGCGCCGGCGATAGCAGCAGGCGCGCGAAATCCACCGCGTTCTCGACCCGCACGCAGCCGTGGCTGCGGTGGCGGAACGCGTGGCGGAACAGGGCCTTGGCCGGGGTGTCGTGCAGGAAGATGGCGTAGCTGTCCTGCAGCTCGAACTTCACCAGGCCGAGCGCGCTGTTGGGACTGGCCCGCTGCACCACCGTGCCGTTCACGATGTACATGTTGTTGGCGCGCAGATAGCCCGCTCCGCGCGGCAGGATCTCGTTGCGGGCGATCGAGGCCGGCACGTACCACGGCGGATTGGCCACCACCGAGGCGAAGGGACGCTCCAGGCTCGGGGTCTGGTTGGCCGCGGTGCCGACGACCACCCGGTTGGAGTGCGTCGGCCGTCCTTCGTGCCAGTAGACCATGATGGCCGCGGCGGTGTTGACCTCGATCCGCTCGGGATTGAGCTCGCGGCTGAGCCAGCGGCGGCGCTCGAGATTCAGGGCGATCTGCCGCGCGCGGTCCTCGGCCGAGGCGCTCAGCGCGGCCATGGTGCCCTGGCCGATGACGCCGTCGGAGACCAGGCCGTGGCGGACCTGGAAGCGCCGGACCGCGCCTTGCAGGACGTCGCCGTAGCTCGTGCCGTTTGGATCGACCATCGCCTGTTCGTCGCGCGGCAGGTCGCCCTCGGCGATCAGGCGCGCCACCAGCGCCGGGACGCGGCGGTCGGTGTCGCCGGGCCGGATCGGTCCGGTGTTGGCGAAGGCGGGCCAGCCGCCGTTCAGCGCCATGTCGCGATAGCGGACGTAGCCGGCCGAGAGGTTGGTGTAGCCGATGTCGGTCGGCGCCTGGGCGTGCAGCCAGTCGGCCAGGCGGTTGGTCGTCAGCGCCTGGGCCAGGCCGGCGCCCAGCAGGGGCCGGTTACGCTGCATGTCCCACAGGTCCTCGACCGTGGTCGGGTCGACCCGGCCCTCGGCCAGCACCTTGGCGTAGTTCAGGGCGGCCACCGTCAGACGCATGTCCGCGCGGCCGGGATCGGAGACGGCGCCGACGGCGTCGAGGTGATCGTTGGGGTCCAGCCCGTGCCGGTCCGCCTGGGCGATGGCGCGGCCCAGCGCGCTGACCCGCTCCGGCGTCCAGGCCGGCCGCCAGCCGATCGCCTCGTAAAAGCTGCGGATGTCGCCCTGGAGCGCGACGGGCTGCGACGACAACTGGTCGTTGAAGCTGGCGTAGAAGGCGCTGTCCCCGCCCTGCGGCTGGGCCTGGGCGCGGGAGGCCAGCAGAGCGGAAATCGCAACGCCGACAGCCAGTTCACGTCGATTGAGAGACATCAGTGCGCCCGTCATCGGACCCGACACGGGCCCTGTTCAGGGCTTAACTTAACGACGTTCAAGGCAACAAAAAAGCGCCGGTCCGAAGACGGGCGCTCTCCTGTTGCATCGGCGCAGCGTAGCCGTGCGGGCGAAGCTTACTTCTTGAGGAAGCCGCCGAACTTGTTGGTGAAGCGCGACACGCGGCCACCCCGGTCCAGCAGGTGCTGGTTGCCGCCGGTCCAGGCCGGGTGGGTGTTCGGATCGATGTCGAGGTTCAGCGTCGCGCCTTCCTTGCCGTAGGTCGAGCGCGTCTGATAGGTCGTCCCGTCCGTCATCACCACGGTGATGAAGTGATAGTCGGGGTGGATGTCCTTTTTCATCGGCCTTCTTACGTCCCGGCGGCGATCAGATCGCTGCGAAAATGAAAAGCCCGCCGGGTTCCGGCGGGAAGCCGGCGTCCATACACGGACCTGCCCCAGGAGGCAAGAGCGCCCATGAGCCAGGCCGACCCGTCCGGCGGATTGTCCGAGCGTCCATCCACGGGCGCGCTGCTGGTCGAGCAGATGTCCGAGGCCGCGGGCCGGCGGGAGCGCAAGCGCGACCTGCGGCCGCTGGGGCGGCTGATTCCGTTCGCCATGGCGCACAAGGCGGACCTGCTGCTGTCCCTGATCTTCCTGGTCCTGGCGACCATCGCCTCCCTGTCCCTGACGGTGGCGGCGAGGGGCGCGATCGATCACGGCTTCGAGGACGGCGGGGCGCAGATCGACCGCTGGTTCCTCCTGCTGGGGGCCAACGCCCTGTTCCTCGCCGCGGTGACGGCGGCGCGTTATTTCTATGTGACCAAGACCGGCGAGCGGATGGTCGCGGACCTGAGGCAGGCGGTGTTCGGCCATGTGCTGACCCTGGACCAGGCCTTTTTCGCCAACATCCGGACCGGGGAGGTGCTGTCTCGCCTGACGACCGACATCCAGATCGTCGACACGCTCCTGACCACTTCGGTGTCCTATTCGCTGAGGAACATCCTGATGCTGATCGGGGCGACCGCCATGCTGGCGGTGGTCAGCCCCAAGCTGACCGGCCTGGTCATGCTGATCGTGCCGCTCCTGATCGTGCCCCTGTTCGTCTATGGCCGGCGGGTGCGGGCCCTGACGGTGGCGTCGCAGGACCGCTTCGCCCAGGCGGTGGGCTTCGCCGGAGAGAGCGTCGAGGCGCTGGAGACGGTTCAGGCCTTCGGGCGGGAACGCACGGCGTCAGGCCGTTTCGCCAGAGCTGTGGATGAGGCTTTCGGCGCGTCCCTGAAGCGCATGCGCGCCCGCGCGGTGATGACCGCGGCCATCATCCTGGTGATGTTCGGCGGCGTGACCCTGGTGCTCTGGCTGGGCGCGCGCGACGTGCTGGCGGACCGGATGAGCGAGGGGGCCCTGATCCAGTTCGTGCTGCTGGCGGTCTTCGCCGCGGGCGCGGTGGCGGCGCTCGGCGAAAGCTGGGGGGACGTCCAGAAGGCGTCCGGCGCCATGGCCCGGATCGAGGAGCTGATGCGCGCCACGCCCGCCGTCGCCGCGCCGTCCGACCCGGTCGCCCTGCCTGAGCCGGCGCGCGGCGAAGTCGAGCTGCGCAGCGTGGACTTCGCCTACCCCGGCCGCCCGGACCTGCCGGCGCTGAAGGGCTTCGGCCTCGTCGTCCGGCCCGGCGAGACGGTGGCCCTGGTGGGCCCGTCGGGCGCGGGCAAGTCGACGGTCTTCCGGCTCCTGCTGCGCTTCTATGATCCCGACAGCGGCGCGGTGCTGATCGACGGCGTCGACATCCGCCAGGCCGATCCGGAGGCCGTGCGCGGCCGTCTGGCCTGGGTGTCGCAGGAGGCGCCGCTGTTCTCGGGCTCCGGCGCCGAGAACGTCCGCTTCGGCCGCGAGGACGCCGACGAGGCCGCCGTGCGCGCCGCCCTGTCCGAAGCCCAGGCCCTGCACTTCCTCGAGGCGCTGCCGAAGAAGCTGGACGAACCCCTGGGCGAGCGCGGCCGGTCGCTGTCCGGCGGCCAGCGCCAGCGGCTGGCCATCGCGCGCGCCCTGGTGCGCCACGCCCCGATCCTGCTGCTGGACGAGGCGACCTCGGCGCTCGACGCGGAGAACGAGCGTCTGGTCCAGGCCGCGCTCGACCGCGCCATGCAGAGCCGCACCACCCTGGTCATCGCCCACCGCCTGGCGACGGTGCTCCGCGCCGACCGCATCGTGGTGATGGATGAAGGCCGGGTGGTGGAGGAGGGCACCCACGCCCAGCTGGTGGCCCAGGGCGGGCTCTATGCGCGTCTGGCGGAACTCCAGTTCCGGGCGGACT
>CBIHLR010000115.1:0-7584 GCA_966210875.1 uncultured Brevundimonas sp. | reverse complement strand
AGCGACCTCGTGCCCATTGGCTTCGAGGAAGCTGCGCAGACGATGGAAGGACTTCGAGGTGTCGCTCCAGCCGTGGAGGATGGCGACATGGGCCGGCATGGTTTCCTCCTAGGGCCGCGGGATGGACCGGCTGCGCCGATAGGCGTCGACGGCGGCCTGGGAGACATCGCTGGCGTAGCATTGCGGCACGGCCCCGCCTGGCCGGCTGTAGCCGCTGCGTCCGCCGCAGCGGCTGCCGTTGCGCGCGCGGCTATAGGGGCAGGGACAGGACCCCGAATAGCTGGCGATGGACTGAGCGACGATCTGTTCGCGGATTTGCGCGTCGCTCATCGCGGCGCGCTGGGCTTCCGCGCTTCCGGCCGCAGCCAGCCAGATGACCGCCAGTCCTGTCGCCCAACCGCGCATGGCCGCCCCCACGAACACCTCTTGGAGTAGCGTCCAATTTCTTTCCGCTACCGTCAATAGACATGCTTGAGGGGGGGCTTCGCTCAGGCGCGGCGCGCGCTCAGACGATCCAGACGCCGGCCCTCGAGGACGCCCGCCGCCAGCGCGGCCAGCACCAGATAGCCGATCAGGTTGAGGACGATGATGTAGGCCAGCGGCAACACGCCCGCGTCTACGAACACCGCGACGTGAGCGAGAACCGAGAGCAGGTGCAGGCCTGCCGCCACCGTCGGCCAGAAGCGATTGCTACGCAGGGCAAGCGCGATCAGGGCGGTCAGCAGCAGGAGGTCTACGGTGATCAAGCCGATCTGCGGCGCGACCCAGTCCGTGGTGTCCTGCACGATGGGCGCCGCGATATAGGCGAGAAAGACGGCCGTCGCGCCCCAGCGCTCGGGTGGTCGGCCAAGCCCCCAGGCCAGGCCGCAGACCAGGAGCACGATGAGGGCCGCGACAAGCTGGTGCAGGCTGTCAACCAGGCCCAGGGCGGCGTGCAGAACGTCCGACATGGCGGCGGCCCTCGTTTAGACCGCCGCCACTGTGCCGCACTTGCGCCGAGTGGCAAGCTCTAGGCGGCCCGGCCGCCCTCGACGGCTCGGAAGCCGGTCTTCAACGGATTACCCTCTTCAGGCTTCTCCAGGCCCGGCCCGCTGGCGAACCGCCCAAGGCCGATGCGGCGATGTGCTGCCGCCAGCTCCTCGTGCGTGACCACGATCGAGCGGCGGGCCTCGGACAGGGCGGTGACCGCGCCGGCGGCGCCTTCCAAGGCCGGCTGGCCGACGCTGGCGGCGAGACGGGCCCTCAGGCGGGCGTTGGGCAGCAGGCTGACCAGTTCGGCGGTCTTGCTCAGCGCCTGATCGATGGCCAGCTCGGCCTCGAAGAGTTTCTCCGCGACATCGGCGGCGATTTCCTGGCGTTCAGACATAGGGTCTCCTTGCGCGCCGAGGTCTCGGCGCGTCGCAATGGTTATGGATGTGATGGAATCCCGGCTTAGGCCGCCGAGAGGCTCTGGATGGCGTGGAGGAGGGCCAGAACTCCGGCCAGTCCGGCCCCTAGGGCGACGGCGCTCGCCGCCGTGACCAGGAGCATCAGCCCCACGCGCTGGTATGGGTTCAGCTCATTGGGTCCGACGCCTCCTCTTGCGAGGGGCTGAACCCGTCGTCGGCCAGGATGGCGGCGATCAGGAGGATCTCCTGCAGCACCATCTCCGAGGGCTTGGCCCAGGCCTGCTTGCGCGTCCCCGAGACCAGATCGCTCGCCATCGCCCGCTTGCCCGGCGTCGTGGCCAGGTTGGCGAGCTGTCGCTCCAGCTGCTCCCAGGTGAAGCTCAGCGACGGAAAGGCCGAGGCCGAGATCGCCGGCCACCGGTCCTCGAACCGGTCGACGTCCCGCCGCAGCCGCGCCGCCGCCGAGATCGCGCTTCGCTTCGCCTGCTCCGACATCTGCGGGTTGTCCCTCCCCCTGTGACGCCGGGAAGGGTGCGGTGGATGGGTCGGCGCCGGACATACCGGTTGGGGCGTATGCCGGTTCGTCCGGTAGGCTCCCGCCGCCCTCGACCGCGAGCAGGGTTCGGACGGCCTCGCGTCGGCTCGACACACCGAGCTTGCGGCAGGCGTTGGAAATGTGCTTGTCGACGGTCTCGCTGGAGATGGCGAGGAGCCGGGCGATCTCCTTGGACTGCTGGTGTTGCGCCACGAGTCGAAGCGCCTCACGCTCACGCGCCGTGAGACTGTCCAGGCCGTCGCGACGCCCCCGCGTCTCCCCCATGTGGTAAGCTCACCTAACGGAACTTTTTCAATGTATATCCGGGATAAGGCCGATGTCGGAAGCCCCTGATCCTCTCGACGCGGCGGTTGGGGCCCGCATCCGCATGCGGCGCACCACCATGGGCCTGACCCAGACCCAGCTCGGCCAGGCGCTCGGCCTGTCGATGCAGCAGGTCCAGAAATACGAGCGGGGGGCGACACGGGTGTCGGGCCGGACCCTGCTTAAGACCGCCGAGGCGCTCGACTGCACCGTCGCGTGGCTGGTGGGGGAGGAGGAGACCCAGGACACGCCGCTGATGGCTCAGCTGATGCTGCCCGGCGCCGACCGCCTGCTGGAAGCCTATGCCGCCCTCCCCAACGCCGCGCTGCGAACGGCGGTGGTCAAGCTGGTCCGGACCATGGCCCAACCGAAAAGTTGGACGCCGGACGCGCCCGACGACGACGAGTGAGATCTACCCCTCAGGCAGCCGACTGAGCGATTGGGCGATCACCTTGGCCACGCGAGCGCGGCGATCTCGAGACTCCTCGGCGCTGACTGCGACGCGCCGCACCTTGACCTTATAGCCGCGCACCACACTCTCCGGCGCCGGCGCGGCCAGTAGGTCCAAGGCGGCCCCGACCTCCTCAGGTGTCAGGAACTCGACCGCGGCGAGCGCCGCATCGTCCAGGGCGTCGCGCGCGGCCGCCTCGAGCCGGGCCAGCCGCGTCCGGTCGGCGGCGATAAGCAGAACCCGGTCGAACCCGGCCGCCCGACGCTTCTGCAGGTTGCGGATCTCGTAGCGATCGGAGGTCGTGACCGAAATCTCGCAGGCGACGGACAGTCCGTCGCGATAAAGCCCGACGTCCGCCTGGCCGCCGTCAGTGGGGGCCTCGATCATGGCCCGGAAGCCACGGGCCTCGGCCAAGCCCTTGATCAGATGCTGAACGTAGCGATGCTGTGATCCGCCCTTGCCCGCGCCCGGTATGCGCGGCGGCGGTGGTCGTACGTCCCCTGCGTCTACGGGGGCTGGCGCGGCGCGCGCGGGGGCTCGGGAAGCCGCGGCCGGGGAAGGCGGAGCGGAGGGCGCCTCGGTCGGCTCAATCGCCTCCGCCTCGGCCGCCGGCACGATCCTCTCGACCGTCTCAGCCTCCACCGGTGCGCCGCCCCAATCTAGCGGCCGCCCGCCGATGCGAGCCCGGTTCCGCTCCAGCAGCAGCTCCAAGCTCTCCTCCGACTGAAGCGGCTGGCGCTCTAGGAAACCGAGCGGCGTAGTCATGCGCACCGCCTGGGGCGTCCCGTGCTTGACCCAGACGGCGAATTCACTGCGGTCACCGCGCCGGCGCATGCTCTCGATGAAGTCGGGGGTGGTGTGCAGCTCATCGGCCAGGGCGCGGGCGTCGCGCGCCGAGACCCCGCCGGCAAACTTCACGCTGGTGTTGGCGAGGATGGTGGCGCGCAGGCGCGGCGACAGCTGGTCCAAGGTCTGGTGGGCGAGCGTCAGGCCGACGCGATATTTGCGGGCCTGGTTGAGCAGGGTCTCGATGGAATCGTCGAAATATTCCTGGGCCTCGTCGACATAGATGAAGGTCGGCGTTCGTTCGTCCGGCGCGATCACCGACCGTTCCAAGGCGGCCTGCGCGATCATGGCGATGAAGAAGCGCCCGAACAGGGCGCTGCCCTCCGACTTGAGAAGATCCTTGGCGGTCGACACCAGGATGATCTTGCCGGCGTTCATCGCCTCGAACAGTTCGAGCTTGTTCTCGGCCTGGGCGAACATCCGCTCGAAGGCCGGTGTCGAGAGCACGCCCCAGAGCCGCTTCAGGATCTGCTTCTTGGTGGCGGCAAAGGAGGGGTGAAAGAACTCGGTCGCGAAGAAGTGCCGCGCCGACCCGTCAAGCCGATCCATCTGTGGTTTGAAGGCCCGCCCATCCTCCATCAGCCGCATCAGGGTGTGGATGTTGGCGTCCGGGAGGCTGACCATCAGCCGCGCCAGATAGCGGAAGATGACGCCCTGCTTCTGGGTGAGTTCGGCCCCCAACATGGCCCCGAAGAAGGTCTCGTAGAGTTCGATCACGCCGTTGAGCACCCGCTCCCGATCGGCGGGCCCATAACTCTCCAGACGGTCGCTCGGCACGGCGAAGAGGTTGAGGGCCGGAGGCGCGGCGTACTCTGCGGGGTCGATGAGAACGAGGCGGTCCGCGAGACTGTTGGCCTCCAGCGGATCGAAGAGGGCGAGCCGCTTTAACTTGTCGATCAGGTCGCCTTGGCTGTCGATGACCACGACCGAGCGTCGCTCTGACATCGCCCCTATCAAGTCGGCATGGACCAGACGCTGCAGCAGTTGCGTCTTCCCATGCCCGGTCCCGCCGAGGACGTGAGCGTGCTCGAACCGCGCCGTCTCCGGCAGCTGGAACGGAACCGGCAGCTCCAGGACGTTCAGCCAGGGCGTGCCCGCCAGGTAGAGCCGCGCAAGCTCAGCCGGACTCTTACCGCGCTGCGCCTGCGGCAGGACGAGCCGGTCGGCCCGGGCGTGGATGTCGTCGTCTGGACGGAAGCCCGAAGCGGTCAACAGATTGGCGGCTAGCTGCAGCCGCAGGGGTAAAAGGAGTTCCAGCCGCATGGTGTCGTCGTCGTAGGCCGACAGGAGCAGCCGGTGGATCACCTCGGCGGGGTCGTCGAGCAGATCGACGAGGGGCACACCGAAGGCCTCGCCGCCCTCCGGCCAATCGCCGAAGCAGGCGTCGGGCAGGGCGGCGAACAGCGCCCCGCAGGCCTCCGCGAACCGGCGGCCCAGTACGCCGTTCAGATGATCGAAATCCGCGGCCCAGCGCCGTCGCCGCGTGGTCGCCTTGCGGAACTCTGCGGCGACCCCGACATCGCCTTCGATCGCCGGCCAGACAGCGTCGGCCGCCTGCACGCCTTCGCCCCTGAAGAGGTCGTCGAGGAGGTCGCATAGCTCGATCAGGATCGGCAGCGCCGGCACGCGCTCGGCGCGACGCACGACGGCGCGGACGTGCTCGACGACGATTTCGGTCAGCCCCCCCGCGAGCGGAGAGTCCCGCCACAGCGCCTCGGCCTCCGCCCACTGCTCGCGCGTCTGACGCAGTTCGCGGCTGCGCAGGCCGCCAGACACCCAGTTAACGAGGTTGCCCCAGCTCATCGGCTAGAGCTCGACGACCTCCTCGCCGCCGAACTGCGACGCCGCCGCCAGCACTTGGGCGAAGGTCCGCGCCGCCTCCTTGATCTGCTCCTCTACGGCCAGCATCTCGACAATGTCTTTGCACTCGATCTTCTTGCCATTGACGAGATCCTTGACTGTCACCGTGATCGACATGGCCTTGTAGGCGAACCGTGACGCCAGCCCGAGCAGACCGGACCCGCCGGAGATTTCGTGGCTGGCGTAAAGTTCCGTGTCGGCCAGCTTATACTTATCAATGGCGCTCCGATCGGTGGGATCGAGATCCGCGCGGACCACAAGGGTGAAGACCGGGCGCGAGCCGATGAGCGCCGATCGCTGATCGCGCGTGAGCAGAAGCTTCATGTGAGACGCTCCTTTGGGTGGTTCTGTTGACCGCCTCACATCTTAAGGTAACCTTTGTCGGGGCCGCAAGACAACGCAGTGCACTGCCGGGCGGGGGGCAGCGCGAACGACGACGCCCGTCCTGATATCGGCTTCCACTAGGTTCGGGCGCTGAATGGTTTGCTAGGGCTTTGGTCGATCATCATCCGCAGGCAGGCGTGCCGATTCGGGAGCGACATCAGATCTTGAGCTGAAAATGTTGGCCGCAACTCGGCCCCAACATGCAGGGCGTCGTCCGCGCCCAACCGAAACACAATCAAGGTCGCGGCATTGCCCAGCACCGCATGGCGAATGTCGGGCTCCAACTGATGTAGGTGTTGGTGCGCGAGAACCAGACCGACTCCGTATTTTCGCAGTTCCGCCATCATGTTCACGAACGCTAATGTCGTAAAACTCTGGAATTCGTCCACGTAGAGGAAGAACGGGCGGCGTTGGCTCTCGCTAACGTTTGCGCGGCTGAAGGCCGCCATCGCGATGGTCGAGACGATGAAGCCGCCGAGGATCTGGGAAGCGTCCTCACCGAGCTCGCCGCGTGACAGGTTCACAAGCAGGCCTCGCCCCTCGTCCATGAGCGGACGGAACCGGATGTCCGAGGCGGGCGCGAGGAATATGCGGCGTAGCGTCGGGTCCGAGAGAAGCGCTCCAAGTTTGTTCTGAATGGGCGCCACGGCCTCGGCTCGGAGGCGGGCCGGATAGTTCTCGAACTCCACTTTCCAGAACTCGCGCACCACATCGTTCCGCACCTCGCGAGCGACGCGCTTTCGGAACTTCTTGTCGTTGTAGAGCTGGAGAATGTCGGAGAGGTCGGAGTCGTGACGCTCGAGGAGGGCATACAGGCTGTTCCTCAGGACGTGCTCCATGCGCACGCCCCAGGCGTTCGGCCAGAGCTTGCGCATCGTCTCGAGGAGGCCGGCCGCTGCGAGCGGGATGCGGTCGTCCCGTACTCGCCGCAGGGGATTGTACCCGTAGGGCTGCCGCGGGCTAGGCGCGTCCAGGTACGTGATCCGATCGCGCGCCGACTCGGCGCATCCTTCCCAGACCCGTTCCGCCAGATCCCCGTGAGGATCCACCAGTGCAAATCCGCGACCGGCAGCAATGTCCTGGCGAACGAGTGTCTCGATCAGCCGTGACTTCCCGACTCCGGTCTTGCCGATAATGTACATGTGCAGCAGTCGATCGGCCTGGCGGATGCCGAACGGAATGTGCCGCGCCCGAAAGTCGGTCTCGGCGAAGTAGGAGATGTCGTGCGGGTCGGCAGGCATGCCCAACGATACGTGCGGGCGGCCGATCGGACACGGCGGCGCTCCGGCACGATAGGGCGCAAAGGAAAGGACCCCCCTACAGGAGTCCTTTGAAGTTCAATCAGCCAACACGAGGCTATCGAGATAGGTGACGGCTTGTCGTGCCTGCTGCGCGGCCGTGAAGATCGCACGCTTATCATCCGCCATAAGCGCCAACCACTGGCTGAGGTAGGCTGCGTGGTCCGCACGAGGTTCATTTGAGATCGCGTGGTCGGCGCAGAGGAACGCAGCGCCAAGTTCGGCCACCAGTTCCTCAGCCACGTACGCCCGATCGCCAAAGCGCTTGCCGAACTGTCGGTCGAGGCGATGCTTGGCGCCGCTCCAATGAACAAGTTCGTGAAAGAGCGTGGCATAGAAGGCTTCGGTCGGCGTGCTCGTCCTTGAGCCTACGAAGCGATCCCGTTCAGGCATGGCGATGACATCGTCCGCAGGTCGAAAGCAGGCGACATCACCGCCGTACCGAACTATCGCCTTGGTCGAGGCGACGACCGCGTTCGCCTGCTCGCCAAACAGTTC
>CBIHLR010000114.1:0-7659 GCA_966210875.1 uncultured Brevundimonas sp. | reverse complement strand
AAGGACGGCCAGACCGCCGGCATCGGCGCCGGCCAGATGAACCGCCGCGACTCCGCGCGCATCGCCGCCATTCGCGCCCGCGAAGCCGGTCAGGCCAAGGGCCTGGCCCATTCGCTGGCCCAGGGGTCCGCCTGCGCGTCCGAGGCCTTCTTCCCCTTCGCCGACGGCCTGCTCGAGGCCGCCGCCGCCGGGGCCACGGCGGTGATCCAGCCGGGCGGCTCCATCCGCGACGACGAGGTCATCAAGGCCGCCGACGAGGCCGGCCTGGCCATGGCCTTCACCGGCGTGCGGGTCTTTCGCCATTGATCGACAGCCTGGCTGAACGCTGGCGGCGCCTCGAGCCGTCCATGCGCGTCCTTGGCCCGGACGACGCCGACCCGCGCCCGGCGGTCCTGCTGTTCCACGGCTGCGGCGGGGTGCGCGAACACATCGACACCTACGCCCGCGCGGCCTCGGAAGCCGGCTATCGCGCCTTCATCATCGATTCCTACGCCGCGCGCGGCTGGGACCGGAACTTCGCCCTGGCCTTCGTCTGCTCGGGCGTGATGCTGCGCGGCGCCGAACGCGCCGGCGACGTGCTGGCCTCGCTGTGGGGTGTCGCCAACCGGCCCGACGTCGACGCCGCACGCGTCGTGCTGGCCGGCTGGAGCCACGGCGGCTGGTCCATCATGGACCTGATGACCATGAACCTCGGCCATCCCGGCTCGGCCAGTCTGGCCAATCCGCAGGACGCCTCGCTCGACGGCGTCCGGGGCGTGGCTCTCTATTATCCCTATATCGGCATCGGCTCGCTCACCCGGCTGCGCCAGTGGCGGCATCGCCCCCAGGTGCTCGGCGTCATGGCCCGCCACGACCACCTGACCAGCGTGGAAGGGGCCGAGACGGTCTACCGCAACCTCGTCACCGCCGGCGTTCCGGTCGAGACCTGGATCGCCGAGGGCACCCACGCCTTCGACGAACCCGGCGCCCAGGGCTTCATGCGCCACGACCCGCGCCTCTCCGCCGACGGGCTGAGCCGTTACCTCGCCTTTCTGAACGCCACCTTGGCCTAGGCTGGGCCGAGCACAGCCACATTCACCTTCGCCCGCAAGCGGAACCCCAGCCTCTCGTAAAGGCCGATCGCCGCGGCGTTGTCGTGCCAGGCGTGCAGGAAAGGCGTCTCGCCCCGCGCCAGGATCCGGTTCGCCACCACCCGCGACAGGGCCGCGCCAAGGCCGCGCCCGCGAAAGTCCGGATGGGTGCAGACCCCCGAGACCTCGGTGAAGCCCTCCGGCTTCATCCGCTCGCCCGCCATGGCCGCCAGCCGCCCGTCGATCCGCACCCCAATGAAGCCGCCCAGGCGATGGGTGTTCTCGAAGAAGGGCCCGGGCTTCGTCAGGGTCGCCAGCGCCAGCATCTCGGCCGCATCGGCGTCGCCCAACTCGGCGAACTCCGGCTCCCGCCCGCCCGGCGTGATGGCGTCCGCGACCATCTGCACGCCCAGACCGCGCTGGGCGACCGGCACGTCCGGCGGCAGGGCGATGTCGCCGACCTCCATCAGCATCAGCCCGCCGTCGGGCGGATTAATCGCCCTCAGCGCGGCCCAGCTCTCGGAGCTTTCGTCAGCGACCGCCGCGAAGATCCCATAGCCCGGCGCCAAACGCTTCGCCCGCGCCCCGCCCACCGCCAGATGCGCCTGCCGCGAGGTCAGGGCGCTCCAGACCGGACGGTCCAGCGGGTGGGTCACGCCCGCCAGAAGCCCACGATCCGCTTAACCTCGTCGACCACGGGATCGGCGACCTCGGCGGCGCGCTCGGCCCCATCCTTCAGCACCCGGTCGATCTCGGCGGGGTCGTCCATCAGCCGGCGCATCTCGGCCGTCACCGGCGCCAGCGACGACACCGCCAGCTCCGCCAGCCTCGGCTTGAAGGCGCCGAAGCCCTGACCGGCGAACTCGGCCAGAACCTGCTCGCGGCTCATGTCCGCCAGGGCCGCATAGATGGTCACGAGGTTCTTCGCCTCGGGCCGCGCGTCCAACCCCTCCAGCGTTTCCGGCAGGGGCTCCGGATCGGTCTTGGCCTTGCGGATCTTCGCCGCGATCAAGTCGGCGTCGTCGGTCAGGTTGATCCGGCTCAGGTCCGAGGGGTCGGACTTGGACATCTTGGCCTGGCCGTCGCGCAGGCTCATCACGCGCGGCGCGGGCCCCTGCGTCAGGGGCTCGGGCAGGGGGAAGAAGCCCGGCGCGCCGAAGTCGTTGTTGAACTTCTGGGCGATGTCCCGCGTCAGCTCCAGGTGCTGCTTCTGGTCCTCGCCGGTCGGCACCTCGGTCGCCTTGTAGAGCAGGATGTCGGCCGCCTGGAGCACCGGATAGGTGTAGAGCCCCACCGAGGCCCGCTCCTTGTGCTTGCCGGACTTCTCCTTGAACTGGGTCATGCGGTCGAGCCAGCCGAGGCGGGCCACGCAGTTGAAGATCCACGCCAGTTCGGAATGGGCCCGCACCGCCGACTGCGGGAAGATCACCGACTTCGCCGGGTCGAGGCCCGAGGCCAGGTAGGCGGCGGCGATCTCGCGCGTCTGGGCGGTCAGCAGGGCCGGGTCCTGCCAGACGGTGATGGCGTGCATGTCGGCCACGAACAGGAAGCAGGACGCGCCCTGGTCCTGCAGCTGGGTGAATCGCTTGAGCGCGCCCAGATAGTTGCCGAGGTGAAGCGCGCCGGAGGCCTGGATGCCGGACAGGATACGGCGGGGGCCGGAGTAGACGGGGAGAGGAGCGTCGGACATGGGCCGCGCTCTAGCCGACCCTTGGCCCCGCCGCTAGGCGCCCGCCCGACGCTCGCGCCTCAGCAGGCCCTTGATCTCGCCGACCGTGACCGCGCGTGTGACGAACAGCAGGATCAGATAGACCAGCCCGCCCACGCCCGTGGTCAGGACCAGAGCGATCTCCTTGGCGCCGTGGTCGGTCAGGCCCGCAATCGGCGCCTCGATCATCGGCCGCATCAGCTGGGCGCCCACCAGCAGCCCGCCGAGCGCCGCCGAGGCGATCAGGATGCGCACCAGCCGCGACAGCGCCGACCCTCCCGGCCGGTACTCGCCCCGCCGCCAAAGGGTCAGGCCGAGCAGGCCCGCATTGACCCAGGCCGCCGCGCTGGTGGCCGCAGCGATGCCCGACACGCCCATGCCGAGGTTGAACAGGGCGATGGCCAGGACGGCGTTCACCGCCACCGAGATGAGGGCGAAGGTCATCGGGGTGCGCGTGTCCTGCCGCGCGAAGAAGCCCGGGGCCAGAACCCGGATCAGCACGAAGGCTGGCACACCCCAGCCGAACTGGAGCAGGGCCCGAGCCGTGTTCACCGCGTCGAAGGCCAGGAACTCCCCGCGCGTGAACAGGCCGTCGATCAGGAACAGCGGCATGGCCATGATGGCCGCGGCCGCCGGCAGGGTGAGCGCCATCGACAGGACCACCGCCTCGTCCATCGAGGCCTGCTCCTGGGCCCGGTCGCCGGAGGCCACGGCCGAGGACAGCTTGGGCAACAGCGCGATGCCGATGGCCACGCCGATCAGCCCGAGCGGCAGCTGATAGAGCCGGTCCGCCGTCGCCAGCCAGGTCCGTCCGCCGTCCACGAAGGAGGCGAGGTTGCCCGAGATGAAGACGTTGATCTGGGTCGCCGAGTTGCCGATGGCCGCCGGGATGGCCGTAATGATGATCGCCTTCACCGCCGGTGTCAGGCGCGGCAGGGCCAGCCTCACGTTCGCGCCGGCCTTCCGGACCGCCCACCAGCACAGGCCCGCCTGGGCCACGCCCGAGACCAGCACCGACCAGGCCGCCGCATAGGCCGCCTGCACCTGGTCGCCACGCCAGATCAGCAGGGCCGCCAGCATGATCAGGTTCATGGCGATCGGGTAGCCCCCCGACACGATGAACCGGCCCCGCGCGTTCAGCACGCCCGACAGCAGGGCCGCGACGGCCATGCAGGGCAGGTAGGGCATGGTGATCTGCGTCAGGATCACCGCGAGCCGGAACCGGTCCGGATCGTCTAGAAAGCCGATGTTGATGGCCATCATGAGCCACGGCATGGCCAGCTGGGCCACGATCGTCAGGATCAGGGTGACCACCGCCACCATGGCGAGCGCGTCGGTCGCCACCCGGTCGGCCTCGGCCTCGCCCTTCTGCTGCAGCGTGCGCGCATAGGCCGGCACGAAGGCGGCCGCGAAGGCGCCCTCGGCGAAGATGCGCCGGAACAGGTTCGGGAAGCTGAGCGCGGTGTTGTAGGCGTCCGCCGCCGGGCCTGCCGAGGCGCCCAGGAAGGCCGTGACCGCGATGTCGCGCGCGAAGCCGGCCAGCCGGCTCACCAGCGTCAGGCCGCTGAAGATGGCCGACGACCTCAGCACCCCGCCGGACTTCACGGGCGGCGGACCGGGCGGATTGGTCGAGGCGGACGCGCGGATCTCGGGTTCGAGGGACATGAGGCTTTGAGGATCCGCGCGAGAGGTTCACCCGCCCTTAGCGCCGGACGCGGGCGGGCGAAACCGGCTTGTGAGCGTCAACGCGCCGCGCTGGCCCGCGCGCGCGCCAGCCGCCGCGCCGGCGGGGCCTCGGCCGGGGGATCGAGCGCCTTCAGCAAGGCTTCGCGCACCCGCTCGCGAGTCTTCGCTGTCGTGATCCGCTCGCCCGAGGCGGTGACCACATAGAAGGCGTCCACCGCCCGCTCGCCGTGGTTCTCGATGTGAGCCGAGCGAACCTGCAGCTCCGCGTCCGACAGGGCTCGGGCCAGGTCGGCCAGCAGGCCCGGACGGTCGCGCCCCGTCGCCTCGATCACGGTCGCTTCCCCGCCCGGCGGATTGTCGAAGGCCACCACCGGCGCGACCTCGAAGACCGACCGGCGCGGCGTCGGCCGGCGTTCCGGCGCGCTCGCCGGCGCCTCGCCCCGCGCGGCCCGCTCGACCGCCCGCGACAGCACCCGGCCCAGCCGGGCGTCCTCGGCCGCGAAGGCCTGGCCGGTCTGGTCCTGCAGCCAGAAGATCTCCAGCGCCCAGCCCTCCGGCGTGGTCGCCAGCCGCGCGCCGATCACGTCCGCGCCGTTGTCGGCGAGCGCCCGCGCCACCTCGGCGAAGAGGTTCGGCCGGTCCCGCGCGGCCAGGGCCAGCTCGGTGGCCTGCATCTCCGGAGCCGGCCTCAGCCGCACGACCGGCTGGCCTTTGGTCGCCGCCCGCGCGATCAGCTCCGCCTCGTCGCCCAGGATGTCGAGCCCCTCGTCCGGCGCGCCGCGGAAGCGCCGCTCGGTCGCGGCGTAGAGCTCGCGCATCAGTCGGCCCTTGAAGCCGTTCCAGACATTGGGCCCTACCGCCCGCACGTCCGCCCCGGTCATGGCCAGCAGCATCCGCAACCGCTCCAGGTCGCCCACGATGTCGGCGAAGGCCTCGATGGTCGCCGGATCGGCCACGTCGCGCTTCTGGGCGAAGTCCGACAGCACCAGGTGATGCCGCACCAGCCAGGCCACCAGTTCCGCCCGCTTGGGCTCCAGCCCCAGCCGCTCGCAGGCCCGCCGTGCGGCGATCGCCCCATCCTCCAGCTGGCCGCGCGTCCCGCCCTTGCCCACGTCGTGCAGCAGCATGGCCAGGTATAGCGCCTCCCGGTCCGCGATCAGCGGAATGATCGAGTGCGCCAGCGGATGGTCGTCCTTCAGCTTGCCGGTCTCGATGTCCTTGAGCGCGCCTATGGCCTGCAGCGTGTGCTCGTCGACCGTATAGGCGTGGTAGCGGTTGAACTGGGTCTGGCCGACCACCCGCGCGAACTCCGGCAGGAAGCGGCCCAGCAGACCCGTCTCGTTCATCAGCGACAGGGTCCGGTACGGCCTGCGCCCATGCGCCAGCACGTCGAGGAAGGCGCGCGTCGCCTCCGGCTTGCGCCTCAGCTGCGGCGTCACCGCGTCCAGGGACCGCGCCACCGCCCCGAAGGCGTCCGGGTGCAGGTCCAGGTCCAGCCGGTCCGCCTCGCGGAACAGCAGCAGCATCGTCTCCGGATCGCGCTCCATCACCTTGGGGTCGGTGACGCTCAGTCGGCCCTCCTCGACCACCAGCCCCTCGATCGCCAGCGGCTTGGCCCGCTTGGCGCGCGGCAGCGGCAACAGCCGCATCAGCCCCTCCGCCGGCTTGGCGTGCCGCGCCTCCAGCTTGGCGCAGAGCGCCCGGGTCAGGGCCCCGACGTCGCGCGCGATGACGAAATAGCGCCGCATGAACCGCTCGACCGCCGGCTCCTCGCCGCGTCCGCTCCAGCCCATCAGCCGCGCCACCTCCGGCTGGACGTCGAAGCTCAGCTTCTCCTGAGCCCGCCCGGCGATCCGGTGCATGTGGATGCGCACGGCCCACAGGAAGTCGAAGGCCTGCACCGCCAGCCGCTGCTCCTTGGGCGTCAGCATCCCCTCCAGGGCGGCGCGGCCCATGTCGCTGTGCGGCGCCAGCGACCGCGCGATCCAGAACAGGGTGTTGAGGTCCCGCAAGCCCCCCTTGCCATCCTTCACATTGGGCTCGACCTGATAGCGCACGGCGCCCGCACGGGCGTGGCGGGTGTCCCGCTCGGCCAACTTGGCCTGGATGAAGGGCCGGGGGTCGGCCCGCTCCACGTCGCGCCGGAAGCGGGCGATCAGCTTATCGGTCAGGGCCGCGTCACCCGCCAGCGGCCGGGCCTCCAGCAGACCGGTGCGGATCGTCATGTCCTTGCGCGCCAGCCGGATGCATTCGTCCAGGCCGCGCACCGCCCAGCCGACCTTGAAGCCGAGGTCCCACAGGCCGTGCAGCACCGTCTGGGCGAAGGCCTCGGCCTGGGCCGTCGTCTTGCCGGGCCTCAGGAACAGCAGGTCCAGGTCCGAAAAGGGCGCGAGCACCGCCCGGCCATAGCCCCCGACCGCCACCAGCGAGAGCCCGGCGCCCGGATGCCGCGCCTCCGCCTCGGCCCACAGGGCCTTCACCGCCTCGTCCGCCGCCTGGGCGTAGAGCCGTGCGGCCTCGACCCCCTTCAGCCCGCCTTCCAGCCGCGTCCCGGCCTTGTCGCGCGCGGCCTCCAGCCGGGTCCGGATCGCCTCCAGCGCGGGCGGCGCCTCGGTCACGTCCGCGCCGCCTCCTTCAGCCGGTAGAGCACCTCCAGCGCCTCGCGCGGCGTCAGGTCGTCCGGCTCGATCCCGGCCAGGGCCTGCTCGACCGCATTTGGCCCGGCCGGCGCCGCCGGCTCGGCGAAGCCCACGGCGAACAGCGGCAGGTCGTCCAGCCGCGCCGCTCCGGAATCCTCGTTCTCCAGCCGCTCCAGCACCTGCTTGGCCCGCGCCACCACCGGCCCGGGCACGCCGGCCAGCCGCGCCACCTGCACCCCATAGGACCGGTCCGCCGCGCCCGGCCCGGCCTCGTGCAGGAAGACCAGCTCCCCGTTCCACTCCTTGGCCCGCATCGACAAATTGCCGAGGTGCTCCAGCCGCCCCTCCAGCAGGGCCAGCTCGTGATAGTGGGTGGCGAACAGGGTCCGGCACTTCACCCGGTCGTGAAGGTGCTCGGTGGCGGCCCAGGCGATGGCCAGGCCGTCATAGGTGGCGGTGCCCCGCCCGATCTCGTCCAGCACCACCAGCGACCGCTCCGTCGCCTGGGTCAGGATGGCGGCGGTCTCGACCATTTCGGTCATGAAGGTCGAGCGCC
>CBIHLR010000113.1:0-7720 GCA_966210875.1 uncultured Brevundimonas sp. | reverse complement strand
TCGCCGGGATCGCCAAGGGCTCGGGCATGATCGCGCCGGACATGGCCACCATGCTCGGCTTCATCTTCACAGACGCGGCCCTGTCGCCGGCGGTGCTGCGCTCCATGCTGAGCGTGCACGTCCGCTCGACCTTCAACTCGGTGACCGTCGACGGCGACACCTCGACCAATGACACCGCCCTGATCTTCGCCACCGGCCAGTCGGGCGCGCCGCGCATCGGCCGGGTGGGCGACCGCCGCCTGGCCGACTTCTCGGCCAAGCTGGAAGGCGTCATGCTCGACCTCGCCCACCAGCTGGTCCGCGACGGCGAGGGCGCTCGCAAGTTCGTGAAGGTCCAGGTCACCGGCGCCGCCAGCCCCGCCTCGGCCCGCAGGATCGCCAAGTCGATCGCCGAAAGCCCCCTGGTGAAGACCGCCATCGCTGGCGAGGACGCCAACTGGGGCCGCATCGTGATGGCCGTGGGCAAGACCGACGAGCCGGTCTCCCGCGATCGGCTGGCCATCAAGTTCGGCCCCCACCAGGCGGCCGTCGACGGTGCCCCGGCCCCGTCCTACGACGAGGCGAAGATGAGCGCCTACATGAAGAAGCCGGAGCTCGAGATCTCCGTCGACGTCGGCGTCGGCCGCGGTCAGGCCGCCGTTTGGACCTGCGACCTCACCAAGGGCTACATCGAGATCAACGGGGACTACCGCTCTTGACCCTGCCGGTGGTGCTGGTCGCCGCGGCCGCCCTCGTCGACGCCGACGGCCGCGTCCTCATCGCCCAGCGGCCCGAGGGCAAGTCGCTGGCCGGCCTGTGGGAGTTTCCCGGCGGCAAGGTCGAGCCGGGCGAGCGGCCCGAGACCGCCCTGATCCGCGAGCTGGACGAGGAGCTCGGCATCCAGGTCAAGGAGGCCTGCCTGGCCCCCTTCGTCTTCGCGAGCCACGCTTACGAGTCCTTTCACCTTCTCATGCCACTGTGGCTCATCCGGCGCTGGGACGGCGTGGTGACCAACCGGCATCACGCGGCCCTGGCCTGGGTTCGGCCGAACCGGTTGCGGGACTATCCGATGCCGCCGGCCGACCTGCCCCTGGTCGCGCATCTCTGCGACCTGCTGTGAGGAAGGAGGCGCGCGTGAGACAGCTTATCCGCCGCTTCATCCGCGATGACAGCGGCGCGACCGCCATCGAATACGGCATGATCCTCGCCCTGATGTTCCTGGTCATCCTGGGTGCGCTCCAGGCCTTCGCCGGCTCGGGCACTGGCATCTTCAACACCGCCATGGGCGCGCTCAACGCCGCCATGGGCGGCGGCGGCGGCGGCTCCTAGGCGACGAAAAAGCCCAAGGCCCAAAAAAGGCTGATCCGGACGTCGAAAAAGCGAAAGCCGGCAAGGCGAACCTTGCCGGCTTCCAGTCGGGCCTGAACACCCACTTCGATAGGGGCCTATCCTACGCCTTCAGGCCGTTCAGCAGCATCGCCACCTGGGCGTCGATGCGGGCCTGCAGCTGCTCCAGCGAGCCCTTGTCGAACAGGGCCACGCGATAGTTGCGGGTGTAGGCGCTCTGCAACATTTCGGCCGCCAGCTTGACGTCGGCGTCGGCCTTCAGTTCGCCGGCCTTGACGCCGTCGCGCAGGACCTCGGCGATCAGGTTGGCCATGCCGCGGTCCTGGGTCCGCATGCGGCCTTCGGCGTCGTCGCCCTGCAGCCACGAGCGCACGACCACGGCGCGAACCATCGGCAGGTTCTCGATCGAACGCGCATAGCCCGCCCCAAACAGGGCCGACAGGCGCTTGGCCACGCCCGACGCAGCCTCCGCCGTCGCGGCCTCGCGCATCACGTCCAGCAGCGTCTCGGCGTCCTCGACGTAGATCGCCTCGAACAGGTCGGTCTTGTCAGTGAAATTCGCGAACACCGCGCCGGTGGACATGCCGGCCCGGCGGGCGATGTCGCGGATGGTGGCGCCGTCGTAGCCCATCTCGCCGAACAGCTCGCGCGCGGCCTGCATCACCTTGCCGCGCGTACGCAGCTTGGCTTCCTGGCGCCGGTTCAGCTTGGCGGGAGCGACATCGAGGGCCTCGAACGGGCCGCGGACTTGAGATTGATCCATGGGGAGGACTTCCCGCCCAAGAGCGGGCCTTCTTGTTCTTGTTGTCGGGGGGCGCTATCGCACGAAAGGTTTAGATAGCCTTTGTATCTCCCCTTCGCATCCGCGAACGCGCATTTTCGGGCGGCAATGCGGCGAGAAATCGCCCAAGCTCTGCCTTAAGGGAATCCGATGTCCGGCCTCGTCGACATTCTCATCCTCGTCGCCATCGCCGCGGTGACCGTCACCCTCGGCTTCGGCATCTACGCCCTCGTCCGCGGCGGCGAGTTCGGCCGAACCTGGTCCAACAAGCTCATGCGCCTGCGCGTGGTGCTCCAGGCCTCGGCCCTAGCGCTGCTCGCGCTCGGCGCCTTCATCGCCTCGCGCACCGGCGGCTGATGGTCATCCTAAACCGGATTTACACCCGCACGGGCGACGACGGCTCGACGCGGCTGGCCACCGGCGAGCCGGTCTCCAAGGCGGACGCGCGCGTCGAGGCCTATGGCGAGGTGGACGAGACCAACGCCTGCCTCGGCCTCGTTCGCCTGCACACCCAGGGCGACCCCGAGCTCGACGCCATGCTCGGCCGCATCCAGAATGAACTCTTCGACCTCGGGGCCGACCTGGCCACGCCCGAGCGGGACAAGCCGCTCGGCTGGGAGCCGCTGCGCGTCACCGCCGAGCAGGTCGCCCGCCTCGAGCGCGAGATCGACCTGATGAACGCCGCGCTGGAGCCCCTGACGTCCTTCATCCTGCCTGGCGGCTCGGCGCTGGCGGCGCATCTGCACCTGGCCCGGACGGTCTGTCGCCGCGCCGAACGGCGCACCGCCGCGCTGATGGCGGACCCGGCCGAGACGGTCAGCTCGGAGGCGCTGAAGTATCTCAACCGCCTGTCGGACCTGCTTTTCGTGGCCTGCCGGCGCGCCAATGCCGCGACCGGCGATGTGCTTTGGCAGCCCGGCGCGACCCGGGGGGCCTAACCCCTACTCGCCGCGAGCCCGGCGTTCCTGCGCGGCGCGCTCGGCGGCCTGGCGAAGGGCGGCGTCCTCACGGCTTTCGCCTTCGCGCCGGCCGGTGATGTTCGGAATGTAGATGGGCTGGGCGCAGACCCGCTCGGAGTTGTCCCACCAGCCGCCGCGCTCGACGCAGCGCTCCTCCGGCCAGACCCAGAAGACCTGGTGAGCCCAGATGCCCGCGCACGCGATCGCGAACAGACCCAGGAATATGTACTTCAGCCGGTTGATGGTCAGGCGCATCCCGCCTCTCTGACGCCGAGGAGCGCGGCGCGCAAGACGGGCGAGGCCGGACGCTGCACGCTGATGGTGACCGCGCCGCGGCCGGCGCGCCTTCCGATCCGCGTTCGTCTTCGCCGTCCGTTAACCACCGGCGCGCGACCTTGGGGCCCAGCAAGAAGGGCGCCACGGGGAGAATATGGCCGGCCTGGGTCAGAGACTGGAGCTGCGACAGGGCCAGGGGTTGGTGATCACCCCCCAGCTGCAGCAGGCCATCAAGCTGCTCCAGCTGTCCAACCTGGAGCTCGACGCCTTCGTCGAGGCCGAGCTGGAGCGCAATCCTCTGCTCGCCCGCGAGGACGGCGAGCCGGGTGAAGCGCCCGAAGCGCCGGTCGAGGCCGCCGAGGTCTCGGATCGCGCCGAGATGACCTTCGAGGACGGCCGCAACGCTGAGGCGTCGGACGCCGTGGATGCGGGCGCCGACGACGTCTATGGCGACGCGGCGCCTGGCGAACGCACCTCCGACCGCATGACCGAGGCGGGCCAGCCGCTGGGCGACTGGTCGTCGGTGGGCCGCGGCGGCTCCGTAGAGGGCGACGACGACCTGTTCGAGCGCGCCCTGCGCCGCGAGAAGTCCCTCTCCGAACACCTGGCCGAACAGGCCTCCATGGCCGGCTTCACCCCGGCCGAACACGCCGTGGCCCTGGCCCTGATCGATGCGGTGGACGAAGGCGGTTATCTGCGCGGCGAGCTGGGCGAAATCGCCGAGCGCCTGGGCTGGGACTATGAGCGGGTCGAGTCCGTCCTGTTCCGCTGTCAGGGCTTCGAGCCCACCGGCGTCATGGCCCGCTCGGTGCCGGAATGCCTGTCGATCCAGCTGCGTGAACGGAACCGCTTCGATCCGGCCATGGCCGCCCTGCTCGACAACCTCGATCTCCTGGCCAAGCGCGACATGGCGGGCCTGCGCCGCGCCTGCGGCGTCGACGAGGAGGACCTGGCCGAGATGGTCGCCGAGCTGAAGGCCCTGACGCCGCGGCCCGGCGCGGCCTTCGGCGGCGAGCCCAGCCAGACCGTCGTCCCCGACGTCTTCGTCCGCTCCGACCCCGCCGGCGGCTGGCGGGTGGAGCTGAACGCCGACACCCTGCCGCGCCTGCTGGTCGACAAGCGCTATCACGCCGTGGTCGCGGGCTCGGCCAAGAGCGACCAGGACAAGACCTTCGTCGCCGAATGCGCCGCCCAGGCCGCCTGGCTGGTCAAGTCGCTGGACCAGCGGGCCAAGACCATCCTCAAGGTGGCCTCCGAGATCGTGCGCCAGCAGGACGCCTTCCTGGCCTTCGGGGTCGAGTGCCTGCGTCCCCTGAACCTCAAGACCGTGGCCGAGGCCATCGGCATGCACGAGTCGACCGTCAGCCGGGTGACCTCGAACAAATACCTCGCCACCCCGCGCGGCGTCTTCGAGATGAAGTTCTTCTTCACCTCGGCCATCGCCTCGACCGACGGGAACGGCTCGCACTCCGCCGAATCGGTCCGCCACAAGATCAAGCAGCTGGTCGAGGCCGAGACCGCCGAGGAGGCCGTGCTGTCCGACGACAGGATTGTGGAGATCCTCAAGGAGGCCGGTGTGGACATAGCCCGGCGTACCGTCGCCAAGTATCGCGAGGCGCTGCGGATTCCCTCCTCGGTGGAGCGCCGGCGGATGATGCGGGCCGGCTGAAAGCGTCACCACAATTTGGTGATCGGCGTTGACACCAAAGCGCGCCCGTCGCGTTACTCCGCACATGCAGGTCCAAGTGAGCGGCAAGCACGTAGATGTCGGCGACGCGTTAGGCTCGCGCATCTCCCAGGAACTCGAAGACGGGATCGGAAAATACTTCGAACGCGGCGCCCAGGACGCCGAGGTCGTGGTCTCCAAGGAGGGCCACAGCTTCAAGGTGGACTGCTGGGTCCGGCTGGCCTCGGGCCAGACCATCGTCACCTCCGGCATGGCCGGTGACGCCCATGCGGCCTTCACCGAGTCGCTGAGCAAGCTCGAGAAGCGGGTGCGGCGCTACAAGCGACGCCTCAAGGACCATCACCTCGGGCCCAAGCCGCTTTCGCCCGAAAAGACCGAGATGGCCGCCGCCGAGGTGGCTCGCCTGACCGTCTTCCGCGATCCGGAATCGGTCGAGGACGAGGATTTCGGGGAGGCCGGCCGGCCGGACGAAGGCCCGCCCAGCGGCATGGTGATCGCCGAAACCGACACGCGCATCCGCACCATGACGGTCGGCCAGGCCGTGCTGGAGCTCGACATGTCCGGCTATCCGCTCGTGGTTTTCGCCAATGCCGGCCACGGCGGCCTGTCGGTCGTCTACCGCCGGCCGGACGGCAATGTCGGCTGGATCGACCCGGCCCGAACGCGTTCATCGAACGGGAACGCATCACCGTCATAATCTGCGGATAAGGGGCCGCCGCCGCCGAAGCGTCGAGCGGTCGAGAATCAACCAGGCCGCGAGCCGATCGCGGTCCTTGGTGTCGGGGTTTGGGTATGGGAATCGGTGATCTGCTGTCGCGTCAGGCCGTGGGCGTCAGGGCGACCGCACCGAACAAGCGTCAGTTGCTTCACGGCCTGGCGGACCTGGCCGCGCCCGCCCTGGGCGTGCCGGCCGAGGCCGTGTTCGAAGGGCTGTTGGAGCGCGAGGCGCTGGGCTCGACGGGGCTGGGCGGCGGCGTGGCCGTGCCGCACGCGCGCCTGCCGGGCCTGACGCGCGTGACCGGCGTCTTCATCAAGCTGGATCAGCCCGTGGCCTTCGAGGCTGTCGACGATCTGCCTGTCGATCTGGTCTTCGGCCTGTTCGCTCCGGCCGACGCCGGCGCAGATCATCTTCGGGCGCTGGCGGCGGTGTCTCGCCTCCTCCGGCGCGCCGACGTCCGGGACCGCCTGCGCCAGGCCCGCAGCGCGGATTCGCTCTACGCCATGCTCACCGGGGAGGTGCAGGCCTTCGCGGCCTAGTGGACTGATACGGGCGCCAGTTCGTGCGCCACGGCCGCCGCGAACGCTTCTTCCCGCTCCATCAGGACCGCCAGGCGCGCGCCGTCGGCGCCGTGGACGGCGTAGAGGATCTGATCGGGATTGATCTCCAGGCCCCCGGCCTCCAGCGCGGGCGCGTCGTCCAGCAGTTCGCGGGCCGTGACCTCGCGAATGTACACCAGGTCGGGCGCTCCGAGATCTGCAAAGGCCTTGCGGGACAGGATGGTCTGCATCTTTCAACTCCTCGAATAGCCAACGCCCAAGCCCTCCGCCGGTTCAGCGGGGCGTGCGACGGCTCATGGTCTCGTGATGGGCGGTTCAGCCCGCCTGGATCGGGATCCGCGTCACGGTCGGCTTGGCTTCCGGCCGCTTCAGCTCGACGTGAAGCAGGCCGTGCTCGAGGCGCGCCGCCTCGACTTCCAGGCCGTCCGCGAGGACGAAGGCGCGGGTGAAGCCACGCGCAGCGATGCCGCGGTGCAGGTAGGAGGCGTCCTGGCCCGGCTCACCCTCGCGCTTGCCCGAGATGACCAGCTGGCGGCCCTCGACGGTCACCGACAACTGCTCGGGCGAAAAGCCGGCGACGGCCAGGGTGATGCGTACGGCGTCCTCGCCGATCGCCTCGACATTGTAGGGGGGATAGCCCTCGGCCGCGATCTTGGCGGCGCGGTCGATCAGCGAACGGGTGTGCTCGAAGCCGAGCAGGAACGGGCTGTCGACGAAGACGGAACGAGACATGGCGGAGCCCTCCTCAGGAAGCGACCCAACGATCAGGCGAGACCTCCGATGAGCGCCTCGCGTGGTCCCTAGATGGGGGCGGCGCCGCTCCGGATCAACCGCCAAGCCTGCGGTCGACGGACCAGCGGCCGGCCCCGTGCGTCGCCAGGACGAGGCCGGCCAGCACGCACATCATTGGACCGAACAGCTCGCGCGTCACATCGGGAAAGATTCCCTCCGACGTCCCGATCAAGGCCACCGCCACCAAGAAGTTCACCGCCAGCAGCATCCCGGCCCAGCGCGTCAGCACGCCCGGGATCAGCAGCACCCCGACCAGGAAC
Source organism: uncultured Brevundimonas sp. (assembly GCA_966210875.1). Taxonomy (GTDB): domain Bacteria; phylum Pseudomonadota; class Alphaproteobacteria; order Caulobacterales; family Caulobacteraceae; genus Brevundimonas. The sequence goes on along the minus strand of CBIHLR010000113.1, from coordinate 361 downwards.
TGCGCCCCGACCGACACCGGCGCCGCCAACTCCGGCAGCGGTGACCCGATGGCCGTCAGGAACCCCGCGAACTCTGCCATCCGCTCGGCGGAGGTGATGTTGTCCCACACGCCCCAGATCAGAAACCCGCCGAGATAAAGCCGCAGCAGAAGGACGGCGATATCGGTGTGCCGCGCCATGCCGGGCAAGGTGATTGGTCCGCGCATCATGAGCTTCCTCTCCGCGAGGGACGCTCCTGCCGATCCGGCGAACGGTCAAGTTAACTGGGGTTCAGATAGGCCGAAGGCCCCGCGGGGTGTCCCGCGAGGCCTTCGATGGTGGAGCTAAGCGGAGTCGAACCGCTGACCTCTTGAATGCCATT
>CBIHLR010000112.1:0-7757 GCA_966210875.1 uncultured Brevundimonas sp. | reverse complement strand
TAGGAGATGGTGTAGACGTTCGCGTCGCCGTTGGCCGGACCCGGGTAGACGTCCGAGTAGAAGCCGTCGTCCTGGTTGTCGAAGCGGGTGTAGTCGATGCGCAGGCCGTTGGGGCCGCCACCGAAGAACCACTGGGCGCCGACGCCGTAGTTGATCGAGTTGGACTCGGAATCACCGAGGCCTTCGACCGCCAGGGTGTTGGTGCCGTAGCCGATGCGGAACAGCAGTTCGAAGCTGTTCGAAGCCGGGGCCACGCCGACCAGGTAGGCGGCGTACTGACGCTCGAGGTCGACGTTGCCGATCGGCGTGTCTTCCTCATCGATGCCCATTGAGCCTTCCAGCTCGGCGCCGAACCAGCGGTTGAACCGCAGGCCGCCACGCAGGGTCACGGCGTTCAGGCCGATGTCGCCGGGACCACCGACGGTCGGCGAATCGGCGTGCACTTCGGCGCGCGACAGACCCACGTTGATGTAGGGGCTCACGCCCTCGTACCAGACCCATTCCTGGGCCGTGGCGGCCGATCCCGCCGCCAAAAGGGCGACGGCGGACGCCGATGCCAGAACGAACTTCATCGATGTCACCTCGAAAAGCTTAGGCGGCCCTCCCGCCATCATTGGACTGATAAGCGGGACTGCCGAAGGTTCATAGGGTTCAAGGCCCCGAGCCGGGGCGAAACGCCGCAGGGCGCGGCATTTCGGCAACGGTGTGACCAAACCATGGCGTAGCGTCACGGTTCGCGCGGAGGCTGGACTGCGCCCTTCACAGGGTCAACCCGAAGGCGCGCGAAAACGCTTCTTTCAACGCCGGTTTTCGGGGTCTAAGGCCGGAATGTCACGTCGGGAGCGTCATGTGAGCGCGCAAAGCACCTCTTCCGGGGCGGTCATCGCCGCTACCGGCCTGTTCACGCCGGACCAGTCGGTCACCAACGCCGAGCTGGTCGAGGCCTTCAACGCCTATGTCGAGCGGTTCAACACCGCCAATGCGGAGCGAATCACCTCTGGCGCGATCGAGCCCCTTTCGCCCTCGTCGGTCGAGTTCATCGAGAAGGCCTCGGGCATCCGCTCGCGCTTCGTGCTCGACAAGGCGGGGGTCCTGGACCCGGAGCGCATGACCCCTCTCCTCCCCGAGCGCTCCAACGACGAGCTGTCGGTCCTGGCCGAGATCGCGGTGAAGGCCGCCGAGGACGCCATCGCGCGCTGGGGAAAGCCGGCCTCGGGGATCGACGCGGTCCTGTGCGCCGCGTCCAACATGCAGCGCCCCTACCCTGCCATGGCCATTGAAGTGCAGCAGGCGCTCGGGATCGAGGGGTTCGCCTTCGACATGAACGTGGCCTGCTCGTCCGCCACCTTCGGCATCAAGACGGCCGCCGACTTCATCGCCTCGGGGTCCTGCCGGGCGGTGCTGGTAGTCAATCCCGAGATCTGTTCGGCCCACCTGAACTTCCGGGATCGCGACAGTCACTTCATCTTCGGCGACGTCGCCACCGCCGTGATCGTCGAGCGCGCGGATGAGGCCGAAGGCGGCTGGGAGATCCTGGGCACGCGGCTGAAGACGGTCTTCTCGAACAATATCCGCAACAACTTCGGCTTCCTGAACCGGGCGGCGCGACCGACGGACCGCCTGGAGTCACCCGAGGCCAACGGGGAAGGCGCTGATCCCCTCACCGATCGCCTGTTCGTCCAGCAGGGCCGCAAGGTCTTCAAGGACGTGGTCCCGATGGTCTCGGACCTGATCGTGGACCACGCCCGCGATCTCGGGCTGGAGCCGACCGGGCTCAAGCGCCTGTGGCTGCACCAGGCCAACATCAACATGAACGACTTCATCGGCCGCAAAGTGCTGGGCCGCGACCCGACGCCGGAAGAGAACGTCATCATCCTGAACGAGTACGCCAACACCTCCTCGGCCGGCTCGATCATCGCCTTTCACCTTAACAGCGACGACCTAGAGGCCGGCGACACCGGTCTTATCTGCAGCTTCGGCGCGGGCTATTCCGCCGGGACCGTCTTCGTGAGGAAACGCGCATGAGCCTGGACCGCACCGACATCGGCGCCGTGATCGACGCCATGTACGCCTCGATCTCCGGTCCCGCCGGCCCGCGCGACTGGGACCTCGCCGCCGAGGTCTTCCACCCCGACAGCCGCCAGGCCCGCACCGGCGTCGACGCCGAGGGTCGGCCGTGGATGAAGATCATGGGCCAGGACGCCTATCGGGCCGACACCGAGCCCTTCTTCGCCGCCAACGGCTTCTATGAGGTGGAGACGGCGCGGCGCATCGACGTCTTCGGCAACATGGCCCACGTCTGGAGCGTCTATGAGGCGCGCACCCATCCCGACGACGCCGAGCCGGAGCGGCGCGGGATCAACTCGATCCAGCTGTATCGCGACGAGCACGGCCGCTGGTCGATCCTCAACATGATCTGGGACAATGAGCGGCCCGGCCTGACCGTCCCTCCTCTCCAGGCGTGAAAAAGGCGCGCCGGTCGCCCGGCGCGCCTCCTCTCTTCGCGCGCGACGCCTAGAAGCGGCGCACGTAGCTGACCGACCAGACATCGGCCTCGCCGGCGTCGTCCTCGAAGTCGCGGCGGGTCCAGTCGCCGCGCACGCCGTTGGCGCCGTCGAAGAAGTACTGGGCCCCAACACCGTAGTTCAGGCTTTCGCCGTCCTCGGACGCCGTCAGGCCGCCGCCGGAGACCTCGATCTCGGTGGTGCCGTAGCCGACACGGCCGAGCAGCTCGAAATTGTTCGAAACCGGGAAGTAGCCCACCGCATAGGCGGCGGCGTCATAGTTGAGCTGGGCGTCGACGCCCGGCGCCACTTCCTCATCGCCGATGCCGAAGGAAGCCTCGCCCTCCAGGCCGAAATAGGGGTTGAGCCGCGCGCCGAGGCGACCGGTGACGGTGTTCAGGTCCACGTCGGTGTCTTCGGCGCCCACGTTGGCGACGCCGACGGAGCCGTACCAGGACGGGTCGGACACGGACTGTGCGGCCGCCGGGACGGCCATCAGCGCCACGGCGGCGGCCGCGGTCGACAGGGTGAGATTACGCATGAGAACTCCTTGCTGGTTACGGCGACTTCTGCGGTCGCCGGCCCCTCCAGCGGGGAGAAAACTCCGAAGCCCGAGTGGTCGTTCCAAGACCGGATCTGGGCGGGGGCAAGGCCACCGCCTGAACCATGTTACGGAATTCGTTCGACGAACGATGCGTTTGCCGCAGGCCGGTGACGAGGATTAATGTGACTTCGACCAATCGGGGAGGATCGGATGCGTTTCATCATCATCGGGGCGACGGCGGCCGCGGCCCTGGCGCTCGCCGCCTGCGAGCCGGCCGCGCAGGACCCCGCGGCGGAAACCCCTGCGGCCGAAGGTGCGACGGTGGAGGGCGCCACAGCAGCTCCCGACGCCACCGAGGACCAGGCTGCCGGCCCGGCGGTCGCCCTCGACGGCGAGGGCCTGCGCCTCGTGGACCGGCAGAGCGGATCGACGCGGCTTATCGCCTTTGGAACGCCGCGCGCCGAGGCGTCGACCGCCTTGGCCGCGGCCTGGGGCGAGGCCGGCGAGACCGGCGCCAACGCCGAGTGCCCGCCCGGCCCGCTGGAGTTCGCCGAGTACGGGGAGACGACCGTCTACTTCCAGGACGGCGCCTTCGCCGGCTGGTACACCGAGGACACCGCCCAGTCCGGCATGAACGGCCTGGCTCCCGGCTGGACCCGCGCCCAGGTGGAAGAGGCCGGCGGAGAGCTGTCGGAGACCAGCCTCGGCCAGGAGTTCGAGGCCGGCGGCATGTACGGCATCATGAACGAGGACGCGTCGGCCGTCAGCGCGCTGTGGGCTGGCGTCAACTGCTTCTTCCGATGAGGAGGGTCCTCGCCCTGGCGGTCGCGACGACGCTGCTGGCCGGCGGCGCCCAGGCGCAACAGGCCGAGGCGGCCCTGCTCGCCCGCAGCCTGACCGGCACGGAGCTGATCATCATCGACGCCGACGCCGGTCGCGAACTGGCGCGCGGCGCGATCCTGAGCCCGTCCATCGACACATGCCGGCTCAGTCTCATGTGGACGGGTGGGGCCGATGTCTCGATGGACCTGCGCTCCATCCGCCTGCTGCAGGGCGACGGCGCCGGCTCGGTGAATGTCAGGGAGACAGGTGAAGGCCAGCCGGACCTGATCTTCGTCGTCGGCGCGGATCGCTATGCGGACACGATGTCGGCCTTCGGCGACCTGGCCCGCATCTGCGGCTCGCGCATCGTCGCGCCGCCTGCGCTCAGGGTGAGCTGAGGGCTCAAGTTCCGCCGTGCGGTGGTCGGGCCGACGACTGGGCCTAGCTGCCCGCAGGGCCGCGCATTAGCCGGCGCCGGTTGGCGGCGACCTGGCGGCGGTACGCCTTGGTCACCTGGGTGGCGATCGCCGCCTGACTGCGTCCCTGCAGCGTGCCGACCATCATGGACAGGCCCGCGTCGGCGGCCGCCTGCATCTTCTCGGAGACCATCCGGCTGCATTCCGCCTCGGACGCCGCCCCGCCCGTCATCAGCCTCGCGGTGCGAAGAGCGATCACCGTCTGGGCCTCGATCCCCAGCCGGGTCATCTCCATCGCGACGTCGAACCAGGGATTGCGCATCGGAACTCCTGCATACGGTCTGCATCAGCGCCGGCCGACGCCGGCGGTTCCGTTCGATCCGCCAGGAGACCATTGCCCCGGATGGCGAGTGTGCGCTGATCAAGGCCGGCGCTCCCGCGAGCCTATATTGGCTTTCGCGAAGCAAAGGGGCCATTCTGGATGCGTGACCCGACCGGCCAGATCCCTAATTATCGCGAGCGCGGTGCTCGCCCTAGGCGCAGTGGGGGCGTCGTTCGTTGGAGGTCGCCTGCCAGAGGGGGACGCCCGCACGCTGCTCGGCGCTGCGGCAGGTTTCTGCGGATTGATGCTCCTGGTGCCCTGGATCTTCACCGCCGGACCGGCCGGCGTGGCGCGCGATCAGGCTCAAACCGGTGCGGCCGGAGCGCTAGGTGGACTCTGCTGGGCCTTCTACGCCTACCCCGACACGGGCTGGCTCGGCGCATTCGCCGGCATGGCGCTGGGGGGATTTTGCGGTCTACTGGGCTACTGGAGCTACCGCGTGCGCGAGTGGGCCGTTGATCGCGTCGTCCCCCGCCGACCGGCGAGGCGAGACCCCTAGCCCTAGCGGTCCTTCTCCCGTTCCGTGCCCGCCCGCGCATGGAGGGCGGCCTGGGCCGCCGCCAGGCGGGCGATCGGGACGCGGTAGGGCGAGCAGCTGACGTAGTCGAGGCCGACGCTTTCGCAGAAGGCGATCGACGACGGGTCGCCGCCGTGTTCGCCGCAGATGCCCAGCTTGACGTTCGGGCGTTTTGCCCGGCCGCGCTCGGCGGCGATGCGGATCAGGTCGCCGACGCCTTCGGGGTCGAGGCGCACGAAGGGGTCGTGCTCAAAGATGCCCTTGTCCAGATAGGCCTGGAGGAAGCGGCCGGAGTCGTCCCGGCTGATGCCGAAGGTGGTCTGGGTCAGGTCGTTGGTGCCGAAGGAAAAGAACTCGGCATGCTCGGCCAGGTCGTCGGCGCGCAGCGCGGCGCGCGGCAGTTCGATCATGGTGCCGACCAGATAATCCACCCGGCGGCCGAGGTCGGCGAACACCTGCTCGGCGGTGCGGTCGGTCAGCTCGCGCAGGAACTTCATCTCCTGCCCCTTGGCGACCAGCGGGTGCATGATCTCCACCAGCGGCGCCTGGCCGGTCTCGGCGTCGACCTCGCAGGCGGCCTCGAGGATGGCCCGGACCTGCATCTCGTAGATCTCGGGATAGGCCACGCCCAGGCGGCAGCCGCGGTGGCCGAGCATCGGGTTGGTCTCGTGCAGGGCCTTGGCGCGGCCCATCAGCTTGTCGGCGTCGAGGCCCGTGGCCTGGGCCACCGCGCGGACGTCCTCGGGCGTGTGCGGCAGGAACTCGTGCAGCGGCGGGTCGAGCAGTCGGATCGTCACCGGCAGGCCGGCCATGATCTTGAACAGCTCGACGAAGTCCGCCTTCTGGAAGGGCGCGATCTTGTCCAGCGCGGCGCGGCGGCCGGCCTCGTCGTCGGCCAGGATCATCTCGCGCACGGCGGCGATCCGGGTGTCGTCGAAGAACATGTGCTCGGTCCGGCACAGGCCCACGCCCTCGGCGCCGAAACCGCGCGCGGTCGAGGCGTCCTGCGGGGTCTCGGCGTTGGCGCGAACCTTGAGACGACGGATGTCGTCGGCCCAGGCCATCAGGGTCTGGAACTCGTCCGTCATCTCCGGCTCGATCATGCGGACCGCGCCGTCCAGCACCTCGCCGGTCGAGCCGTCGATGGTGATGACGTCGCCCGTCCGATAGAGCTTTCCTCCGCAGCGGAAGCCGCCGTCGGCCTCGGCGATGTGGATGGCGCCGGCGCCTGAGACGCAGGGCCGGCCCATGCCGCGGGCGACCACCGCCGCGTGGCTGGTCATGCCGCCGCGGGCCGTGACGATGCCGCGCGCGGCGTGCATGCCGTGGATGTCCTCGGGCGAGGTCTCCTCGCGCACCAGGATGACCGCCTCGCCCAGCTGGGCCAGTCGCTCGGCCTCGTCGGCGTCGAGCACGATCTTGCCGGTGGCGGCGCCCGGAGAGGCGGGCAGCCCCTTGGCGATGACGTGGCGGTGGGCGCGGGGGTCCAGCGTCGGGTGGAGAAGCTGGTCCAGCGCCTGCGGCTCGATGCGGCTGACGGCCTCGTCCTGGCCGATCATGCCCTCGCTGGCGAGGTCGACGGCGATCTTCAGCGCGGCCTTGGCGGTGCGCTTGCCGTTGCGGGTCTGGAGCATCCACAGCCGGCCCTGCTCGACCGTGAACTCGATGTCCTGCATGTCGCGGTAGTGGCGCTCGAGCTTGCCGACCACCTCGACGAACTGGCCGAAGACCTCGGGCATGGCCTCTTCCATCGAGGGGTTCTTCTCGCCCATCTCCTCGCGCCCGGCCTTGGTCAGGGCCTGGGGCGTGCGGATGCCCGCGACCACGTCCTCGCCCTGGGCGTTGATCAGGAACTCGCCGTACAGCCGGCTCTCGCCGGTCGAGGGATTGCGGGTGAAGGCGACGCCCGTGGCCGAGGTCTGGCCCATGTTGCCGAAGACCATCGACTGGACGTTGACCGCCGTGCCCCAGTCCTCGGGGATGTCGTGCATCCGCCGGTAGAACTTGGCCCGGTCGTTCATCCAGCTGGCGAAGACGGCCGAAACGGCGCCCCACAGCTGGCCCTTGGGATCCTGCGGGAAGGGCTGCTCGGTCTCGCGCTCGACCACCTGCTTGTAGCGGGCGACGACCTTCTCCCAGTCCTCGGCCGAGAGTTCGGTGTCCTGGGTGACGCCCAGCCGGTCCTTGGTCTCGTCGAGCACCTCCTCGAAGGCGTCGTGGGACACGCCCAGCACCACGTTCGAATACATGGTGATAAAGCGCCGGTAGCTGTCAAAGGCGAAGCGGCGGTCGCCCGACAGCTTGGCGAGGCCCTCGGCGGTCTCGTCGTTGAGGCCGAGGTTCAGGACCGTGTCCATCATCCCCGGCATCGAGGCCCGGGCGCCGGAGCGGACCGAGACCAGGAGCGGATTGGCCGCATCGCCGAAGCGCTTGCGGGTGATCTGCTCGACCTTGGCCAGCCCCGCCTCGACCTGGGCCTCCAGGCCGTCCGGGTAGGTCTTGCCGTTCGAATAGTAGTGGACGCAGGCCTCGGTGGTGATGGTGAAGCCCGGCGGCACCGGCAGGCCCAGCG
>CBIHLR010000111.1:0-7761 GCA_966210875.1 uncultured Brevundimonas sp. | reverse complement strand
TCTTCCCCGGTCTGCAGGGCGGGCCGCTGGAGCACGTCATCGCCGCCAAGGCCGTCGCCTTCGGCGAGGCGCTCAAGCCCGAGTTCAAGGCCTATGCGTCCCAGGTCGTCGAGAACGCCCGAGCGCTCGCCGCCGTCCTGGTCGAGCGCGGTCTGGCCATCGTCTCGGGCGGCACCGACAGCCACCTGATGCTGGTCGACCTGCGGCCCAAGGGCGTGACCGGCAAGGCGACCGAGCTCCAGCTCGAACATGCGCTTATGACCTGCAACAAGAACGGCGTGCCGTTCGACACGGCGCCCTTCACCGTCACCTCGGGTGTGCGGCTCGGCACCCCCGCCGGCACCACGCGCGGCTTCGGTGTCGCCGAGTTCCAGCAGGTCGGCCACTGGATCGCCGACGTCGTGACCTCGATGAACGGCGGGGACGAGGCCGATCCGGCCGTCATCCAGCGCGTGGCGCGCGAGGTGCGCGAGCTCACCGCGCGCTTCCCGATCTACGGATAACACCCTGATGAAGTGCCCCTTCTGCGGAAATCAGGACACCCAGGTGAAGGACAGCCGGCCGTCCGACGACGGCGCGGCCATCCGCCGTCGCCGGTCCTGTCCGCAGTGCCAGGGCCGCTTCACCACCTTTGAGCGGGTCCAGCTGCGTGAGCTGGTCATCATCAAGCGCAATGGCCGCCGCACGCCGTTTGACCGCTCCAAGCTGGAGCGTTCGCTCGGCATCGCGCTCCGCAAGCGGCCGGTCCAGCCGGACCAGATCGAACAGCTCTCCAGCCGCATCGTCCGCCAGCTCGAGAGCCTGGGCGAGACCGAAATCCCGTCCTCCACCGTCGGCGACTTCATCATGAAGGCGCTGAAGTCGGTCGATGAGGTGGCCTACGTCCGCTACGCCTCGGTCTACAAGGACTTCCGGCGGACCGGCGACTTCGCCCGCTTCCTCAACGACGAAGGGCTGGACGAGCCCGACCGCGACTGATGCGGGTCACCCTAAAGCTGGCCACCTCGCTGGACGGCCGCATCGCCACCGCCTCAGGCGAGAGCAAATGGATCACCGGCGAGGCCGCACGCGCGCAGGGCCATCACCTGCGCGCGGCGCACGACGCCATCCTCGTCGGCGTCGAGACCGTCCTGGCCGATGATCCGCAACTGACCGTCCGCCTTCCCTCTCCCCCCGGGGGAGAAGGTGGCTCGCGGAGCGAGACGGATGAGGGGGCTGCCTCCGCATCCGCGGCCGCCGCAGGAACCAGAACGACCAACCCCCGCATCCGAGCGGCTTCGCCGCCCACCTTCTCCCCCGAGGGGAGAAGGGACCCCCTGAGGGTCATCCTCGACTCCCGGCTGCGCACCCCAGCCTCTGCCAAGGTCGCCACGGCCGGCACGCTCATCCTCACCACCTCCCAGCCCCGCCCCGTCAGCGCCGCCGAGGTCGAACAGGTCGGCTCCGACGGCCGCCCGTCGCCCGAGGCCGTGCTCGCCGCCCTGGCCCGCCGTGGCCTCGGCTCCGTCCTGGTCGAAGGCGGCGGCCAGGTCGCGGCCTCCTTTCTTCGGGCGGGCCTGGTCGACCACCTGGAGTGGTTCCGCGCCCCGATCCTTCTGGGTTCGGAGGGCCGCCCCTGCGTGGCCACGCTGGCCCTTGCAAAGCTGGGCGACGCCCCCAAGTTCCGGCGGGTCAGCGCCGAACCCGTCGGCGACGACCTCTGGGAGCGCTATGAGGCGCTCCGCTGATCCGGACTGTCTGGACTGTTCGGACTGTCTGGACGGTGTTTTGGGAGCCATAAGCGCCGATGTTCACCGGCATCATCACCGACATCGGGCGCGTGCGAGCGGTCCGCCAGACCGAGCGCGACCGGCGCTATGAGATCGAGACGGCTTTTGACACCGCCTCCGTCGACCTGGGCGCCTCCATCGCCTGTTCCGGCTGCTGCCTGACGGTGGTCGAGACGGGGCCGGACTGGTTCGCGGTCGAGGTGTCCGCCGAGACACTGGACCGCACAGGCCTGGGCGGCTGGACCGAGGGCCATCTGGTGAATCTCGAGCGCGCCCTGAAGGCCGGAGACGAGCTCGGCGGTCACATCGTCTCGGGCCACGTCGACGGCCTGGGAGAGGTCCTGTCGGTCACGCCCGAGGGCGGGTCTCGCCGCATCGGCTTTTCCGCCCCGCGCGCCCTGATGCGCCTGATCGCCGAAAAGGGCTCCATCTGCGTCGATGGCGTGTCGCTGACCGTCAACGCCGTCTCGGCCGACGCATTCGAGGTCAACGTCATTCCGCACACGCTCGAGGCGACCACGCTGGGGCGTCTCCAGCCGGGCGATCGCGTCAATCTGGAGATCGACATGCTGGCGCGTTACCTCGCCAGATGGCAGGAGACCGCATGACCTTGGCCGCCCTCAAGCCCGAGCCGCATCCGATCAGCTCCGTGGAGGAAATCCTCGACGAGGCGCGCGCCGGCCGCCCCTTCATCCTGGTCGACGCAGAGGACCGTGAGAACGAGGGCGACATCGTCATCCCCGCCCAGTTCGCCACGGCCGAGCAGGTCAACTTCATGGTCCGCCACGCGCGCGGCCTCGTCTGCCTCGCGATTACCGCCGAGCGCGCGCGTGAGCTGAACCTTCAGCCCATGTCCTCAGACAACCGGGCGCGCATGAACACCGCCTTCACCGTCTCCATCGAGGCGGCCGAGGGCGTCACCACGGGCATCTCGGCGGCGGACCGCGCGCGCACGATCGCCGTCGCCATCGATCCGGCCTGCGGCCCCGCCGACATCGTCAGCCCCGGCCACATGTTCCCCATCGTCGCCTCCGAGGGCGGCGTGCTCGCCCGCGCCGGCCATACCGAGGCCGCCGTCGACATCGCGCGGCTGGCCGGCCTGAATCCGTCGGGCGTGATCTGCGAGATCATGAACGACGACGGCACCATGGCGCGCCTGCCCGAGCTGATCGTCTACGCCCAGCGGCACGGGCTGAAGATCGGCACCATCGCCGACCTGATCGACTGGCGGCGCACGCGGGGAGACGCCTGATGGCCGAGCCCGCCCGCGTCCTCGTCGTCGAGGCGCCCTACTACCGCGACATCTCCGGCCAGCTGCTCGAAGGCGCCCGCCGCGTGCTGGAGGCCGCCGGCGCGCAGTTCGACGTCGTCGCCGTGCCCGGGGCCCTTGAGATCCCGACCGCCATCGCGCTGGCCGAGGAGTCGGGCCGCTTCCCGGTCAGCGTCCGCTACGACGGTTATGTCGCGCTGGGCTGCGTCATCCGCGGCGAGACCTATCACTTCGAGATCGTCGCCAATGAATCCGCGCGCGGCCTGACCCAGCTCGGGATCGACCACCGGCTGGCCATCGGCAACGGCATCCTCACCGTCGAGGACGAGGATCAGGCCATCTGGCGCGCCGATCCGACGCAGGGCGACAAGGGCGGCCACGCCGCGCGCGCCTGTCTCGAACTCATCGCGCTGCGCCGACGGCTGCGCGGAGGCCAAGCATGACCGACCCGACCGAACCCCACTCCCTGCGCGCCGTGATGGAGCAGCTGGCCGCCGCCGAGGCCGAGCGTGCGCTGGGCGACACGCCCCTGTCCGCGCGCGAGCGCCGCGCCCGCACCGTCGCCCGCCTGGCCGCCGTCCAGGCCCTCTATCAGATGGAGCTGGGCGGGGAGGGGGTCGAGACCGTGGTCAAGGAGTTCTCCGACCACCGCTTCGAGGCGGACACCGATGAGGGTGTCCTGGCCGAGGCCGACGAAGCCTATTTCGCCGAGATCGTGCGCGGTGTGGTCGCGGAGCAGGCCGCCGTCGACGGCGCCATCACCAAACGGCTGGCTGACGGCTGGAAGATCAACCGCCTGGACTCGACCCTGCGGGCCCTGCTGCGCGCCGGCGCCTGGGAGCTGATGCACCGTCCGGACACGCCCAAGGAGGTGGTGCTGGACGAGTACGTCGAGCTGGCCAAGGCCTTCTTCGACGACCGCGACGCCCGCTTCGTCAACGCCGCGCTCGACGGCGTGGCCCGCGATGTCCGGGGCTGATCGGCCCGACGAGTTCGAGACCATCGCGCGGCTGCTGCGGCCGCTGGCGACCGATCCGGCGGCGCGGGGACTGCTGGATGACGCCGCCGTCCTGACGCCGCAGCCGGGCCGTCTGCTGGTCCTGACCCACGACACCCTGGTCGAGGGCGTCCACTTTCTCCCGACCGATCCCCCGGGCACGGTCGCCCAGAAGCTGTTGCGCACCAACCTGTCCGACCTCGCCGCCAAGGGCGCCGAGCCGTTCGGCTATCTGATGAGCACCGCCTGGTCGCCCCGCTGCGACTGGGCCTTCCGCGAGGCCTTCGCCGCCGGTCTCGCTGAGGACCAGGCCCGCTTCGGCCTCAGCCTGCTCGGCGGGGACACCTCCTCGACGCCCGGCCCCCTGACCCTCGGCGCGACCCTGTTGGGCTGGGCCGAGCCGGGCCGCTGCCCTTCCCGCACCGGGGCGCGGGCAGGGGACCTGCTGTTCGTCAGCGGCCCCATCGGAGAGGGCTGGCTCGGCCTGAAGGCTGCGCTGGGTGAGATCGACAGCCCCCGCCTGCTCGACCACTACCGCCGGCCCGAGCCCCGGACCGACCTCATCGCCCTCGTCAGCCACGCCACGGCCAGCGCCGACGTCTCCGATGGCCTGGTCGCCGACGCCGGCCGCATCGCGGAGGCCAGCGGCCTCGGCGTCCGCCTCGAGCTTGCGGCCATGCCGCTGTCCGCGGAGGCCGATGCCTGGGTCGCGAACCAACCCGACACGGCCGCCGCCCGGCTTCAGCTGGCCACCGGCGGCGACGACTATCAGCTGCTCCTCGCGGCCGCGCCTGAGGACGCCGACCGCTTCGCGGGGCTGACCCAGGTCGGGGTCTTCGAAGGCCAGGGCGTCACGGTCATGTTCGAGGGCCGCAGTCTTCCCGTGGAGCGGGCGGGGTGGCGGCACCGCTAGGGAACAATCCGCTCATCGAGCGCGCTTTTCCGGCAAGGAGCATTCGCGATGAAACGCCTCACCCTCGCCCTCACGGCGGCCGCGGCCCTCGGCCTGTCCGCCTGCCAGACCCTGGCGCCCTACGGCCCCGCCGCCGGCCCGTCCGCCCAGGGCTGGTCGCAGCAACAGCTGACCTCCGACCGTTGGCGCGTCAGCTATCGCGGTGTCGGCGATCCCTCCGTCGTCAACGACCGCGCCTTGCTGCGGGCGGCCGAGCTGACGCTGGAGCAGGGGCGCGAGTGGTTCGTGGTCGACAACCGCTGGACCGAGGCCGGGCGCGACGGCGGACCGCGCCCCAGCGTCTCCATCGGCGCGGGCTCCAGCGACTATGGCCGCTATCGCTCGTCCGGCGTGGGCGTCGGCGTGGGCCTGAACTTCGGCGGCGGCGAGCCGACCGTGGCCCTGCTCGACATCCGCATGGGCTCGGGGGAACGGCCACGCGAGGCCTATGACGCCCAGGACGTCCGCCGCAACCTCTGGGGCCGCTAGGGCCTAGCGGCCTCCCCGGGTCAGGGCCCGGTATTCGACCAGCCGCTCCTTGTCGCGCCGCACCTGATCAGCCACGGCGTTGTCGACGTCGAGCGAGGCGTAACGCACCCAGCTCTCCAGACCCAGCTTGTCCTGGATCAGCTGCGTCGGCGTCTGCCAGCGGAAGTAGGAGAACCAGCTGATGACGGCGCCGAGCAGGACCGCCACTGCCTGCAGCCCCCGGAACGCCGCCTCTCCGCCCGCCGGCGCAGGCTCCAGCGCCAGGACGCCCAGGAACACCAGATAGACCAGCGGCGTCACGAACCGACCCAGCCAGCGCATCCAGTAGCGCTCGCGGCGCACCCGCCACAGCTGCATCTGCACGAACTTCTCCAGGTACTCCATGCGCGCGCCGATCCACATGGTCAGCCGCGTCAGATACAGCGCCCGCTGGCCCCAGCCCTTGCCGTCCTGCTGGTACTGGGTCTCGGCCTGGTCGGCCATGGCGCGGGCGTGGGTGAACAGGTTCTGCAGCTCGCGCGTCCGCTCAATGATCCGGCGCGACATGGCGTAGGTGTCGTTCTCCAGCCTGAAGCGGTACTGGATGAACAGGATCGCCTGGATCGCCCACCACAGGCCGAAGACCGCGACCATGGCGCCGACCGCCAGCGCCAGGCCCATCGGCTGTGAGCCGGTCATGTCCGCGAACCAGGTCGGTCCCATCAAGGCCAGCGCCGCCAGCCCCGCCAGCGCGCCGCCCTGGAACAGCCGCTTGGTCGTGAAGTGCATCAGCAACCGGGCGAAGATTCCCCGGCCGTAGCTGTGGATGTGCCCGCGGATGTCCCGATCAGCCGGGAAGCGCTCCTCGATCTGGCGGTCAAAAAGCACGTGAAAGCGGTCCGGCTTCCCGTCGCTCTCCCAGAAGGGGAAGATGTCCAGCGGCTGATTGAAATACTCGTCGATGTGCGCCGAAACGGAGTCGGTCGCGGCCGGATCCAGCGAGAAATAGGCGCTCTCCTGGATGGGGTGCAGCGTGCCGTCCGCCTGACGCATCGACGGCGGCGCCAGCCGATAGCTCGGCTCGGGCGCGACACGGTCGGCGCGGTCGGCGGCGCCCGGCGGCGGCGGCGCGGCGGGATCCAGCCCGGCCGGAGTCGGCTCTGGCGGCGGCGGCGCGTGATGATGATCGTCGTGCGACATGTCGCTGGGCGGTCCTCACAGAATCCCGGTCGGCCACTATGGCCAAGCCGCCCGGCCGCGCCGAAGCCCTTCGCCTCCGGCGCGAGCCGTCACGGCGCAGCTTCGCCCGCAAATCGCCGGTCGGGCAAGTGAAGTTTAGGTCAGACCCGGGCCGGACATGACGAGGGTGACGTCAGAGTGGCCCGCGCTATAAGCGGCTCCATGACCCGTCTTCTCCTCGTGGCCCTCGGCGGCGCCATCGGAGCCTCGGCCCGCTACGGGCTGGGCGTTCTGGCGCTGCGCCTTGCGCCGGGGGCGGCCTGGCCCTGGGGGACGTTCGCGTCGAATGTCTTCGGCGGCCTGGCGATGGGGCTGCTCGTGGGCTGGCTGTCACTGAAGGCCGGCGCGCATCAGGAGAGCATCCGGCTGTTCGCGGCAGTCGGCGTGCTCGGCGGGTTCACGACTTTCTCGGCCTTCTCGCTAGAGACCGCCCTGATGATCGAACGGCGCGATTTCGCGCTTGCCGCCGGTTACGTCGCGGCCTCGGTGATCGTCTGCGTTGCGGCCCTGTTCGTGGGGTTGATGCTGATGCGAAGGCTGGCCGCGTGAGCCGCGAGGTCAAGACGCTCCATGTCGACGCCGGCGAGGACGGTGTGCGCCTGGACCGCTGGTTCCGCAGGCGCTGGCCGCACCTGTCGAACATCCAGATCAACAAGCTGGCGCGCTCGGGCCAGATCCGCGTCGACGGCGCCCGGGCCAAGGCTGACACGCGCCTGTCTGCCGGAAGCCAGGTCCGCGTGCCGCCCCTGCCTGAGGCAGGCGAGCGGCCCGCCGGGCCTCCGCCTCTGTCGGATCAGGACGTCCGCTTCGTGCGCGGCCTGGTGCTCTACGAGGACGACGAGGTGCTGGCGCTGAACAAGCCGTCGGGCCTGGCCGTGCAGGGCGGCACCAAGACGACGAAGCACGTCGACCGGCTGCTGTCGGCTTGGGGGGAGGGGATCGAGCGGCCCCGCCTGGTCCACCGGCTCGACCGCGACACCTCCGGCGTCCTGCTGCTCGGCAAGAGCCCCAGTGCGGCGGCCAAGCTGGCCGGCGCCTTCGCGCGCCGCAAGGCGAAGAAGACCTA
>CBIHLR010000110.1:0-7777 GCA_966210875.1 uncultured Brevundimonas sp. | reverse complement strand
CGAACAGCGGCATGCGGTGCAGGGTCATGCCCGGCGCGCGCATGTTGAAGATGGTCGTGATGAAGTTGATGGCGCCGAGGATCGAGGAGGCGCCCGCCACGTGCAGGGCGAAGATGGCCAGGTCCATCGACGGGCCGGTATGGCCGGTCGTCGACAGCGGCGGATAGGCCGTCCAGCCGCCGCCGAAGCCGGCGCCGGGCCCGCCGTCCACGAACATGGAGGTGACCAGCAGGATCCAGGCGGCGACCAGCAGCCAGAACGAGATGTTGTTCATCCGCGGGAAGGCCATGTCGGGCGCGCCGATCATGATCGGCACGAACCAGTTGCCGAAGCCGCCGATCATCGCGGGCATGACCATGAAGAAGATCATCACCAGCGCGTGGCCGGTGACGACCACGTTGTAGGCGTGCTTGGCGCGGCTCTCGTCGGCCAGGTCGAACAGGCCGATCTGGGCCAGCGGGCTGCCGGGGGTGAAGATCTGCAGACCCGGCTCGAACAGTTCCCAGCGGATCAGGCCGGAGAGCAGGCCGCCCACAATCCCCGCCATGATGGCGAAGATCAGATAGAGCGTGCCGATGTCCTTGTGATTGGTCGACAGGAACCAGCGGGTGAAGAACCCCGGCTTGTGGTCGTGGTCGTGGTGGCCGTGATCGGCGTGGGCGTTGGCGGTTTCGGCGGTGGCCATGGGGCTCTAGCCTCGAAGTCTACTGGGCCGCCGGCGCGGCGGGCGCGGCCGGGGCGGTGGGGAGTCCGGGTTGGGCGACCTCTTCCGTGCCGACGGCCGGCGCGGTGGTCTCGGCTTCGGTGCCGGCCGGATCGGCGGCGGCCTCCGCGGATGCGGCCTGGGCGGCGCTCTCGGCGGCGGCGGCCTCGGCGGCCTGGTCGGCGGCGAAGGTCATCGACCCGCCGCGTCCCGCGACCCAGGCTTCGAACTCGGCCTGGGTGACCACATTGATCTGCAGCGGCATGTAGGCGTGGTTGATGCCGCACAGCTCCGAGCACTGGCCGTAGAAGACGCCCGTGCGCTCGGCGCGGAACCAGGTCTCGTTGACCCGGCCCGGGACGGCGTCGACCTTCAGGCCGAAGGCCGGCAGGCCCACGGCGTGAATCACGTCGGCGCCCGTGACGATCAGGCGGACGGTCTGGCCGACGGGAACGACCATCGGCTCATCGGCGGCGAGCAGGTAGGGCACCCCCTGGCCGCGGGCCTCGGCCTCCGGCAGGAGGTTCGAGATGTACTCGGGCACGCCGTAGTCCGGATACTCGTAGCCCCAGTTCCACTGGTAGCCCGTCACCTTCACGGTCACGTCCGGGTCCGGCATGTCGTTGTAGCGGAACAGCAGGCCGAACGAGAAAATCGAGATGAACATGAGGACGAGCACCGGGATGACCGTCCAGATGACCTCGACCAGGGTGTTGTGGCTCCAGGTCGCCGGGGTCGGGTTCGCGCGCTTGTTGTAGCGGACGATCACCCACAGCAGCAGGCCGAGCACCAGCAGCGTGATCGCCGTGATGATCGGCAGCAGGATCACGTTGTGGAAGAAGTGCGCCTCATGCTTCAGGGGCGAGAAGGCCTCCTGCAGGCCGATCGCGCCAGGCGTCGGCTGACCCACGGCGGCCGCGGCCGCTCCGGCCGTCAGCGTCGTCGCGGCGAGTGCGGCGAGGCCCAAGGCCCGCTTGCGCATCCCCATTCCAAAAATCCTCATGTCGTGCGGCCCGGAAGTCCCCCCTCGCCCGACCGGCGCACGGCCGGACGGCCAAGGCCGGGGCGTTGGCTTAGTGGGCGGTGACATATCGGGTCGCCTCGCGCTTGCCAAGCGGAAGCAGGACCGTGGACCGACGGTCGCCGCACAGGCCCGAAGAGAGCGTATTGACAGCTACCTTGCGATAACAGATATTGGGCTTCGACAGGCACATCGCCGAATGGAGACCGGAATGCCGGAAGCCATAGAAATTCAGCTGAAAAAGGGGGTTCTGGGCCTATGCGTGCTCGCCCTCCTCTCGGCCGAGGACAACTACGCCTACGAGATCGCCAGCCGGCTGGCCCGCGACATCGGCATGGGCGAAGGCACCATCTACCCCCTGATGCGCCGCATGCAGTCCGAAGGACTCGTCGAGACCTATCTGGTCGAGTCGCCGTCGGGCCCCTCGCGCAAATACTATAAGATCACCGACGCCGGCCGTCGGGCCTATGAGTCTCAGAAGGCCGAGTGGACGGAGTTCGCCCGCGCCGTGGACGCCATCATCACCGTTCCCGCCCCCCAAGGAGACCGCGCATGACCCGCGCCGAGTTCCTCACCCGGCTGCGCCGGGGACTCAAAGGCCTGCCGCCCGAAACCATCGACGAGATCGTCGCCGACCATGAGGCCCACTTCGTGGAAGCCTCCGCCGCCGGCCGTGACGACGCCGAGATCGCCCAGGCGCTGGGCAATCCCGAGCGGCTCGCCCGCGAGGTCAAGGCCGAGGCCGGCCTGGCGCGCTGGGAGGCCGAGAAGACGCCGTCCAACGCCGTCGCCGCCCTGGTCGCCCTGCTGGGCCTGGGCGCCATCGACATCCTGTTCCTCCTGCCGCTGCTGGTCGGGGTGATCAGCGCGCTGTTCGCGGTGTTCGGAGCCTCCATCGCCGTCTTCTTCGGCGGCGGCGTGGTCTTCGTGGCCGGTCCGTTCGCCGAACCGCCGGGGGGGCCCTTCACCGCCATCCTGGCCGGCCTCGGCGTCATGGCCATGGGCGTCACCATGGGCGCGATCACCGCCGTGCTGTCGGTCTGGCTGTTCAACTTCCTCGTCTGGTTCGGCCGCCTCCACTACCGGCTGCTGAAGCCCGCCCTGCAATCCGCCCAGTCCTCGGGAGAAGTCTGAGATGGTCCGCACCCTGCTCATCATCGCCGGCGCCGGCTTCGTGCTGATGCTGGCCTGCTTCGCCGGCGCCGCCGCGCTCGGCGGTCCTGATCTCGTCCGCAACGGCTGGAACTGGACGGTTCTGTCCGACGGTCACGGCGGCGAGCGCCTGGAGCCCACGGGCCCCCGGGTGACCCGCCAGCTGGAATGGACCGGCGGCGACCACCTCGTCGTCTCCATCCCCGCCGACGTCACCTTCGTCCAGGGCGATGCGGTCTCGGTCGAGATCAACGGCCCGGACAATGTCGTGGATCGCATCACCCTCGCCGACGGCCGCCTCGACTTCGAGCCCGGCTATTTGCCCCGAGGCACGATGGGGTTCGTCGGTGACGACACCCGCATTCGCGTGCAGATCACCGCACCGGACGTGTCCCGCTTCACCATCGAGGGCTCGGGCGACCTGGACCTCCAGTCGCTCGATCTCGACGCGCTGGAGGTGAACGTCCGCGGATCGGGCGATGTGGTCGCCGCCGGTCGGGCCGATCAGCTGGCCGTCGGCATCCGCGGCTCGGGCGAAGCCTATCTCTCCGATCTCGCGGTCCGCGCCGCGACCGTCGATATCAGCGGCTCGGGCGAGGCGGAGCTCTCGCCCACGGAATCGGCGGATGTGACCATCAATGGCTCCGGCGACGTGGACCTGCTGCGTCGGCCTGCCAACCTCAACACCCAGATCAACGGATCGGGCGACGTCACGGTCGCCGGCGAAGACCAGCCGGACGCCTGAAGAAAGCTTCTGAGATGACGGCGGGGGTGAGAGCCCCTAACTAGGAGGCATGACCCTCCCCGTTTCGCCTCCGCCCATCCTCGAGACCGCCGGCGTCGAGCCCGAACGTGCGCTCGGCGTACTGCAGGACGCCCTCTCCGGCGCCGACGACGGCGAGCTGTTCCTGGAACGCTCCGAGTCCGAGTCCCTGCTGTTCGACGACGGCCGGCTCAAATCGGCGGCCTATGACGCGACCGAAGGCTTCGGTCTGCGCGTCGTCTCCGGAGAGACCGCCGGCTACGCCCACTCCAACGAGATTTCCGAGGCGGCCATCCAGCGCGCCGCGGACGCCGCTGCGCTGGCCAAGCAGGGCCGCTCGACCCGCGCCGCCGAATCGCCGGTTGCCACCAACCAGCGGCTCTACGGCGAGGACGATCCGCTCGCCTCGCCCGCCTTCTCCGACAAGATCGCGCTGCTGCAGGAGATCGACGCCTACGCCCGCGCCCGGGACCCGCGCGTGGTCCAGGTCTCGGCCTCCATCGCCGGCGAGCGCCGCGCCATCGAAATCCTGCGCGGCGACGGCCAGCGGCTGCGCGACGTGCGGCCCCTGGTCCGCGTGAACGTGTCGGTCACCGTCGAGCGCGACGGCAAGCGCGAGAGCGCCTCGGCGGGCGCCGGCGGCCGCGCTGGATTCGAGACCTGGATCGCGCCCGACCGCTGGCAAGGCCAGATCGACGAGGCCCTGCGCCAGGCCCTGGTCAACCTCGACGCCATCCCCTGCCCGGCCGGCGAGATGGACGTGGTGCTCGGCCCAGGCTGGCCCGGCGTGCTGCTGCACGAGGCGGTCGGCCACGGCTTCGAAGGCGACTTCCACCGCAAGGGAACCTCGGTCTTTTCGGGCAAGATGGGCAAGCGCGTCGCCGCCCCGGGTGTCACCGTCGTCGATGACGGCTCCATCGCCGGGCGCCGGGGCTCTCTCAGCTTCGACGACGAGGGCACGCCGACCCAGCGCAACGTCCTCATCGAAGACGGGATCATGGTCGGCATGATGCACGACCGGATGAGCGCGCGGCTGATGGGTCTGTCCGCCACCGGCAACGGGCGCCGTCAGTCCTTCGCCCACATCCCGATGCCGCGCATGACGAACACCTTCATGGAAGGTGGGAAGGACAAGCTCGAGGACATGATCGCCTCGACCAGTCGTGGCCTCTACGCCGTGAACTTCGGCGGCGGCCAGGTGGACATCACCAACGGCAAGTTCGTCTTCCAGTGCACCGAGGCCTATCTGATCGAGAACGGCAAGATCACCGCCCCGGTCAAGGGCGCGACCCTGATCGGCGACGGCGCCACCGCCCTGACGAAGATCAGCATGATCGGCGACGACTTCGCCTTTGACCCCGGCGTCGGCGTCTGCGGCAAGGCCGGCCAGGGCGTTCCGGTCGGCATCGGCCAGCCGTCGCTCAAGATCGGCGGCCTGACCGTGGGCGGCACCGCGGTCTAGAAAAAGACCGGAACATTACCGCTCCGTAATCATGTCGTTGATTTAATGCACCTTTCAGCCTTGTAACTGGAGGTTACCGACCTAGGCCGCCACGGTCTCCCGGCACTCAGGAGTTCCGTTCACATGCGCCTTCGTCTTCTCTGCGCCGCCGGCGCAGCCGCCCTGCTCGCCGCCACCGCAACCGCCACCCAGGCCCAGGAGGTCGCCGCCGCGACCGCCGCCGCGCCCTACGAGAGCGCCGAGGGCGTGCTCATCTATCCGCCGGCCTTCTTCGCCGACGCCCGTCCGGCGAATGCGCTCGACATGGTCCAGCGGATCCCGGGCTTTTCCGTCAACCAGAACAACTCGGTGCGCGGCTTCTCGGGCGCGGTCGGAAACGTCCTCTTCGACGGTTCCCGCCCGGCCTCCAAGGACGAGAGCCTGTCGGGTCTGCTCCAGCGCATTCCGGCCGATCAGGTCGACCGGATCGAACTGATTCGCGGCGGCGCCCCCGGCGTCGACATGCAGGGCTATCCCACCGTCATCAACGTCATCCGTCGCCAGACCGACAGCCACCGCGTCACAGCCTATGGCGGCGCCTTCATCTTCGATGACGGTCGCTACATCCCGCAGTTCGGCATCGAGCTCTCGGGCACGAGCGGCGAGCGGCAGTACTCCCTGGCGCTGAACTCCACCACCTCGCTCAGCGACGGCGTCGGCTCGGGCGACCTGAGACGCTATGCGGCGGACGGCACGCTTCTGTTCGAAGATCGGATCGAGAGCGAGGCCGACGGTTCCGGCCTCAGCCTGCGCGGCCGCTGGCAACAGCCGCTGTTCGGCGGCGAGATCGAGGTCAATGGCAGCGCCGGCTACAACGGCTTCAAGTTCGAGCAGAATCAGTACGGCGCCGCCGGCGACCGCTTCCTGACGGACTCGGCCGATCACCGGAACGGCGAGATCGGGCTGCGCTACAGCCGCCCGCTCAGCGAGCGCGTCCGGACCGAGGCGCGCTTCATCCAGCGGCTACGCCAGTCCGAGGGTCAGCAGAGCTTCCTGCTGCCCGGACTGGATCAGGTCTTCGCCTACGACAACACCTCGGGCGAAACGATCCTGCGCAGCTCGACGACCTTCCAGCAAAGCGACACCCTGACCTTTGAGGGCGGGGCCGAAGGCGCGTTCAACTTCCTGGACGCCCAGCAGGCCCTGACGATCGGCGGGACGCCCATCCCCCTGCCGTCGGACAGCGTGCGCGTCGAGGAGCTGCGCGGCGAAATCTTCGGCCAGGCGACCTGGCGTCCGACCAGCCAGCTGACCCTGGAGGGCGGCCTGCGGGTCGAGCGTTCGACCATCAGCCAGTCTGGCGGCGTCGACCTCGAAAACACCTTCACCTTCCTGAAGCCGCGCGGCTCGGTGACCTGGAGCCCGAACGAGGCCGACCAGTTCCGCTTCCGGGTCGAGCGCGAGGTCGGGCAGCTGAACTTCGGCGATTTCGCCGCCTCGGCCGAACTGGCCAACAACGTCGTCTCCGCCGGCAACGCCGACCTGGCGCCGCAGTCGGCCTGGGTCATCGAGGGCGCTTGGGAGCGCCGCTTCTGGGAAGATGGCGTCGTCAGCCTCACTCTCCAGCACCAGATCATCTCGGACGCGATCGACGTGATCCCGGTGACCGACGGCGTCGACATCTTCCCGGCCCCGGGCAACATCGGCGACGGAACCCTGACCTATCTGGCCGCGGAATGGACCATCCCGCTGGACCGCCTGGGCATCCCGGGAGGCCAGCTGACCAACTCCCTGACCTGGCGCGACAGCGAGGTCACCGACCCGACGACGGGCGAACAGCGCGGCATCTCAGGCCTGCGTCCCGAGGAGTTCTTCACCCGCTTCCAGCAGGACATCGACAGCTGGCGCATCAACTGGGGCCTGGAATACCAGCCCTGGGGCGAGGACACGGTCTATCGGATCGACCAGATCTCGCACTTCCGCTTCCGCGACTTCGCCTCGGCCTGGATCGAGTACAAGCCGACCGACCAGTGGACGCTGCGCGCCCAGGCCTGGATGCTCGGCAGCTACGACCAGACCCGCTACATCTTCGCCGGACCGCGCAACACCTCCGCCCTGACGGCCACCGAGATCCGATCGATGGAGCCGGAATCGCGCATCCAGATCCGCCTGCGCCGGACGTTCTAGACTTCACTTCACGGCCCCGCGGGCATGGGAGTAGATTGCCTCCATGCCCGCGGTTCCGCGCCTCAAGCCGCAAGCCTTCTTCACCCCCGAGGAGTGGGCGGGTCTGTCGGCGCGTTCGTCGTGGAAGGGGCTGCTATTGGTCGTCCACTGCTGGGGCGTGATCGGGCTGGCCGGCGCCGCGGCCGTGCTCTGGCCGGTGCTGATCCCGCTGGCGGTGATGATCATCGGCACCCGCCAGCTGGGTCTGGCCATCCTGATGCACGAGGCCGCGCACGCGGGCCTGCATCCGAACCTGAAGCTGAACGACTGGGTCGGTCACTGGCTTTGCGCCGTGCCGGTGGGGGCCAGCCTGCCCGCCTATCGGACCTATCACCTGGCGCACCACAAGTACGCCCAGCAGGCCGAGGACCCCGACCTGCCGCTGTCGGCGGCCTTTCCGACCACCCGCGCGTCCCTGCGCCGCAAGATCGTCCGCGACCTGACCGGCCAGACCTTCTTCAAGCAGCGCGT
>CBIHLR010000109.1:0-7779 GCA_966210875.1 uncultured Brevundimonas sp. | reverse complement strand
ACCTGGGCGCCCGTTCTCTTGGCCGTGTTGACGATCTCGCGCGTGGAAAAGTCCAGGACGCGGTGATCGAAGGCCTTGAGCCGGATGCGGATGTTCTGACGATCCATATCGCTCGTATTCCTAGATGCGGCGGAACCGCGTCTCCCCTGAACCATTTCAAAGACCGACCGCCATCGGGGCTTAAAGGCCCGTCAGGCTTACGCATTCCGCAAAAACGATCGGCCCACGCAAGGAACCCTGCGAAGGCCGCTTAAGTCCTGAAGCGCTGCAAAGAACAGATACTCAGGTCGTTCCTGCGAACCGCGTCTGCGCCACGTGGCGCACAGCCGATCCAACAAGAGGCGCGCTTATGACCGCGGATTCCCTTCCCGTCAAGCGCCGGAAGCGTCTCCGAGCGGCTCAAATGTCGCGGACCCGAGCACGACCAGCCGGTCTCCATCGAGCCGCATCCGGACACGGCAGTCGCCGGGGCTCTGGAGGCCACAATATATATGGTGCGCGTGCGCGACCACCTCGCCATCCTCAAACGTGAGGTCAAGGGCCTGGGCGGCGAAGACCTGACGCAGGCCGTCGGGCGTCGAGACGAACAGGCGGGTCAAACAGCCGCCGGTGCCGCACCAGCGAGACTGGCCGGCCGCCTCATAGTCCATCCGCCAGTCGGCCACCCCGTCGCCGTTGATCTCGACGGGATGGAGCATCCCGTCCGGCGCCGCCCACAGGAGCGGCGACCGGTTCTCCGCCTCCATGTCGTCGTCATAGGCGCCGTTCAGGTCGCGCAGCGCCATCCAGGTCAGCCCTTCGGGCGGCGTCTGGGCCGCGGCGGGTCCGGCGAGGACAAGGCAGAGGGCGATCGGGAAGCGCATGGTCGCCTTATGAGGCATGTCTAGCGGCCCGCGGAGCGACGAGACCTGACGAAAGCGTTCGCCTTCCTCACCTTCGCCTTCCCTGCAATTCGAGCCGTCTCGGCAAGGCCGTTCGCCTTTCGACGAATCGGCCTGCCACAACGCTGTAATCCATCAAGGTTTGTGACGCCGCCGTAAGCCTCGCCGCCAGAGGGCGCGCATATCGCCGCAATGCCGACACGATGCGTTGCCGGGCCGCCACGCCGGTCCGCCCGCGGTGAAAGCTGAGCCGTTTTTCGCGGGCTTCGCCCTTGTTGCGCCCGGGCGGGAGGAATAGCTGCGCCGGCCCCGACGGGCCCCTCCCCGGATCCCGCGGAAAGAAGAAAGAAGAAGCTCAATGAAGAACGCTCTGTTTGCGTCGGCCGCCCTGGCCGCTCTCACGCTCGCCGCCCCCTCCTTCGCCCAGTCGGTCGGTTCGGTCGGCGCCAACTACAGCCACTCGGAAGTCGAGATCGGTGGCTTTGAAGGCGAAGGCGACATCATCGCCGTCGACGGCAACGTGGCCTTCGAGGCCTCCCCGGCCTGGACCGTCACCCTGGACGGCGCCGTCTCCTATGACGACGACGCCTCGGAAGAGTTCGGCCTGACCGGCACCGGCGCCCTGACCTATGGTCTGGACAACAGCCGCGTCGGCGCCTTCCTCGGCGCCGCCGACCAAGGCGACGACACCCTGCTGGGCGGCGGCCTGGTCGCCGAGACCTACATGGCCAACACGACCCTGTCGGGCCAGGTCGGCTACGGCACCATCGACGACCTCGACGTCGACGTGTGGGGCCTGAACGGCGAAGCCCGCTACTTCGTGTCGGAAAACTTCCGCCTCGACGGTTCGCTGGGCTGGGTGCAGGCCGAGTCGGGCGGCGTTGACGCTGACGGCTGGCTGGCCGGCGTCGGCGGCGAATACCAGCTGACCGACTCCCCGATCAGCTTCACCGCCGGCTACCGTCACTCGGAGCTGAACGACCTCGACGTGTCGGAAGACGCTTTCACCGTCGGCGTCCGCTACTCCTTCGGCGGCGACCTGCGCGCCCGTGACCGCGCCGGCGCCAACGTCGGCGGCCTGGATCGTCTGTTCGGCGGCCTGTTCTAGGATCGAGACGGAGCGCCCTTCGGGGCGCTCCTGATCGCCGGAATGCGAAACGCCCCGGAGCCGCGAGGCCCCGGGGCGTTCTGCTGTCCGCCTTCGTGCGTGCGGATCAGCTCCCGATGCGGATGTCGCCCGAACCGAGGATGGCCCGCTCGACCCGACCGGTGACCCGCTGGACGCGGATGTCGCCCGAGCCGGCGATGGTGGCGTCTAGATCGCCGGCCTCGCCGGCGAAGTTCACTTCACCGGAGCCCGCGATCGCGACCTCGAGCGTGGGCGCGCGGCCGCCATTGATCGTGACGTTGCCCGAGCCGCCGATCGCGACCTCGACCCCGCCGTTGACCGAAGCGATGGTGATATCGCCCGAGCCGCCGATGGCCAGCTCGGCGGAGGACACCGCGCCGGTGCGCACGTCGCCAGAGCCGCCAACGGCCACTTCCAGGGTCCCGGCCGTGCCCGTGCGGACATCGCCCGAGCCTCCGACGGCGACCGAGAGCGCGCCCTCGGTGTTGGCGACGGACCAGTCGCCGCAGCCGCCGGCGCCCAGCTCGACGCTGCCGGCGCGCCCGATGGCGCCCCAGACCGCGCCCTCGGAGTCGACGTCCACGTTCATCGGCGTGCGCACGATGATGAGCGGGGCGTCGGCCATGTCGATGGTCCCATGCCCGCGTACGTCCACAGTCACGCCACGCGGCATCTGCGTCGGGTCGCCGACGAAGTCCGAGCCGCCGCGGCAGCTCCGGATGCGTCGGTCCAGATTCCCGTCGATGATCACATTGTCGCCGCGGCGGCGTACGGTGAGCTGAGGCAGGTCGGTCGAGCCGTGGGTCACCGAGACGTCGATGTCCGACCGGTTCTCGGCGATGACCACGACGCGCGCCACGGCGTCATTGATCTCGACCTCTCCGGCCGAGGCGGTTCCGGCGGAGACGAGGGCCAGCAGGCCCGCTCCGGCAAGCAGCGAAAGTTTCATGGGGCCCTCCTGAGGCGCATTGGAATGGCCGGAAGGTCCGCCTCGAAGGCCGCCAAGTCACTTTAATTCGAGGTCATGACATCGGAGCAATATTGCGGGAGCCAATAGGCCCCGTTCGCGTTCGACCAGTTCGAAGGGCGGAGACATCCCATGCGTACGCTCGCAGCCTTCGCGGCTCTCGGCGCGGTCCTCCTGGGCACGAGCGCGGCCAGCGCCGCCTACCCCACCGATTCCTACGCGCGCATGCAGCAATGCACGACCCAGGCGTGCGTGGACTGTGTCCATCGCTGCGACCGCGACCGCGACCAGCGCATCCAGGATTGCAACAACCAGTTCCCTCGGCCCGGGGAGCACCAGGAGATGTGCTATTACTGGGCGTACTCAGATCACAATCTCTGCCTGATGTACGAGTGCGGGGTGTGAGGCCGGTCAGGCGGCGCGGGAGCCGGCCAGGGGATCGATGAGGCCCTTGTCCGCGACCGGCAGGTCGTCGCCCAGCTCAAAGGCGCGCTCGTAGTCGGCGAGGCGGGACTTCACCAGGCCCAGCTTGCGCATGCCCAGTGAGGCGCCCCAGAGCGCGGCGCGGGCCGGCATCGGCAGGCTCTCGGCCGAGCGCACCGGAACCCGCCAGCGGCGCAGCACCCCGTTGGCGTAGTGGGCTCCGTTGGTGAGGCGCGACTCCCAGGTCTGGTAGTCGCAGGACAGCGAGACATTGAAGCTGCCGAGGTTCTCGATGCGGTGCGGCGAGTGCAGCGGCCAGGCCACGGCCATGCCGGGCTTGAGGTCGAAGACCTCGGCGGCTGCGTCCATCTCACGGCGATAGGGCAGGTCCTCGGTCTGCTGCTCGAGCAGGACCTGCTCCATCACCTGGCAGGGCATGTGGGTTTCATCCGGCGGATAAATCCAGATGCGCTTCTCGCCGCGCAGGTGGAACAGGGTCACGCCCGGCGGATCGGCGTGGAACGGCACCTTGGCCGACGGCGCCGAAAGGATCAGCTGACCGGTCACTTGGATCGGCCTGAAACCTGGAACGGTGCGGGACAGGTCGGCGAACACCTGGCGCATCGCCTGTCCCAGTTCGGGCCAGTGATCCTGGATGCGCCGCATCTGAATCCAGACGCGGCCGGCCTTGACCGCCTCGAGCAATTCGTCGCCGCGGCGCGAGCCCTTGGCGCCCGTCTGCATCCTGGCCCGGTCGTCCTCGTCGTAGTGGAAGACATTGATGTCGAAGAGGTCGGCGGGATGGCGCTCGAGCTGCCGCGCCAGCGGCCCGTCCTCGAAAAGGCCCGTGTCCAGCAGGCGGTGGGCATAGGTCATGGGACGCTTGCCGAAGGCGGCGCGCTGTCCGTGGTCGAAGCCGGGGATCAGGGTCTCGGTCATGGGTCCGCTCTCAGTCGTTGGAGGCCGCGCGCGCCGCGAGCGCCCGCGCCGCCGCCGCCGTCCCGCCCAGCCAGCCGGCCGGGCTGACCTCGCAGGCGTTGATGATGTCCATCCGCCGAGCAAGGCTCACGCCAAGGCGCCGCAGCGGCGCCGGTCCGCGCCGCTGAATCAGGCTCTGAAGCGCCTGCGCAGGCGCGGCTCGCGCGGTGGCCACGCCTTCGAAGACCTCGTCGGCCGCGTCGGCCAGGGCGGACTTGTAGCCTTCGTCCCCGCAGCCGAAATCGATCTGGCGGTAGCCGTCCGAGGCGGCCTGCTTCATCTGCAGCCAGGTCAGATGCATACCGGGACCGCGCTTCTTGTGGGCCTCGGAATAGACCGGGAACCAGAGGTGCAGGGTCCGCCCGTCGTCGAGCGACGCCTCGGCCGCGATGGGCTCGCCGGAGGCGAGCCGCAGCGACGCCACGCGCAGGCCGAAACCGTCCGGGCGCATCGCACGCAGCCGCTTGAGCACATCTGTCGTCCAGCCGCAGGCGAAGACGTCGTGGCGGTGGGTCCGCCGGTACTGGGCGCGCTTGGTCTCCAGGATCCAGTCGAGGATGGCCGGATCCCGATCATCCCAGAGAAAACGAACTTCCCCCACTTCCTGGTGAAGGCCGCGCTCATTGCGGCGCAGGTTCTTCATGAACTTGTGATGCTTGAGGTCTTGAGCCGCTTCCAGGGCGGCCAAGCCGCCCGACACGTCGGTGGCCATGCGCTGGCGGCGCGTGAACCCCGGTGCCGCTGAGGTCGCCCAGGCGTTCACCCGGACCGAGCCGCGCAGGGCCAGGGCCAGGTCTTCGGGCGAGACGGGCTCGACGCTGATGACGCCGTGATAGTCCGTCATCGGCGCGCCGAGCGGCTGGATCAGGCCAAGGCGCTTCTGCAGCGGGAAGAAGCCGACCGTCTCGCGGCCGCGCGACAGCACCGCCACGCCCGCGCCGGGCGCCTCGGCGCAGGCCCAGGCGTAGCGGACGTCGAAATAGGGATGGTCCAGCCGCGGGTTGGCGCGCCGGATCTCCGACCAGTGCTCCGCCTGGCTTGCGCTCAGGTCGGCCGGGCTGATGATGTCCGCGCTCAGTGGTTGGCTCACGCCCGACCCCCTCTGGATGGAGGCCGACCCTACAGCCGCCGCCTTTCAACGCCGTTGCGTGTCAGGGTTAACGGAGCCTTCCACGGCGCGGGCGCGTTCAGGCTGCATGAGCCAGGATCATCAGCCCACCGTCCGCCCCGACAATCGCGAAGTCGAAAACGAAGAACTGCGAAAGCCCGCCCGGGAAGGCGAACCGCCGCGCCCCGCCACCGAGCCCGTGGGCGGGGATCCGGGCCTTCCCGAGGAAACGCTGACCGACCCGGAGACCGGCGAACCGAACCCCTAGTCGCGCCAGTCGGCCTCGAACTCGGCCAGGAGCCGTTCGTAGCGGAATTGCTCGCGCGCCCTGTCATTGGTCTCGAGGAATTCCTGGCAGTCCTCAGACAGCGCGTCCGCGCGCAGATCCGCCGCGCAGGCGGCGTGGGCCGAGCGGTAGCGGCCGGGGTCCAGCCACAGGTTCTCGCCGGGCAGGAAACTGAAGGCGATGGCGTTGCGCGCAGAAGTCACGAGATCGGCGTAGGTCGCGCCCGTGTCGGTAACGGCCCGCGCATATTCATGGCTGAGGTCGATTCGCGAGATGCCGGGATCGTCGGTCGTGTAGACCACCGGCACCCCGGCTTGGCGGAACCAGATGACCGGGTGCTCCTCGCCCTCGATCTCCAGGATCACGTCGTTTGAGGTGAGGTTGATCTCCACGGCGATCCGCTCCTCGACCATGCGTGCGACCAGTCCCTGGGCGTCGGTCTCGAGGGGAATGGCCACGCCGTGGCCGATGCGCCGGGCGCCGGCGCGCACGGCGCCGGTGACATGATCGTCCATCTCCAGCGGGGTGGCGTAGGCGAGGGTCAGCTCCCCGGCGTGGAGCGAGGCCGGGACGCCGCGGCCTGTGAACCAGCCAAACATCGCCATGTGCGTGTCGTAGTTGGCCAGGGCGTTCGGATGATCCTCCGGCGCAACCAGCTGCAGGCCGACCCAGCGCGGGTCGGCGGCGATCAGCGCGGCGCCGAGCGCCAGCTGGCCGTAGGTCTGTTCCGGCGGGACCAGCCTGTTCGCCTGCACGAGGTAACGCACCGTCACCGCACAACCGGCCAGCCCGTGGCCACCGATGATATCGGCCGGCCGATCTTCCGGCGGGCAATGAAGCAGCTCGCGCGCCCGCGCCTCCATGGCGTCGGTCTCTGCGATGGCGGCGGCCAGCAGGTCCGGGAGCGCCGGCGCCAGCGCCGCGTCCATCGCGGCGAAGTCCTCGTTCCAGCCGGCCGCCGAGCCGGCCCGGCGCGACGCGCCGGACTGGGGCATCCACATCACCTCCAGATAGAAGGTGTTCTGCATGGCGAGGGTCTGCATCAGGTCGGCCAGCATGTCGCCGCGACGATGATCGGGCGTCGCGCCGAAGCGATCGAAGGCGGTGAAGAACTGGTCGTGGCCGGTGCGCCCTGCGAAATCCGGCCGCCGCGTCGACAGACTGTCCATCATCTGGGCGCGCAGATCGGCAGTGATCCCTCGCGCGGACACGAGGTCGCCGCCCGGCTCGCACGGCGGCGCCAGCGCCAAGGCGACCGTGTCGATGCACAGGCCGTCCTCGGCCGCCCAGGTCAGGTAGGTTTCGGGATAGGGCGCGCCCGACAGATGGATGTGCAGGTCCCCGCCCTTGGGCATGGCGCGGGTGAAGGCGGTCAGTTCGGCCTGGCTCATGGCCTGCAGGTCGAAAGTGTCCTGCGCCGCCGCGGGTCCGCACAGGCCAAGCGCCGCGACCGCGGCCAGAAACAGACGCTTCATCATGTCCCCCTCAGGCGGCTCTTGGCAGCTCCAGCGGCCGGGCGCTGGAGATGAACAGCCGCTCCACGTTCTGGAGCCGTCCTACCACGCCGACCCGCTCGCCCTTCAAGTTGTGGATGCCGATGCGCGCCCCGACGTAGCGCGGGCGCGGCGTCTCGATGACCGTCAGGTGGCCGCGCGCCGCCAGCAGGGCCTCCATCTGCTCACGCGAAACGAAGCCCTCGTCATTGAAACTGACGATCAGGTTCGGCGCCTTCAAACCCTCGATCACGCGTGTCAGGGCCGGCAGGATGGCGCCTCGACGGTTGAAGGCGCTCTTGCGCTCGCGCACGTCGATGCGCTTGCGCGCCACGCCGTAGGTCTCGGGCTTGTCCCAGAGCGTCAGGCTCTCCCACACGTGGTAGTTCCCCAGGTAGGAGTGCTGGTTGTAGGGCGGGTCGAGATAGACGAGGTCGGCCTCGACCTGCGGCGCGATCGTCTCCGCGTCGGCCCGGGTGGCCAGGCCCGTCCCTGGGAGCAGCGCCGGGACCTT
>CBIHLR010000108.1:0-7802 GCA_966210875.1 uncultured Brevundimonas sp. | reverse complement strand
AGGCGCAGGTTGGCCTCGACCATTTCCTTCTTGGCCTGACGGGCCTCGCGCTCGCCCTTCTGGACCGTCTGGACGATGCGGCGGTAATCGTCGATCGGCAGGCCGGCTTCGGTGGCCACGGCCGCCACGTCGCCGCGAATGTCGGCGATCGCCTGAGCCTCGTTGTCGCTGAACTTGGTCCAGCGGACGCCCATTTCCTTGACGCCCTGGGCCCAGTTCGGATCGAGCTCCTTGCCGAAATAGGCCTTGAGGAACTCAGGGCGCGAGATGCCGTAGCTGTCGGCCAGGCGCAGCAGGCGGCCTTCCAGGCCCATCAGACGCCGGTTGATGGCGTAGAGCTGGTCGACCAGCGCCTCGATCCGGGCGTTGTTCAGCTTCAGCGTCTTCAGCTTGTCGGAGATCGAGGTGGTCAGCGCCTGATAGGTCTTGCGCTCCTTGTCCGACAGGTCGGTCCCTTCGAGCCGCGCCGCGACCAGCTTGTCCTGCAGCTTGCGGAACGCGCCGAAGTCCTTGGCCACGGCGTCCAGGACCTCCATGACGCCTTCGCGCAGCTCGGCCTCCATGGCCGAGACCGACAGGCCGCCGCCGTCGTCGAAATCCTCGTCGTCCTCGTCGCCCTCCGGCTTTTCCTCGGCCGCGGGCTCCGGCTCCGGCTCCTCCTCGCCCTCGGGGCGCGGCACGGAGTTGTCGACGGGCGTGCCGCCGTAGGTGCCTTCCAGGTCGATGACCTCGCGCAGCAGGATGCGGCCCTCGGCCAGCTCCTGGCGCCACACCATGATGGCTTCGAAGGTCAGGGCGCTTTCGCACAGGCCCCGGATCATGGTGTCGCGGCCGGCCTCGATGCGCTTGGCGATGGCGATCTCGCCCTCGCGGCTCAGCAGCTCGACCGAGCCCATTTCGCGCAGATACATCCGCACCGGGTCGTCGGTGCGATCGTAGGTCGGCTTGGACTCCGTCTCGACGACGGCCGTCTCCTCGCGGGTGGCCACGTCCGTGCCTTCCGGCGCGTCCTCTTCCGCCTCGACGACGTTGACGCCCATCTCGGACAGCATGGCCAGCGTGTCCTCGATCTGGTCGGGCGTGACCTCCTCGGACGGCATGACCTTGTTCAGCTCGTCCATGGTGACGTAGCCGCGGGCCTTGGCCTGCTTGATGAACTTCTTGACGCCGGCGTCGGTCAGGTCGAGCAGGGGACCGTCGGGCGTGTTTTCCTGCTCTTGGGTTTCCGCTTGAGCGGTCATCTAAATCTCCGGCCGGGGGCGAGACCCCGACATGCAAAAACCGTGCGGCGCGGCCTAGAGTTTCCTCAAAGGTCCGCGGACGACCAGATTGATCCTGTCTTGATCGCTCGCCTGAGCTGATCGCGCTCGGCCTTCAGCCTGCGGAACGCCTCGTCGTCGAGTCCGAGATGAGCCTCGGATTTCGCCGATGCGAGGGCATCTTCCAACGCCATCATGCGCGTCAGAGCCTCGAAAGCCTGCGACCATCGGGCGGTCACGTCGGCGAGGGGGGCGTGTCCGCCCAGGACAGGCGCGCCGGACTTCGCCGCCGCCTTCTCGACCTCTCGCATTAACGATTCAAAGCCCGAGCGCGCCAGATGGCGACGAAGGGCGGCACTGTCAAGGGTTTGGACCTCGTCCCAGGCCAGTCTCAGGCTGACGATCTCGGACGCGAGCGCCGACAGGGCCTCGTCCCCGAAGCCGTGCGCGCCCAGGGATTCAAGGTGATCATCCAGCAGTTCGGGGTGTTCGATCGCCGTCACGGCCAGGGCCGCGGAAAACGGATCGATGGCGCGCGACAGGGCCCGCGCGGCCGCGCGGCCTTCCTGCGTGGGCGCCGCCGCCGGCGCCGGACCGCCCCACGACCTCCGACCGCCGTCGCGCGCCGGCGGGGCCGGCCGGGCGAACAGGCCGTCGAACCGGCCCAGCAGTTCCGCGCGATACTGCTCGGCCAGATCCTTGTCCCCGATGCGGGCCGCCGCCTGGCGCAGCCGGGCCTTCAGACCCGCCCGTCGCTCGGGCGTATCCAGCGTCTCGGCTTCGGTCTCCTTGCGGAAAAGAAGATCGGCGAAACCCTGCGTGTCGGCCAGGGCCGCGCGCAGTCCCACCGCGCCCTTTTCGCGCAGGATGTCGTCCGGGTCGGCCCCGCCGGCCAGCAGCGCGAAGCGGAACGACCGCCCCGGCTTCAGCAGAGGCAGGGCGCGGTCGATCGCCCGCCAGGCCGCGCGCACGCCCGCGGCGTCCCCGTCGAAGCACAGCACCGGCTCGGGCGTGATGCGCCACAGC
This sequence comes from uncultured Brevundimonas sp., assembly GCA_966210875.1. GTDB lineage: Bacteria > Pseudomonadota > Alphaproteobacteria > Caulobacterales > Caulobacteraceae > Brevundimonas. Next base: position 5,517 of record CBIHLR010000108.1, on the reverse strand, counting down.
CGCTCCATCTGCTCTTCGGTCAGGGCCGTGCCCATGGGCGCCACCGCCGCGATCCCCGCCCGCTGGCAGGCGATCACGTCCATGTAGCCCTCGACCACCACCAGCGGACTGTCGCCGCCGCCCTGGGCCAGGATGCGCCGCGCCTCCGCCTGGCCGTAGAGGTTGGCGCCCTTGTGAAAGAGGGCCGTCTCCGGCCCGTTCAGGTACTTGGCCCGGTCGTCCGGATTGAGCGCCCGGCCGCCGAAGCTGATGACCCGGCCGCGCGTGTCGGTGATTGGAAAGATGATCCGGTCGCGGAAACGGTCGTACGGCTGGCCCCCGTCCTCCGGCTGGATCAGCAGCCCGGCCTCGACCAGATCGCCGACCTTGGCCCCGCGCTGGACCAGCGCATCTTTCAGCGCCGTGCGCGATCCCGGCGCATAGCCCAGGCGAAAGCGCGTCCACTGATCCTCGGGCAGGCCCCGCCGGCCCAGATAGTCCCGCGCCGCCTGGCCCTGGGGGCGGCGCAGCGACGCCTCGAAATATTTCGCCGCCAGCTCCAGCCAGTCCTGAAGGCCCTGCCGCACCTGCTCGCGCTGGGCGGCCTGCGGGTCCTCGGCAGGCAGTTGCATGCCGGCCTCGCCGGCCAGCCGCTCCACCGCCTCGCGGAAGGACAGCCGCTCGGTTTCCTGCAGGAAGGAGATGACGTCGCCGTGCTTGCCCGAGGAGAAGTCGTGGAAGAAGCCCTTGTCATCGTTCACGAAGAACGACGGAGACTTCTCCTTGGTGAAGGGGGACAGCCCCACCCACTCGCGGCCCTGGCGCTTGAGCTTCACCGTCCGCCCGATCACCTCGGACGGGCGGAGCCGGCTTTTCAACTCATCCAGGAAACGTTCGTCGAGGCGCACGGGGACTGTATAGCGCGGGCGAGGCTTAACTTCTTCTTAACCGCTATTAACGAGAGGTTAACATAACACTAGGAAAAGATTGCCCAATTTCAGTCAGAATGAGGAACTATCCACAGCTTTGAAGATTAACCATGCCGAGGAGGCGACATAAGCGCCTCTGTCTCCGGCGCGGCCGCGGACGGCGGACCGACCGGACTTCAAAGCCAAAGCCCATGTTCGTCAGTATCCAGCGTCCCGAAATCGCCCCGCAAGGTCCCGACGCCGCCGCCACCCCCGGCGCGCCCATCGTGCTCGATCCGTCGCCCCGCGCGCTTCACGCCAAGCTCCTGGCCAACGCCGCGGCGCGCCGTCTGCGGGCGGCCGAACGCCTGGCCGCCGCCCGCAGCGACGACGCCGACTACTGGAAGGCCTGCTGCCCGATGGTCGTGGCCAAGGCCGCCGCGCTCCGCGAGGAAAAGAGCTTCGCGCCCCTGCCCTGATCCGGCCTAGCCGCCCGCGTCCAGGGGCGAGCACGTCTCGGCCGCCCTGGCCGGCCTGGGCCTGCCGCCCAGCCGGTCCGCCAGGGCGAAGACGAAGGGATTTAGCGCGATCGAGAGCAGCGCGGCCGCCAGGATCAGGTCCTGGGCCCGGTCGGTCATCAGCCCCAGCGACACGCCCAGCGCCGCCAGGATGAACGAGAACTCGCCGATCTGGGCCAGGCTCGCCGCCACAGTCAGGCTGGTCTGCCGGTCGAGCTTGAAGACGGAGGTGATGGCGAGCGCCGCCGCCGACTTGCCGACGATGATGATGCCCAGCACCCCGGCCACCGCCCAGGGCTCGCGCACCAGCACCATCGGGTCGAACAGCATCCCGACCGAGACGAAGAACAGCACTGCGAAGGCGTCCCTCAACGGCAGTGAGCGTTCCGCCGCGTTGTGGCCCAGCGGCGAGGCGTTCAGCACCAGGCCGGCGACGAAGGCGCCCAGCGCGAACGAGGCCCCGAAGACCGCATAGGCCAGCCAGGCGATGCCCAGCGCGATGGCCAGCACGCCCAGGGTGAACAACTCGCGCGACCGCGTGTGGGCGATCCGCACCAGCAGCCACGGCAGGACGCGCCCGCCCACCACCAGCATCAGGCCGACGAAGGCGGCGACCTTCAGCAGGGTCCAGCCGAAGCTGGTCGCCAGCCCGGCCAGGTCAAAGCTCTCTCCGCGCGCCTGCGCCAGCAGCGGCAGCACGACCAGGGCGATCACCATCACCAGGTCCTCGACGATCAGCCAGCCCACGGCGATCCGCCCGATGTCACCCTTGACCTGCGCGCGCTGCTCCAGCGCCCTCAGCAGCACGACGGTGGACGCCACCGACAGGGAGAAGCCGAACAGCAGGGCCTCGGCGTCGTCGAAGCCGATGACGCGGCCCAGGCCCCAGCCCAGCACCGTGGCGGCGGTGATCTGTACGATCGCGCCAGGCACGGCGACCTTGCGCACCCGCATCAGGTCCTGGGGCGAGAAATGGAGCCCCACCCCGAACATCAGCAGGATGACGCCGATCTCCGCCAGCTGGGGCGCCAGCTCCTGATCCGCCACGAAGCCGGGTGTGAAGGGTCCGACCGCGACACCCGCGAGGAGATAGCCCACCAGGGGCGACAGCTTCAGCCTGTTGGCCGCCATGCCGAGGATGAAGGCCAGCACGAAGCCGGCCACGAGCATGAGGATCAGGCTGTCGTGATGCGGCATCCGCGCTCCGGCTTGACGGTGGGGGAGCCTCGGACTTGGGGCCCGGGGCTTCTCAGGTCAACCGGGCGGCGTCACCAGACGCCGATCTTCTCGGCTTCCTTGTGCGGGATGGGGTGACCCTCGGCCTTGTGGTCCTGCTCGGCCAGGAAGCGCACGGCCTCGAGCGCGGCCATGCATCCCATCCCCGCCGCCGTCACCGCCTGGCGATAGACGTCGTCGGTCACGTCGCCGGCGGCCCAGACGCCGGGGATCGCGGTCGCCGCCGTGCCCGGCTTGACCTTCAGATAGCCGGAGCCGTCCATCTCGAGCTGGCCCTTGAACAGCTCCGACGCCGGGGCGTGGCCGATGGCGATGAACACGCCGTCCAGGGCGATCTCCTTGGTCGCGCCGGTCATCACGTCCTTCAGCCGCACGCCGGTGACGCCGCGCGGATTGTCGCCGCCCAGGATCTCGTCGACGGCGTGGTTCCACACCGTTTCGATCTTCGGGTGGGCGAACAGCCGGTCCTGCAGGATGCGCTCGGCCCGCAGCTCGTCGCGGCGGTGCACCAGGATGACCTTCTCGGCGAAGTTGGTCAGGAAGAGCGCCTCCTCGACCGCGGTGTTGCCGCCGCCGACCACCGCGACCGTCTTGCCGCGATAGAAGAAGCCGTCGCACGTCGCGCAGGCCGAGACGCCGAAGCCCTGATAGCGGCCCTCGCTTTCCAGCCCCAGCCACTTGGCCTGGGCGCCGGTGGAGATGATGACCGTCTCGGCCAGAATGGTGTCGCCGCCGTCCAGCTTCAGGCGGAAGGGACGCTGCGACAGGTCCGCCTCGACCACGATGTCCTGGATCACCTCGGTGCCGACATGCTCGGCCTGGGCGCGCATTTGGTCCATCAGCCAGGGGCCCTGGATGACCTCGGCGAAGCCCGGATAATTCTCGACGTCGGTGGTGATGGTCAGCTGTCCGCCCGGCTGCAGGCCGGCGATGACCACGGGGTTCAGCATGGCGCGCGCGGCGTAGATGGCGGCGGTCCAGCCGGCGGGGCCGGAGCCGATGATGGCGACGCGGACGGTTCGGGGATTGCTCATGGCGTCTATCTAGGGTCGATTCCGGATCGATGCGACCGGAGAGAGCCTCGTGACCGAACCTGTCAACAAGAGCGCGGCCTTCCTGCCGATCGGGATTGGCGCCGGGATCGCCATCGGCGTCGCGCTCGGCACGGCGATGGACAACCTGGGGCTCGGCATCGCGCTCGGCGTCGCCATCGGCGCCGGGATGGGCGCGGCCATGTCCGGCGCCCAGGCCCAGCGCAACCGGCGCGACGGCGGTTCGGACGGCAGCGCCAGCGCGGGCGATGCGCCGTCCCGACGTCCGGATAGCGACAGCGATGGTTCGGACGGCGGTGGGGACTCGGGCGGCGGCGGCGACTAGGCGCCCCTAATCCCTCCAGTCAGGGCGCTGAGAACACGCATGAATATGCCGCCGGCGCCGTAGCGAACCCCCGTCCGTCGGCGCGCGTCTAGACTGCTGGGCGGTCTTTGACATCTCCGTCACTGAGCGCGCCGTTCTCAGGTCCGCCCGAATGCGTTGCGCGCGCCCGGCTGTCGCTCGCGGCTGCCTCGGCGACGTACAAGTCATTGAAAACACAGAAACGCTGTGTCGCTCTGTCGCTGTGTCGCTCCTGTCTAGAGCGACAACCTCAGCTGAGCCGCCGCTCCGCGCCCATCCGCCCGAGGATCTCGCGCGCCGCCGCCTCGGTCTCGTTCAGCGGCGCATAGGTCCAGCTCGGCAGCCGGCCGGCGAACCGACGGCTCACGCCCCGCCGCTCCAGCTCGGCATGCAGGGCGTCAAACTTGGCCGAGCCGCCCTCCAGGCTCAGCACATGCACCGGCTTGCCGGTCGCGCCCGCCTCGGTGGCCATGTTGGTCGAGTCTTCGGTGACGAGGATGTGGTCGGCCGCCGCCAGGAAGGCGAAGTAGGGGTTCTCGCCCTCGCCGTCCCAGATCCAGCCGGGCACGCCGCCCAGCCGCGCCGTCATCGCCGCCCGCACCTCAGCGGGCGTTCGCCGCGAGAAGGTGACCATGACGGAGCCGCCGGCCGCCGAGACCGCCTCGGCGATCTCCGCGGCCAAGGCGTCGGCGCGGTCGCGCGAAAAGACATAAGCCTTGGACGCTCCGCCGATCAGCACGGCCACGCGCGGCGAGGGCAGGGGCTCCAGCCGGCCTGCGAAACCCGCCGCGGCCTCGGCCAGCCGCTCCGGCGAAATCCGGTTGGGAGAGCCGGTGATCGGAAAGACGTTCGCCCCCTCCAGCCCGTCATGCCGGGGCGGCACGACCAGGTCGAAGACACTCAGGTCCGCACGCGGGTCCTGGACCTGGACCACGAAGGTCCGGCCCCTGCTGCGGCGCTTCATGCGGGTGGAGAAAGGCAGGCTCGCCCGACCCGCCGCGATCATCAGGTCCGGCCACGGCGGCGTCAGCCGGTCGGAGCCCTCAGCCAGCATGCCGTCGGGCCAGAGGCGCAGGGCGTTGGGCCAGCGGTCGAACAGCGGCTTGTAGGCCAGCCGCTTCGGCGCGACCTCGGCCGGCGTCAGGCGCGCGACCGCCTCCGCCAGGCCCAGCACCTGGTTCTCGATACCGGCGCGGCCGTCGGAGACGGCCCAGATGGACAGGGGCGCGTGAGCGCTTACAGCCACTCGACCTTGACGATCTCGTAGGCCTTCACGCCACCGGGCGTGTTGACCTCCACGACGTCGCCCTGCTCCTTGCCGATCATGGCGCGGGCGATGGGCGAGGTGATGGACACGCGGCCTTCCTTCACGTCGGCTTCGTGCTCGCCGACCAGCTGGTAGCGGCCCTCTTCCTCGGTGTCCTCGTCGATCACGGTCACCGTGGCGCCGAACTTCACCTGGGAGCCCGACAGCTTGGAGA
>CBIHLR010000107.1:0-8047 GCA_966210875.1 uncultured Brevundimonas sp. | reverse complement strand
ACCCTGACCGTGTAGGAGTGAAGCGGAAGCAGATCGCCTTGCGGCTGACACCCACTCAGCAATGCCGCCGCCCCTAGGTAGACTGCGAGTTGCATACGTCCTGCCTCTTCGCTTGCCAAAGGGTCCGCTTCCCACCCGAAGCTGACATTGATCTGACCGCCGAGCCAAGTGAAGGTGTGGCCTCATTGAAGGGATCAGTGAGATGACAACTCCGGACCGCCCGCCGAACCCGCTGGACGTGCCGGTAAAGTCACTTGGGAGAAATCTGCTGGTGGCCCCGCTAGTCGTAGTCGCAGTGGCCGCATTCTGGATTGCCGTCGCTTTGGTTGCGCACGACTTGGGATGGGATATCGCGGCTGGTCGAGGCTGACGGGTTAGGCAGCCATGTCCGCTTTCCACCCATAGCGGACAATCGCTCCCGCCCCGCTCACCCCCCGCTCAGGCGCGCCGACGCCGCTTCGATCCTGGCCTGGATCTCGCGCATGAACTCGGGGCGCTTTAGGCCGGCGGGGATGGGTTCGAGGAATTCGAAGATCACGTGGCCGGGGACGAACTTTATGCCCTTGGCGGGCCAGTGCTCGCCGGAGTTGGTGGCGACGGGCCAGCAGGGGCCTTCGAGGTCGCGGTAGATGGCGGCGACACCGGGCTTGTAGGCGGGAGCCGCGCCGGGCAGCTGGCGGGTGCCTTCCGGGAAGATGATGACCTGACGGCCGTCCCTCAGACGGTCGCGCGCCTTTGAGGTCATGTCCTTCAGCGCGCGGGCGTGGGCGGCGCGATCGACGGGGATCATGCCCGTCTTCAGGGCGAACCAGCCCAGGAAGGGGGCGTACATCAGCTCCTTCTTGAAGACGAAGCAGGGGTCCGGGAGCACGGTGAAGGGGACGACCACGTCCAGCATCGACTGGTGCTTGCCGGCGACCAGGGCGGCGCCCGACGGGCGGTGCTCGAGCCCGCGGAACTCGACCGTGACGCCCATGATCCAGCGCAGGCCGAACATGACGACGGCCGACCAGATCTTGACCACACCCATGGCGTAGCGGTGCGGCAACAGCAGGGCCGGGGACAGGCCGACGGCCACCACCGGCATGGACAGGTAGAGCCAGGCGGCGAACAGCAGCCGACGGATTTCAAGCATCAGGCGCGGCCCCTACGGCGGCCTCGGCCGCGGCGGCCTGGGCGGCGGCGGCCTCGTCCCGCTGCTCCGGGAAGAGCCGCAGCACCGCCTCGCGCACGAGGACGACGAGGTATTTGGAATATTCGAGAGTCATGCGCCGCATGCCCTGGCCGGAGCGCCACCAGTCCTCGGTGTCGAGTGACGGCGTCTCGACCGGATAGGGAATCAGCTCGGCGTCGCGCATCAGGCCCCGGATCTCAAGCAGGGCGCGGGGCATGTGGTAGTCGCTGGTGACCACGATCAGGCTGTCGAAGTCCTTGGCCTCGGCCCAGGCGGCGATTTCCTGGGCGTTGCCCAGCGTGTCCTCTGCGTCGAAGCCGAGATCGACGCAGCAGTCGAACAGGCGGTTGGGGCCCGGCGTCAGGGCGCGCAGCTCCTCGCGGCGAACCTCGCGGTTCACGCCCGAGACGAGCAGGCGCGTGGCGCGGCCGTCGAGCAGCAGCTGCATGGCCGAGGTGATGCGGGCGTCGGAGGCGCCGGTCAGGACGACGATGCCGTCGGCGCGGCCGGGCTCGACCGCCGGGGTGGAGCGCTGGACGCGATCGGCGAAGGCCATCAGTCCGGCCAGCCAGATGATCGCGATGACAACAAGGAAGGCGAGGAAGCGCATCGTCCGCCCTAGGTTTCCAGTTCCGCCCCGTCGCGCAACAGCCGCGCTACGGTAAAGCGCGCCGCCATCGCCGCCAAGCCGGCGGCCAGCAGGGGCGCGGGCGCCGCGATCAGCAGGTCACTCCAGGCCAGGGGCAGGGCAGGGGTGAAGCCGCCGCCGCCGCCGACCAGGATCAGCAGCGCCGTGACCGCGCAGGCCAGAAGCGCGCCCGCGGCCCCGGCCACCGCCGCCAGCCAGGCGAAGCGGGCCTGGAACAGGCCGGCGATGAAGGACTCGGTCGCGCCGGTCAGGCTGAGGGTGGCGATGAGTTCGCGCCGGGCGATCAGGCCGACGCGGCTGGCGAAGACGATGGCGGCCCCGGCCGCCAGGGCCGCGAGCAGGCCGAGCGCGGCGGCGCCGAGCATGGCGGTCGTGGCGGCGCGCTCGATGTCGGCCAGCCAGACGGAGTGGTCGTCGACCCGGCCCTGCAGGCCGGCCTCGGCCAGCGCCCGGTTCAGAGCCACGGGTCGGGCGGGATCCTCGGGGTCGAGCCGGATGGTGACCAGGTGCGGGATGGGCAGCTCGGGCAGGATGGCCTCGCCGAGCCAGGGCTCAAGCAGGGCCTCGGCCCGCTCGCGCTCAAGCGCCGCGGCCTCGGTGACGCCCGGCACGCCGGACAGGACCTCGGCGGCGCGGGCCGCGGCCTGGGCCCCCGTCTCGTCGGGCCGGGGGCTGATGAGAACCGTCGCCTCCGAGCGGATGTCGCGCACCCAGCCCTGGGCCGCCCGGTCCGACGCTGAGGCGGCGATGGCGCCCAGGCAGGCCAGCAGGCACAGGATGGCCACCACCGCGAACAGGGCGACGTCGCGCCCGTCGCCGGCGGGCAGCAGGGGCCCGGGCCGATGTTCGCCGCGCCTCATGCCGTCACCCGGGTCAGCCGGCCGCGCTCGAGCCTCAGCTCCGGCATGCCGGAGCGGCCGACCAGCTCACGGTCGTGGGTGGCGATCAGGATGGTGGCCCCCAGGCGGTTCAGCTCCACGAACAGCTTGAGGATGCGCAGCGCCATGTCGTCGTCGACCGCGCCGGTCGGCTCGTCGGCCAGGATCAGCCAGGGCCGGGCCACGACGGCGCGGGCGATGGCCAGCCGCTGCTTCTCACCGGCGGACCGGGCCGAGGGCTGCGTCTGGGCGCGCGAGGCCAGCCCGACCCAGGCGAGGAGCTCGCCCACGTCGTCGGCGTAGGTCCGGGGCTTCTGGCCCGCGACGCGCAGCGGCAGGGCGACATTGTCGAAGGCGCTGAGGTGATCGACCAGCCGAAAGTCGTGGAAGACCACCCCCATGCGGCGCCGCAGCTGGGTGCGTTCCTCATGACTGATTCGGCCGGTGTCGCGCCCGAACACCTCGACCACGCCGCGGCTGGGCCGGGCGCCGAGGTAAATGAGCTTCAGAAGCGAACTCTTCCCCGCGCCCGAAGCGCCGGTAAGGAAGTGGAAAGAGCCGGTCGGCAAGGTAAACGCGACATCCTTGAGGACCTCCGGGCCGTCGCCGCCGTAGCGCAAGGCCACGGAGTCGAACCGGACGGCGGTGCTCGGGGACGCGGCGGCGTGAGCGGACATGGCGGGACGGACGATCTCGGGGGGAGAAGGCGATAGCACGCCTGTCGGCGCATGATACTTTCCTGCCCCGACTGTTCCACACGCTATTTCGTCCCTGACCAGGCCGTCGGGCCGAACGGCCGCACCGTGCGCTGCACCTCGTGCGGCCACGCCTGGCGCGCAGAGGGCGAGGAGACGCTGGAGCTGGTGGCGGATCCCGAAGTCGGGGCCATCGGCATGGCGCAGGAACCGCTGACGCCGGAAGCGCCCCTGACCGGCCCTGAACTGCCCAAGGTTCTGCGCGCCCGCGCCGAGGAGCAGCGCCGCCTGAAGAAGGCGGTGGTGCACGGGGCCGTCTGGGCCTTCATCGGGGCGCTCGGCCTGGGCCTGATCGGCTCGGCCTATCTGTTCCGCGTGGACGTGGTCGAGGCCGTGCCGCGCGCCGCGGCCGCCTATGCGGCGGTCGGCCTGCCTGTGAACGCGACCGGGCTGGAGTTCGAGGAGATCGCCGCCCGCGCCGGGCCGCCCGGCTCGGGCTCGGTGGAGGTCACCTTCCGCCTGCGCAACGTGCGCGGTGAGCCCCGCGTCGCTCCGCCGGTGCGTGTGGCGCTGCTGAACGGCGAGGGCGGCCGGGTCGACACCCGAATCGTCCAGCCGCCGCTCGAGCCGATCGCGCCAGGCCATGTGCTCTATCTGACCGCCAGCATCCCCGACCCGGGCGGCCACGGCGCCGACGTGGACCTGGCCTTCGCGCCCGAACTTCGGCGCGAGGCGCCGCCCGCCGCCCCGGCCGAGCCGCCGGCCGCGCCGCAGCCGGCCGAGACGGAGCACGCCGAGACCGAGTCCGGCCTGCGTCCCGCCCTGGGGCTGGAGGACGGCCCGGCGCCCGAGGCCGAGCCCCTGCCGCCCGAGGCGATCGCCGCCCTCGACAGCGGCGCGCACGAGGCGGTATCCACCGCCGGGCATGGCTGAGACCCTCCCCGTCCCGGAAATCCTGCTGTCCGAAACCGAGATCGTCGAGCGGGTCGACCGCATGGCGGCCGAGATCGCACCGCGCGTGACCGACGACACGGTGGCGGTGTGTCTGCTGACCGGCGGCATCTGGTTCGCCGCGGACCTGACCCGGGCCCTGGCCCGGCATGGCCGGCTGGTGCGGTTCGAGGCCCTGTGGCTGGCCTCCTACGGCGACGAGCAGCAGAGCAAGGGCCGCGTCGAGATCCGCGCCGACACCCAGCGGGACCTGACCGGCCGGCAGGTGCTGCTGATCGACGACGTGTTCGACACCGGCCTGACCATGGCTTTCGCCGCGGAGCATCTGAAGACGCGGGGCGCCTCGGGCGTGCTGACCGCCGTCTTCGCCCGCAAGCCCTGGCCGGAGCCGCGCGCGCTGAAGCCCGACTTCGTCGGCTGGGAGGCGCCGGGCCGCTATCTGGTCGGCTATGGACTCGATTCGGCCGGCCGCATGCGCGGCCTGCCCGGCATCGGCGCGCTGGATTAGAGCCTAGTAGCGGCTGCGGCGGACGTCGGCGTCGCGGCGGTCATGCCAGCGCGAGGGATCGCCCCGGCTGCCGGCGTTGTTGTCGCCGAGGTTGTCGTAGGCCGGATAGAAGCCGCCGGTCGCGCCCGTCGTGGCGAACAGGGGATCGCCCGAGACCTGCAGGCAGGCCTCCGGTCCCGGCGCGCCGTAGAGGTTGGCCATGATCTCGAGCACGGCCCGCTCCACCAGCGCCCGCACCGCCAGCTGAACCGGCTCCTGACCGCTGTTGCCGGCCGACAGGTCGAAGGTGTTGCCGTTCAGGAAGTCGAAGACGCCCAGGGAGACTTCCCGGCCGATAATCTGCTTCTGGTAGGAGATGACGTCGACGATCTCCTGGGTGCGGGTGTCGACCAGGCGCAGGTCCAGCGCCACGTTCATGACCGCCCAGCGCAGCTGGAACAGGCCGCCGGCGGACGGCTCGTCCTCGCCCGCGTTCTGGCCGCCCAGTTCGGCGCCGGAGGTGCGGATGTTGAAGTTCACCTCGGTGACGCCGCCCTGCACCACATAGTCGGAGCCGGGCACCGAGCCGGCGATCAGGCGGCGGGGGTCGGCGGGGCCGCCGGGTTCGGTCGGCGCGCCTTCGCCCAGGATCATGGCCCCGGCGTAGCGCATCTCCATCTCCGAGACGGAGGTGTCGTAGCGCTCGACCTGGCGGGCGCCGGCCTTGGCCAGGGCCGACATGGCCATCAGGGACGCGCCCTGGGTGATGACACGGCCGTTCTCACCGACCTGGCCGGTGTAGTCGGCGATGCGGCCCACGGCGATGGTGGGCGACGGCCGGCCGTTGGCCCGGGCCCAATCGGCCAGGCAGTACAGGGCGGGAGAGTAGGGGGTCGGGTTGGCGATGACGGGCGCCGAGCCGATCGGCTGGGCGTAGACGCCGCGGGGGCCCGCCACCGGCGAGACGCAGGCTGCGAGGGCGAGTCCGGAGGCGGCGATGACGCCCACCGTCCGAATCCTGCTGAAGGCGCTTACTCGAATCATCGGCTACTGGTCCCTGACGTCTTTCGGCGCGTACGTCGGGCGCCTAGATGCGTGTCAAAGTGGGTCAAGGTTCTTAAGAAGCATTTGAGATTCGCTAACCTCGTTCGAAAGGCGGCCTGAGGTCTTGGAAGCTCCGCAAAGGGAAAAGGCGTTCAATGCGCCGTGGCCGGCCCTGACGCTGACCCTGGCGATCGCGGGCCTGTTCGTCTGGGAGACTCAGACCGGCGGGCCGGACGTCTGGGGTGCGGCCTTCGGCCTGATTCCCGCCGACCTCAAGCAAGGGCGCTGGCTGGGGGCGCTGACCCACATGGGCGTGCACGGCAGCTGGACGCACGCGGGCATGAACGCCATCGGGGTGCTGGCCTTCGGCGCGCCCCTGGCCCGCAAGCTGGGGGAGGGGGCGGCCGGCGCGCTGGGATTCCTCGCCTTCTTCCTTCTGTGCGGCGTCTTCGCGGGTCTAGGCCACGCCCTGCTGCATCTGAATGAGCCGGTGAGCCTGATCGGGGCGTCCGGGGCCGTGTTCGGCCTGATTGGGGCCGCGACGCGTCTGATGACACCGGACGGGCGCCTGCAGCCCCTGTTCGCGCGCCGGACCCTGACCGTCGCCGCCGCCTGGATCGGGGCCAATCTGATCATCGCCCTGATCGGCTATGATCCCGCCTCGGGCGTGAGGGCGGTCGCCTGGGACGCCCATATCCTGGGTCTGGTGGCCGGTCTGGTGCTCGTCGGCCCCTGGCTCAGGCTGTTCGGCCGCAAGCAGGCGCCGCTTCAGGGCGACTATTTCGACACCCCGCCATCGTCGGGCGCCGGCGGCGGTCCCTGGGGCCCCAGGTGAGGCGCCTGCGCGTTTGATTCGAACCCGCGATTGAGCGACGGTGTTCTCCGGACAAGGAGGTGCACGCCATGCTGATCGCCGAAATCCTCAAGGAGAAGGGCGCCGACGTGTTCCGCGCCGCGCCGGGGGATACGCTCGCCGACACCGTCCGCCAGCTCGACGACAAGAGGATCGGGGCGCTCGTCATCTGCGAAGGCGACAGGGTCGTGGGCATCCTGTCCGAACGCGACCTGGTCCGGGCGGTCTCGCGCGACGGGGAGCAAGCCCTGTCCCGGCCCGTGTCCGCCTATATGTCGTCCGATGTGATCTTCGCCCAGCCGACCGAGACGGTGAATACGCTCATGGAGCGGATGACCGACCGGCGCATCCGCCATCTGCCGGTGATCCAGGACGATCGGCTCGTCGGCGTCGTCTCGATCGGGGATCTCGTTAAGTCACGGATCGCAGAGGCGACCTTCGAGGCCGAGAGCATGAAGGCCTATATCGGCGGCTGAAAGACCGAGCGTCGCTCGGTGAGAAAACTCGTCAAAAGAGTCATTTGGCGCTTGCGTCCGAAAAAGGCGCCTCGTATATCGCCGCCTCGCTCGGAGACGGGCGGCGACACGAAGAACCGGAGCCGAAAGGCTCTTGCTTTTCCCGCCGCTCGAACATATCTTCCGCGCTTCAATCGAATCGCTTGACCGTACGGGGCAACCCCTGGGAGGCCCGAGCGATCTTTTTTGTGTCGAACGATCCTCGGATCGGTAGCCGCAAAAAAAGCTGGAAACAGCCGGTTGACTTCGAAATCGGCGGCGACTAAATCGCCGCCTCCGCCGGCCACCGGGCGTTAAACGGGTGGGGCCACTTCGGTGGTTTCGGTCTTTGACATCGTTGATTTGGAAAGAGAAACGCAGGCGGCGGTGTCCTGGCGATGGCTTCGAGCCATCTCGACACTGACGAACTTGCGGTCTCTTGAAGACACCATGAATACCGATCTTCGGATCGGCGTTTGTGGGAACTCGTCAAGAAACTATGCAAACCAGAACGCAGCGGTGCTTCGGCGCCGCGAACTATCTGGAGTCAATGTCAACTCAACTTGAGAGTTTGATCCTGGCTCAGAGCGAACGCTGGCGGCAGGCCTAACACATGCAAGTCGAACGGACCCTTCGGGGTTAGTGGCGGACGGGTGAGTAACACGTGGGAACGTGCCTTTAGGTTCGGAATAACTCAGGGAAACTTGAGCTAATACCGAATGTGCCCTTCGGGGGAAAGATTTATCGCCTTTAGAGCGGCCCGCGTCTGATTAGCTAGTTGGTGGGGTAATGGCCCACCAAGGCTACGATCAGTAGCTGGTC
>CBIHLR010000106.1:0-8093 GCA_966210875.1 uncultured Brevundimonas sp. | reverse complement strand
CGGCGAGAGCCTGTATGAACAGCAGAAGCGCCGCCTCGCCGAGGAGCGCGCCGCGATCGAGGCCGATCCCTTCGTGCGGGCGGTAATGGAGACCTTCCCCGGCGCCGAGCTGGGCCAGGTCCGCCGCCTCGACGTGGCCCCGGTCGAATCCCCCGTGCTCGGCGACGTCGACGCCGCCGAAGACGAGTAGAGAGTGAGACGATGAAAGACCTCAACGCCCTGATGAAACAGGCCCAGGAGATGCAGGCCAACCTGCAGCGGGCCCAGGAGAAGATGGCCGAGAGCACCGCCGAGGGCACCTCCGGCGGCGGCATGGTCCGCCTCACCCTCAAGGGCCCCGGCGAGATCACGGCGCTCGCCATCGACGACAGCCTCTTGACCCCCGGCGAAGGCGAAATCCTCGCCGACCTCATCGTCGCCGCCCACGCCGACGCCAAGCGCAAGCTCGACGCCGTCAACGCCGAACTCATGCGCGAAGCCGCCGGCCCGATGGCCGGCATGAACCTCCCGGGCATGCCGAAGCTGTTCTAGGGGGAGCGGCGGACAGGCCAATGTCCGCTTTCCACCCATAGCGGACATTCGAGAGGACCGGTTGCGGGCGATCTGTTGCTCTCCATCGTCCCGATCCCGTGCCGGTCCCGCTCACGCCCGCCTACGTAATTCGCCTTAGGTTGACCCTCGGTTTTCGGGCGTTCCATAGTCCGGACTCCGCGGTTGACGGCGACGGCCGCCGCGGGTTGAGGCGAGGCGAGGAGGGCCGCCGTGGACGAAAAGAGCCAATCAATCGATCCGGCTGACGACGACGGCCTGACGCCTGCCCAGATCGACGAGGCCATGCGCCAGGTTCCCCGGGGCGCCTTCGCGCTCGCGGGCCTGACGGTGGGCCTGCTGATCCTCGCCTGGCTGGCCATCTACGTCTTCGTCTTCCTTCCGCGGGGCATGGTGAACTGAGCCATGGCGGGGGAACCGGAGGGGGAAGACAAGGTCGTCAGGTCCGAGCTGCGCTGGGCGCTCGTGGCCGGCGGCGTGGTGGCGGTCATCTTCGCGAGCGTGCTCTTCGCCGCCATCGCGATGCGGATGAACCCGCCCAGCAACATCGAACACGCCGACCCGGCCACGATCCACATGATCGGCGAGTTCACCGAGACCAACCTCGGCGCCCGTGAGGAGGCCGACGGCCGGGTCACGGTGCGGATGGTGGCCACCCAGTTTGCCTTCGTGCCGAGCTGCGTCGTGGTGCCCGAGAACCGGGAGGTCACCTTCCGCTTCGTCAGCCCGGACGTGATCCACGGCATCCTGATCACAGGGACCAACGTCAACACCATGGTCGTGCCCGGCTACGTCGCCCAGGTGCACACCATCTTCCGCGAGACGGGCGAGCGGCTCATGCCCTGCCATGAGTTCTGCGGCCTCGGCCACAGCGAGATGATCGCCCGGGTGCGGGTGGTGCCCGAGGACGAGTTCACGGCGGGCCCCGACGGGCGGGCCCTGTGTCCGACCGCCGGCGGGGGGCTGGTCAACGCCTCGGCCCCGGCCGTTCCGGTCGGCGACGTGGGCGAGGCCGGGGTGGTCCCGGCGGGTCCGCTCACCAGCGGCGAGGCCGCGCCGGACGCGGCCCAGGCGACGACGGAGGCGGTCCAGGCCGCCGAGGCCGGCACGGCCGGAACGGGGGAATAGTCCGATGCTGACCGCGCGCCGCCTGGTGCTCTCTCACATGTGGGTCGCCTTCGCGACCTTCGGCTTGGCCATCGTTCTGGGCGTCTGGCAGATGTGGGCGCGAAGCCCGCTGCGCGCGCCCTTCCTCTCGGCCGAGACCTACTTCAACTCGGTGACGCTGCACGGCGTCTCCATGGCCTATGTGCTGACCACCTTCTTCATCATGGGATTCGGCTATTTCGTCGCCGAAAGCGCGCTGAAGCGGGCCCTGCCGGGCAAGACCTGGGCCTGGGCCGCCTTCTGGATGGGCATCATCGGCGTGGCGATGGCCGTGGCCGCCATCGTCACCAACAAGGCCACGGTCCTCTTCACCTTCTACCCGCCGCTGACCGGCAGCCCCTGGTTCTACATCGGCCTGGTGCTGGTGGTGGTCGCCTCCTGGATCTGGTGCGGCCTGATGATCGTGGCCATGGGCCAGTGGAAGAAGGCCAATCCCGGAGAGCCGGTGCCGCTGGCCATGTTCGCCACCGTGGCCAACGCCATCATGTGGCTGTGGACCACCGTGGGCGTGGCCGCCGAGCTGCTCTTCCAGGTGATCCCGGCGGCCTTCGGCTGGGTGCACACGGTCGACGTGGGCCTGTCCCGCACGCTGTTCTCCTGGACGCTCCACGCCATCGTCTACTTCTGGCTGATCCCGGCCTACATCGCCTTCTACACCATGGCCCCGCGCGAGGCGGGCGGGCGGCTCTATTCCGACACCATGGGCCGGCTGACCTTCGTGCTGTTCCTGCTCTACAGCCTGCCGGTCGGCATGCACCACCTGTTCATGGACCCCGAGCATTCGACGGGCTTCAAGTTCATCCAGGCCGGCCTCACCTTCCTGGTCTCGGTGCCCACCCTGCTGACCGTCTTCACCATCTCGGCCTCGATGGAGCTGGCCGGACGGCTGAGGGGCGGGACCGGCCTGCTCGGCTGGATCAAGGCTCTGCCGTGGAAGAACCCCATGACCCTGGCGACGGGCCTGGCCTTCTTCCTGCTCTGGTTCGGCGGCGGCGGCGGCCTGATCAACATGAGCTACGGCATGAACGCCATGATCCACAACACCAGCTGGGTCACGGCGCACTTCCACCTGATCTTCGGCGGGACGGTGGTGATCATGTATTTCGCCATCGCCTACGCCATCTGGCCCCACCTCACCGGCTGGACCTTCCGCAATCCGGCGCGGCTGCGGCTGCAGCTCTGGCTGTGGGCCATCGGCATGATGGTCATGACCATCCCCTGGCACTATCTCGGCCTGCAGGGCCAGTGGCGGCGCGTGGCGACCTTCGACTACTCCGATCCGCTGATCGCGGGCTGGGGGCCGTGGGTGCTGGTCTCGCTGGCCGGCGGGGTGATCCTGCTCGTTTCGGCGGCGATGTTCCTGTTCAACCTGCTGCCGCCGCACAGGAAGTGGGCGACCCAGCCGGGCCCGGCCGAGGCCACCTATCCCTACGCCCTGGCCGCCCACCCGCCGCATCGGGTGCCGGCGGTGCTGAACGGGTTCGGCCTGTGGAACTGGCTGGTCGCCATCCTGATGCTGGCGGCCTACGGCTGGCCGATCCTGCAGTTCTTCCTGACCGACGCGCCCCAGGCGATCGTCCACCGGATCGGAGGCTGAGCCATGAGCGACCTGGATCCCCGTCCCGAGACGCCCGCCACCGAGGCCGAACGTAAGGCCGACAAGGCCTGGACCCGCACGCCCATCCTCGTGGTGGTCGGCTTCCTGCTGGTGTTCGGCGCCCTCGGCTTTGTCGTCATACCGGTGTCGCAGGGCGCCCAGTCCGGCGTCGACGCCTGGACAGCCATCTGCCGCTCGCTTGGCATCAGCCCCGGCAATCCCGCCTCGCGCCAGCCGGTCAGCGACGCCCAGGCCCTGCCGGTCTCGCGCGTGGCCTGGACGCCGTCGATCCTGAACACCCTGGGCGGCGCGGACCGCCAGCTTGGCGCGGACCTGGCCACCCAGGTCTGCTCGGCCTGCCACGGCGACGCCGGCGTTTCGCCCAGCGGCGCCTTCCCCCATCTCGCCGGCCAGTCGGCGGCGGCCATCTACAAGCAGCTTCACGACTACCGCACCGGCGCCCGCGCCCACCCGCAGATGACGCCGGTGGCCCAGGCCCTGCAGGAGCGCGAACTGGCCGCCATCGCCGCCTATTACGCCGAGGCATCTGACGACCTCAGGCTGGGCACGCGCAATCCCCTTCCGGACGAGGCGCTGCAGCGGCTGGTCAGCGAGGGCGACCCGGCCCGCGGCATCCCGGCCTGCAACGCCTGCCACATGCCCGGCGCCGGCGGCCCGATCGAGACGCCGATGATCAACGGCCAGCACGCGGCCTACATCCAGGCCCAGCTCGACGCCTACGCCACCGGCGCGCGCCGCAACGACATCTACCAGCGCATGCGCACCATCTCGGCGGCCCTGACGCCCGAGGAG
This sequence comes from uncultured Brevundimonas sp., assembly GCA_966210875.1. Classification (GTDB taxonomy): domain Bacteria; phylum Pseudomonadota; class Alphaproteobacteria; order Caulobacterales; family Caulobacteraceae; genus Brevundimonas. The sequence continues at coordinate 3,967 of CBIHLR010000106.1, read as the reverse complement.
CGCGCGGCCCTGGCCGCCTACTACCAGGGCACCCGGTAAGGGACCTCGCGGACCGTTCGGTCTGTGCTAATCCCGGCCCATGGCCTCCTCCGCCGGACCCGAGATCGAACGCCTCATCAGCCTCTTGGCCAAGCTACCAGGCATGGGCCCCCGCTCGGCCCGGCGCGCGACCCTGGCGCTGCTGAAGAAGCGCGAGCAGCTGATGGAGCCCCTGGCCCAGTCCCTGGCCGAGACGGCGGCCAAGGTCCGCCCCTGTTCGGTCTGTTCCGCGCCGGACACGCGCGATCCCTGCTCGATCTGTTCGGACACCAGCCGCGACGCCTCCCTGATCTGCGTGGTCGAGGAGGCCGGCGCCCTGTGGGCCATGGAGCGCGTCGGCGCCTTCCGGGGCCGCTACCACGTGCTCGGCGGCCTGCTGTCCGCGCTCGACGGCGTAGGGCCCGACGCCCTGCGCACCGGCGAGCTGCTGGAGCGGGCGGGGCAGGGCGGCGTCAGCGAGGTGATCCTGGCGCTTCCCGCCACCGTCGATGGCCAGACCACCGCCCACTACCTGGCTGAGCGGCTTGGGCCTTCGGGCGTGGCCGTCACCTCGCTGGCGCGCGGGGTGCCCGTGGGCGGCGAGCTCGACTGGCTCGACGACGGCACGATCGCCCAGGCGCTCAGGGCCCGCCGGCCGGCCTGACGCGTCCGCCCCGCTGCGGCCAGCGTATATTGGGACATGACCGACATCGCCCTGACTCACCGGCGTGGCCTGCTGCTCGGGGCCGTCTCGCTCCTGACCGCCGCCTGCAGCGGCAGCGGGGCCGAGGCGCAGGGGCGTCCGGACCGCTTCGCATCCTCCCCGTTCCGCCGCATCACCGATGCCCAGTGGCGCGAGCGCCTGCCGCCCCTGGCCTATCGGGTGCTTCGGCACGAGGCGACCGAACGAGCGGGAACCAGTCCGCTCGATGATGAGCACCGGCGCGGGACCTTCCACTGCCGGGGCTGTGACCTGGAGCTGTTCCGCTCGGAGTGGAAGTTCGACTCGGGCACCGGCTGGCCCAGCTTCTTCCGGGTCAATGAGGCCCACATCGGGACCCAGGCCGACTACGCCCTCGGGATTCCCCGGACCGAATACCGCTGCGCCCGCTGCCTCGGGCACCAGGGCCACGTCTTCAATGACGGTCCCCGGCCGACGGGCCTGAGGTACTGCAACAACGGCGTCGCTCTCACCTTCCGGCCTGCCTGATGACCCTCTTCCTGATCGCCTGGCTGGGTGGGGTGCTGACCATCCTCAGCCCCTGCATCCTGCCGGTCCTGCCGTTCGTCTTCGCCCGCGCCGGGCGGCCCTTCGTGACCAGCGTCCTGCCCATGCTGCTGGGCCTGGCCCTGATGTTCGCCGCCGTGGCCAGCCTGGCGGCGGTCGGCGGGGCCTGGGCGGTCCATGCCAACGAGATCGGCCGGTGGATCGCCATCGTCCTGCTCGGCGCCTTCGGCCTGATGATGCTGTTTCCCGGTCTCGGCGACCGGGCGATGGCGCCCGTGGCCGCCCTTGGCGCCCGCCTGACCGAACGGGTCGGGGTCGGCGGCCGGTCCGGCCCGGCGGGAGAGGTCGGCGGCTCGCTCCTGCTGGGTCTGGCCACCGGCCTGCTCTGGGCGCCATGCGCAGGGCCGATCCTCGGCCTGATCCTGACCGGCGCGGCCCTGAACGGCGCCTCGGCTTCCACCACCGGCCTGCTGTTCGCTTACGCCCTGGGCGCCGCCACCTCCATGGCCGCGGCCCTGCTCCTGGGCGGCCAGGCGCTCAAGGCCATGAAGGGTTACCTGAAGCACGAGCGGATCGTGCGCCGGACCCTGGGCGCGCTGGTGCTGGTCGGGGTGGCGGCCATCGCCCTGGGTCTCGACAGGGGCGTGCTCGCCCGCCTGTCCGCAGCCTCCACCGAGCGCTTCGAGCAGAGCCTGCTCGGCATGGGCGGCATGGAAGACCGGATTCCGGAACAGCCCGCCGACGACTTCCGCGACTTCGGCCCCGCGCCCGAGATCACCGGCGCCACCCAGTGGCTGCAGGGCGGCCCGCTGAGCCTTCAGGACCTGCGCGGCAAGGTCGTGCTGGTCGACTTCTGGACCTACTCCTGCATCAACTGCCTGCGGACCCTGCCGCATGTCATCGACTGGCAGGAGCGCTACCGCGACCACGGCCTGGTGGTCATCGGCATGCACGCCCCGGAGTTCGCCTTCGAGCGCAATCCCTCGAACGTCCGAAGCGCCGTGGAGGAGCTCGGCATCGACTATCCGGTCGCGCTCGACAACGACTTCCGCGTCTGGCGCGCCTACGCCAACCGCTACTGGCCGGCCCACTATTTCATCGACGCCCGCGGCCACCTGCGCCACGTCCGCTTCGGCGAGGGGGAATACGCCCGCTCCGAGCAGATCATCCGCACCCTCCTGATGGAGGCCGGCGCCACCGACCTGCCGCCGGCCGGCGAAGGCCCTGCCGCCGAGGGCGCCATGGCCGCCTCCAGCGGCCGGCCACGCTCTCCCGAGACCTATCTGGGCACGGAGCGCGGCCGCAATCTGGTCGACTCGCCGGACGGTCTCCAGCCCGACCAGTGGGCCCTCACGGGCGCCTGGGACCGGCAGGACGAGCGGGCGGTCCTGGACGAGGGCCCGGGCGCAATCACCTACCGCTTCCGCGGCCGCGACGTGCACCTGGTGCTGGCCCCGACCGAGCCGGGGCGCACGATCCGCTTCCGCGTCACCCTCGACGGTCAGGCTCCTGGCCGCGCCGCCGGCGCTGACATCTCGGCCGACGGCTACGGCGTGGTTGAGACCGACCGCCTCTACCAGCTGATCCGCCTGCCGGATGTGGGCGAGGGCGTCTTCCGCATCGAGTTCGAGGACGGCGCCGTGGCGGCCTACGCCTTCACCTTCGGCTGAGCCCTGCGTCCGGTCCTGGCGTAGCGGCCCGTCAGTTTGGCGGACGGCGGGACTCTGCTTAAGGGCGGGATGATGGACGTATTGACGATCGTGCTGGCGCTCGTGGCGCTGCTGGGGCTCGTGGCCGGCGGCTTCGGCTTGACGCAGGCCTTGCGGGAGCGACGCCGCGCCGAGGACTTGGCCGTCCAGGCCCGCGAGGCGCACGACCGCGCCATCCGCGCCGAGGCCAACGCTGAGGCCGCCCGCCAGACCCAGGAGCAGGTGGGCGTTACCTTCAAGGCTCTCTCTGCCGAGGCCTTGGAGAAGGCCGCCAACGACCTGATGCAGCGCGCCGAGGTCAACTTCCGCCAGCGCGACGAGCGCGCCACTGAACAGCTCCAGGCCCAGCTCAAGCCCGTCGCCGAAACCCTCACCAAGTTCGAGGCCCAGGTGCAGGCGCTCGAGAAGGCCCGCGCCGAGGAGACCGGCGGCCTGAAGGAACAGCTCGGCCTGCTCATGCAGGCCTCCACCGCCACCCAGAACGAAGCCCGCCGCCTGACCGAGGCCCTGCGCGGCAACACCGGCCGGCGCGGCCGCTGGGGCGAGCAGACCTGCAAGAACGTGCTGGAGATGGCCGGGCTCGCGGGCCGCTACGACTTCCAGGAACAGGTCTCCTCCGCCGACGACCAGGGCCGCCAGCGCCGGCCGGACTTCATCGTCCGCCTGTCCGGCGGGGGCCTGTTCGTGATCGACGCCAAGGCCTCTCCCCACTTCGCCGAGGACACGGGCGGCGACGAGGCCGAGCAGGCCCTGGCCGTGGCCCGCCGCGTGGCGACCAGCATGAAGGGCCACGTCCGCGAGCTGTCGTCCAAGGCCTATCAGGACCAGTTCAAACCGAACCCAGACTTCGTGGTCATGTTCGTGCCCAGTGATTCCTTCCTGGCCACCGCGCTGGACCATGAGCCGGACCTGATGACCACGGCCATGGACTGCGGCGTGCTGATCGCCACGCCCACGACCCTGTTCGCCCTGTGCAAGGCCGTCGCCTATGGCTGGCGCGCCGAGGAGCAGG
>CBIHLR010000105.1:0-8143 GCA_966210875.1 uncultured Brevundimonas sp. | reverse complement strand
TGCCGGCGGTGCGGGCGATGCGCAGCAGTTCGCCGCGCGGGTCGGCGATCATGGCCTGCTGATTGCGCATCATGGCGTCGATCATGGCGAAGTAGCGGTCCTCGCCAGCGCAGCGCGCCGCCAGGAAGCCGGCGACAGCGATGTTGGCCGGCGGCGTCGGCAGCTCGCGGAAGACATAGCGAACCTGGCCGGTGTCGATGAAGCGGCTCTTGAATTCGGGGAAGACCTGCTCGTTCCAGGCGGCGCAGTGGGCGCAGGTGACCGAGGCGTATTCGACCACTGTGACCGGCGCCTCGGCCGAGCCCATGGTCATGTCACCCTCGGCGGCCGCGCCGCCGCCGCCAGCGCCGCCGCCCCCGCCGTTGCAGGCGCCGAGCATGAGGGCCGATGCGGCCAGGACGCCCGCGATGAGGGACGAGCGACGATCGAGTTTCAGCATTCAGGCCTCCCGGCACGGCTGGATTGGACAGTCTGGCGCGATTCCCCCGCGTCCAGCCCTAACAGCGTCACCTTCGAGAACAGGTGAGGCGAAGATTTGTCAACGCGTCGCAGCGCCTTACCCACCGTCCTTGAGCGCCGCGCGGCCCAGACGCAGCAGGGCGTCGCGCAATTCGGGCGAGGGCGCGGCCTCGACAGTGCGGCTCAGCGCCTCCTCCTGGTCGGCTGGCAAGGGCCTGTCGACGACCTTTCGCACCGGTTGGCTCTTCGGCGTCCGCACCTTCACGGGACCTTGGGCGATGCGAAGCTTTTCCGCGGCGCCTTCGCCCAGATAGAGGTTCACGCGCTGCAGGATCTCGGCGCTCTGGTGCTGAACGAAGGCGGCGGCAGGCCCGACGACCCTGAGCTCCAGGGTTCCACCATGTCCGGCGCGGCCCTTGGTCAGCTTGAGGGGTTGCGTCACCCGCGAAAGCGGCTCACCGACGATCTCGGCCCAACGCGCCTCGAGCTGGCCGGTCCCCTGACCAAATCGCTCGTCGAGCTGTTTGATGAAGGGCGCCAGCGACCGGCCCATCGGCGGCGGCGCACGACGCTTTGGCCGCGTCCGCTTGCGGGCCAGGATCTCGCGGGCTTCCGCCTCTGTCGGCAGGGGTCTGCGCATGCAGGAGCGATAGCATGGTCGGGGCTTTCCGCGCGACCGGAACCGGCCGCGCGAGACGCCGGTTGAGCCTTCGTCAGAAGGAGGCTTTCATGCCAGCCAAGTCCAAAGCCCAGCAGAAGGCCGCCGGCGCGGCCCTGTCCGCCAAGCGCGGCGATACGCCGAAGTCCGAGCTCAAAGGGCCGTCCAAGCAGATGGCCACCTCCATGAGCGAGAAGGAGCTCGAGAAGATGGCCTCGACCAAACGCAAGGGTAAGCCCGAGCACGCCTCGGCCTAGCTTTCGCCACGGCCGGACCTATCTTGGCCGTCTGAGCTTCGCGGGAGCGTCTGTTGACTCCTTCTCCGGCGCATCCCCGCACCTTCTCCGAGGTCCTGGAGGACCTGGGCCGGTCGGGCGACCGGCTGACCCTCGACGAGATGGTCGTCGCCTTCGGCGAACGGGCCTTCGGGGCCCTGATGATCGTCACGGCCCTGATGAGCCTGCTGCCCTGGCCGCCGGGCGGAAAGGTGATTTTCTCGGTTCCTTTGATGATCGTGGCGTCGGAACTGACGCTGCAGCGGCACAGCCTGTGGCTGCCGCAATGGGCCATGCGGGCGTCGGTCTCGCGGACCGGCTACGCCAAGGGGTTGGGGCGGGTTCTGCCGGCGATCCGGTTCATCGAGCGCCTGTCCCGGCCGCGTCTCAAGGTTCTGACCGGGCCTCTGGCGCAGATGGTGATCGGGCTGATTTGCCTGGGGCTGGCGGTCATGCTGGCCTTCCCGGTGCCGTTCGGGGACATGCTTCCGGCCGTCACGATCGCGCTGTTCGGGTTCGCCGTGATGCAGCGCGACGGGCTGGCGACCATCGCGGGCCTGGTCGGCACGGCGGTCTGCATCGGCTACCTCGCGCTCGTCTGGCGGCTGATCGTCGAGATCAGCGAGCGCGCCTGGACCTGGGCGCAGGGGCTGGTGGGCTAGGCTCCAGCACCACTTGGGAAGCGTCAGCCTGCTCCTCGGCGCGGCGGGCGCGGAGATGGGTGATGGGACCGTTCAGGCCCGCCAGCATCTCCCGAGCGGCGGCCTCTCCGGCGGCCACGGCGGGGTCGAAGGCCTTCCAGTCCCGGATTTCCACCCCGTCCAGCTTCGGCAGGATCAGGAGGTCGGTCGCCTTGCGGTAGGCCTCCAGCTCCGCCGAGGTGGAGATGGTCGCCGAGCGCATCAGGATCGACACGATCGGCGGACCCTGCTTCCAGTCGCCTGACAGGATCCAGCGCCACCACGACTTGGGGTTTTCCAGGACCTTCGGGTCAACGCCCCGGGCCCGTGAGACATCGACGCCGATCGTGGGGCCGAGGTGCTGGGCGCGCATGACGTCGGCCGGAAAGCTCTTCAGCACGGCCCCGTCGACCAGCACCGCGCCGTCCTCGACCACGGGCGGCAGGACGCCGGGCAGGGAGATCGAGGCCCGCAGCGCCCGGCGCAGCAGGCCTTGCCGATGCACGCGATAGCCGTTGTTGGTGATGTCCGCCGCCACGGAGAACATCGGCAGGGCCATGTCGGCCATCTCCGTGTCGCCGTAGTGCTCCTCGAGCAGGCGCTCGACACGGTGGCCCTGCGTCATGGCGATGATGGGGAAGGCGATGTCGGCCAGCGGGCTACTGGCCACGAAGGCGTCGCGGATGCGCGCCTCCAGCTCCTCCTGGCTCCATTCCAGCGCCAGGCCGGCCGCGACCACCGCGCCCATCGACGAGCCGCCGACGAAGTCGAAGGGCGCGCCCGCGTCACGCAGCGCCCGGACCGCCCCGAGATGCGCATAGGCGCGGGCGCCCCCGCCGGACAGCACGAGGCCGACCGAGGTGCCGGTGATGACGCGCGCGATACGCACCTCATCGGCCGCATCGCCTTCGCGGACGTGGAACCAGCGCGCGGGCTCCAGCGCAGACAGCCAGACCGGCGCATTGGCCGGCGCCACTCCGGGGTCGCGCAGCAGGATCAGGTCGGTGGGCCTGTGCGCCTCTTCATCGGCGGGCGGAGGCGGTGGGGGCGCGCTGGGCAGCGCCAGCGCATTGCCCACCAGGAACAGCCGGTCGACCTGGCGCGCGCACAGGGCGGACCAGGCTTCGTCCTCCTGCTCGGCGACGTAGAGGACGTAGTCGTGGGTCTCCTCGACGCGGTTGAACCACTCCGCGGCCGAGGCCAGGGCGGACTGGTCGATGATCTGCACCGTGTAGCCCAGGGCGACGATTCCGGCGGCGATGCGGTCCACGAAAGCGCGGATGGGCCGCCTGCGCAGGGACACGAAGCCGAAGACGCTGGGGTCGGCCGCGGTGCGGCCCTGGTCGCGCGTGCGCTGGATCATCAGCCGCGCCAGTTCGGTCATGACGTCGGGATGCTTCTGGGCCGCCTTCAGGAAGGCGTCGCGGGGCAGGGCGAGGATCTCGGAGTCGCGCAGGGCCACGACCGTGGCGGTATGGGCCGTACCGGCGAGCAGCGACATCTCGCCGACCGGTTCGCCCCCGCGCACGACGCCGACGAACTCGGTCTCCTTGCCTTCCTCCTTGCGAAAGACGCCCAGGCGGCCGGAGCGCAGCAGATAGAGGGTGTCGGCGGGTTCGCCGGCGCTGAACAGGCGCTCTCCACCGGTCAGGGTGAACCAGGATGCAGGCGAGCGGCGCTCGCTGAACAGGCCGGCCAGCGCGGTCTCGAGTTTATCGTCGCGGGGGCGGCGCTTCATGCGGCAAGCGTAGCGGGACCACATCACCCCGGAAAGCGCACAACGCTTGTCCGGGCCCAAGTGCAAACGGCGCAATCGAGTTTAGGCCCCGGATCGTGGCTTCGCTCCGTCCGGGGTGACGATGCCCGACGCCGCCGCTAGAGAGGGCGCATGCCCAAGCTGACGACCGCCATCGACACATCCTCGGACGCCTTCAAGCGGCTGGCCGACCACAATCGCGCCCTGGCCGACGAACTGCGCGACAAGGTCGCCAAGGCTGCGCGGGGCGGGCCCGAGGCGTCGCGCGAGCGGCATGTGAAGCGCGGCAAGCTCCTGCCGCGCGACCGGGTGGAGCGGCTGCTCGATCCGGGCGCGCCCTTCCTGGAGGTCGGCCAGCTGGCGGCGAACGGCAGGTACGGCGACGAGGCGCCGGGGGCGGGAATGATCTGCGGCGTGGGCCGGGTGTCGGGCCGGGAGGTGATGATCGTCGCCAACGATCCGACCGTGAAGGGCGGCGCCTACTTCCCGCTGACCGTGAAGAAGCACCTGAGAGCCCAGGAAATCGCTGAGCAAAACAACCTGCCCTGCGTCTATCTGGTGGACTCCGGCGGGGCGAACCTGCCGCACCAGGCGGAGGTGTTTCCGGACCGCGACCACTTCGGCCGCATCTTCTTCAACCAGGCGCGGATGAGCGCGAAGTCGATCCCGCAGATCGCCTGCGTCATGGGGTCGTGCACGGCGGGCGGGGCCTATGTCCCAGCCATGTCGGACGAGACGGTGATCGTCCGCAATCAGGGCACCATCTTTCTGGCCGGCCCGCCGCTGGTAAAGGCCGCGACCGGCGAGGTCATCTCAGCGGAGGAGTTGGGCGGGGCCGAGACGCACGGTCGGCGCTCGGGCGTGGTCGACCACGTCGCCGAGAACGACGAGCATGCGCTCCAGATCGTGCGCGACATCGTGGCGGGCCTGAACTCGGTCAAGCGGCCGGAGCTCGACATCGAGGAGCCGGTCTCGCCAGCGCTTGATCCGCAGGAACTCTACGGCCTGATCCCGGAGGATGTGCGCGCGCCGTACGAGGTGCGCGAGGTCATCGCCCGCATCGTCGACGGCTCGGAGTTCCAGGAGTTCAAGCGCGACTACGGCTCGACGCTGGTCACGGGCTTCGCGCGGATCTGGGGGATGCCGGTGGCCATCCTGGCCAACAATGGCGTGCTGTTCTCCGAAAGCGCCCAGAAGGGCGCGCACTTCATCGAACTGGCCTGCAAGCGGAAGATCCCGCTGGTGTTCCTCCAGAACATCTCGGGCTTCATGGTCGGCGGAAAATACGAGGCGGAGGGCATCGCCAAGCACGGGGCCAAGATGGTCACCGCCGTGGCAAGCGCGGAGGTGCCCAAGTTCACCGTCCTGATCGGCGGCAGCTTCGGCGCCGGCAACTACGGCATGTGCGGCCGGGCCTATTCGCCGCGCTTCCTGTTCACCTGGCCGAACAGCCGCATCTCGGTGATGGGCGGCGAGCAGGCCGCCAGCGTGCTGGCCACCGTCAAGCGCGACGCCATGGAGGCCAAGGGCGAGAGCTGGGCCGCCGAGGACGAGGCCGCCTTCAAGGACCCGATCCGCCAGCGTTACGAGGACGAGGGCAATCCCTACTACGCCACCGCCCGGCTGTGGGACGACGGCATCATCGACCCGGTCCAGACACGGGACGTGCTGGGCTTGGCGATCTCGGCGAGCCTGAACGCCCCGATCCCGGAGACGACCTTCGGCGTGTTCCGGATGTGATCAGGCGGGGGACCGCAGGATTTTCTCCATGGCCTTCCCCTTGGCCAGCTCGTCGATGAGCTTATCGAGGTGGCGCAACTCGCGCATGAAGGGGTCGTCGATCTCCTCGACTCGATGGCCGCAGATCAAGCCTGTGATCAGGAAGCGGTTGGGGTTCATCGCCGGTGCCTGGGCGAAGAAGGTCTCGAAGTCGGTCTTGTCGGCCAGCAGGGCGTTGAGCTGGTGTTGCGAATAGCCGGTCAGCCAGCGGATGATCTCATCGACCTCGGCGCGCGTGCGGCCCTTCTTCTTGGCCTTGGCGACGTAGTGGACGTGGACGCTGGCCACGCTGGTCTTGCGGATGCGGTCGGCTGCGCTGGTCGCCATCGGCCTGGCTTCCTGTTCCGTTCGGTCCCGGACGCGTTATAGGTCTGACAGCCCCGGAGACCAGCATGGCCAAGCCCACCGACGCCGACCTGAACGCCCTCGACATCACCGACGCCGAGGCCGCGGAGATGAACGCCATCGCCCATCCGCTGGTGGCCAATGCGGCCCCTGACGCCGACGACCGGCTGGTGCGGATCGACTCCACGCCCGACGGCGCGGTGTTCGTGACGATCAACCGGCCGGCCCGGAAGAACGCGTTCGACGCCGCGACCATCGCGGCGCTGCGCGAGGCGTTCGAGACCCTTCACGCCGCCGATCACGTGCGGGTGGTGTTCGTGCGCGGCGCCGGCGGGACCTTCTCGGCGGGCGCGGACCTGGAATGGATGCGCGACGCGGCCGACTGGTCCGAGAGTGACAACCGCGATGACGCCATGGGCCTGGCGAAGATGCTGAAGGCCCTGCACGACGTGCCCGCGCTGACGGTCGCCATCGTCGAGGGCGCCGCCATGGGCGGCGGGGCCGGCATCGTCGCGGCCTGCGACATGGCGATCGCGGTGAAGGGGACGAAGTTCGCCTTCTCGGAGGTCAAGCTGGGCCTGATCCCCGGCACCATCGCGCCCTATGTGGTCGAGGCGGTCGGGGCGCGAACGGCGCGGGCCCTGTTCGCGACCGGCGAGGTCTTTTCGGCGGAAGAGGCTCAGGCGTTCGGCCTGGTCAGCCAGGTGCTCGGGTCCTCAGACGAGATCGACGGCTATGTAAGCGGGCTCGTCAGGACCATGAGGGCCTGCGCGCCCGGCGCGGTCGGCGACGCCAAGCGGCTGGTCCATCACGTGGCCGGCAAGGCCATCGACCGCGACCTGATGGAGGAGACGGCCAAGCGGATCGCGCGGGCCCGCGTCTCCGAGGAAGGCCAGGAGGGCGTGCGCGCCTTCCTCGAAAAGCGTAAACCCGCCTGGACTCGATAGAGGTTCGGGGCGGGGGCCATGACGGACATCGGGGGCGCGGCGGCCGCGGCGGAGGTGATCGCCGGTGATCCGCATCGGGGAAATCCAGCCGCCGAGCACCTGGACGCCGCGGAGCGGGCCGGAGTCTGCGCCAACTGCGAGACGGCTCTCGAAGGCCCCTACTGCCACGCCTGCGGCCAGCGGGCTCACCTTCACTCGCGGCTCCGAGACCTGTTCCACGAAGCGATCGAGGGCATCGCGCACCTGGACGGGCGCATCTGGCGGACTCTCCCGGTGCTGGCGCTCAACCCCGGTCGCTTGAGTCGGGAATGGCGGGAGGGGCGGCGCGTTCGCTACCTGCAGCCGCTGCACCTGTTCCTGTTCGCGGTCTTCCTGTTCTTCACTTTCCAGTCGCTGACGGGCCAGCACTTCATCAACCTGCCGAGCGCTGAGGACGTGCGCTCACAGCCTGCGCAGGTGGCGGTCACCGAGGCCATGCGGGACCGCATGGTCGCGGGACGCGCAGGGACACAGCTGACGGTCGACGAGACCACAGAGGCGGGCCGCAAGATGGGTCAGGCCCTGCGCCACCGGCTCGAGAACGCGGAGTTCTACAGCTACAAGATCGAGACCCTGGTTTATAAGCTGAGCTTCCTGCTGGCGCCGATCAGCATGGCGATCCTGGCGCTACTGATGGTCTTCCGGCGCGGCTACAGCTTCTATGATCATGGCGTGGTGTCGCTCTACGGCGTCGGATTCGGCGTGCTCGCGGCGACGGTCTATTCGTTTGTGAACTGGCTGCTCGGCTTCGTGGGCTGGGAACTAACCGGCCTGGCCGCGGTCGGCGTCATGCTAGGCCTGGCGGTGCATGCGGTCCTGCATCTGAGGGGCGCGTACGGACTGAGCTGGCCCGGCGCCGTGATCCGGGGCCTCTTGCTGTCATTCCTGACGCTGGTGGGCTTCGGCCTGTTCCTCTTGGGCGTCGTGGCGCTCGGCCTGTTCGCCTAGGCCTCGGCGAGCGCCTCTTCCGCCGCCAGCCAGTCGGCTTCGGCAGCGTCCAGGTCGGCCTGGGCCTTGGCGCGGGCGCGGCCGAGGTCGGCGAGTTTCGACGGGTCCTTGGTCGCGGCCGCGGCGAGGTCGCGGTCGATGCGGGCCACCTCGGCGGTCAGGGCGGCCATGCGCTCCTCAGCCTTCTTGGCGGCGAAGCGCAGGGTCGAGGGGGAGGGGCCGTCCTTCTTCGCGGCCTTGGGCGCGGGGGCAGGAGC
>CBIHLR010000104.1:0-8193 GCA_966210875.1 uncultured Brevundimonas sp. | reverse complement strand
GTAGAAGACGCCGGACACGCCGTACACGGGGAGCCCCGCCCGGCGGAGCGCCGATCCGCCTGTCGGCTGAGACCGGCCGCCCCCTCCCCCCCATGGAGCCGGGCGAGGCCTCGGGGATCGCGGCCGGTCAGTATGCGGGACCGGGGCGCCCGATCGGAGCCGAGCTGCTGCCGGACGCGCCTCGCGAAACGGGGCGGGACGGTCCGCTGTGGCGGGTCAACTTCGACGATGCAGAGGCGACACGCCTCTATCTCGACCCGGAAACCGGCGCGGTCGTGAGCCGTCGGTCGGACCTCTGGTCGTTCTTCGACCTGATGTGGCGGCTGCACATCCTCGACTTCGACACCGGCGAGAACATCAACAGCTGGTGGCTGCTGCTGATCGCCGCGGTGACGCTGATCCTCGTGATCACCGGCCTTGTGCTGCTCTGGATCCGCATCGCGGGCGACCTGAAGCGGCGGCGTCTTCGACCTCAGTGACGCGGCAGGTGCGTCGGGACGTCCGCCAGCCAGGGCGCCAGCCTGAGGCGACCCGGCGGATGGTCCGTCGCCTTCTCCTGGCGGAAGCGCGCCGCGAAGGCCACCACGGCGCGGATGGTCTGATCGTCGAACGGCTTGGTCAGGGCCCCGATGGCGCCTGAGAAGCCTTCGGGAATCTGCTCGGGATTGGCGGTCAGGAAGACGACGACCGACTGGTGGGCCGCCACCAGGGCGCGCGCGACGTCGGGCCCGGTCGGACCGTCGCGCAGATTGACATCCACCAGCGCCACATCCGGCGGCGCATGCTCGGCAAGCGACAGGGCTTCGACCTGATCCATGGCGCAGCCGACGACCACATGCCCCGCATCGGTCAGCACGTGCTCCAGCTCCATGGCCAGGATGGCCTGGTCCTCGACAATGAGAATACGCAGCGGCTGGGCCACACCCCGCCCTCCGAGAAAATCCATCGACCCCCGCCGCTTAACCACGAATGTCCGAAACCGCACGTAGCATAACTCTTGCGGAAGTTCTTTGGTTCGCCGAGTTTGGCGAAATCTCTTGGGGCGGGAATCTCTGACGATGAGCACAGGCCTGGAAGCCAGACCTGACGATGCGGACGCGCGGCTCGTCGGCGTCCTGCGTCTGCTGAACGCCCTGATCGGCATCCGTCTGCGCAGCGTCTCCGACCCGGAGAGCCGGCGTCACCTCATCTGGCTGAACGACATCATCGCCGCCGTCGGCCTGCTGAGCCAGCGGCTGGCCTCGGGCCGCCTGACTGACTTCACCGTCTATCTGCAGTCGGCCGCCGACTTCTGGCGACGCACGGCCACCGATCGGGAGATCACCCTGGAAGCGCCGGCCCAGCCGGTGAGCCTCAGCAACCTGAGGGCCGCCTGCCTGGCGATCGTAGCCCATGAACTCCTCGGCGCCGCCATCGCCCGCGTCGCCCGGCCAGGCGGAGGCCAGATCTCGGTCCGGCTGCACGACGACGCCGAGGGCATCCGCCTCACCGTCGAGGACGACGGCGCGGCCGAGAACACCGCCGCCGCCGAGGAAAGCCTGGATCTGGTGCGCGGCATGGCCGAGCACCTGGGCGGCGCCGTCGAGGTCACCGCCAACGGCCGGCGCACGGTCACCATCCGCCTCGCCCCCGACCGGCGCGTCACGCATCGCCACTGATCGGTCCAGCGCTAAAGCTTCCTTTACCGTGATCAGCGCCCTTTAGCCCCTCGAGTATTGGGGATTGGGGCGATGGGCCTGAAGCCGGACAGCATCCTGGTGGGCGACTGCATCGAGCAGCTGCGTTCGCTGCCCGACAAGTCGGTCGATCTGGTCTTCGCCGACCCGCCCTACAACCTCCAGCTCGGCGGCGAGCTGCTGCGGCCGGACAATTCGAAGGTCGACGCGGTCGACGACGAATGGGACCAGTTCGAGAGCTTCGCGGCCTACGACCGGTTCACCCGCGAGTGGCTGACCGAGTGCCGCCGCGTCCTCAAAGACGAGGGCGCGATCTGGGTGATCGGCAGCTATCACAACATCTTCCGGCTCGGCGTGGCGATGCAGGACCTGGGCTTCTGGGTGCTGAACGACATCATCTGGCGCAAAGCCAACCCGATGCCGAACTTCAAGGGCACGCGGTTCACCAACGCGCACGAGACCCTGGTCTGGGCGGCCAAGAGCCGCGAGCAAAAGCGCTACACCTTCAACTACGACGCGCTGAAGGCCTTCAATGAAGACGTCCAGATGCGCTCGGACTGGCATCTGGCCCTGTGCACGGGCGAGGAGCGGCTGAAGGACGCCGAGGGGAACAAGGCGCATCCGACGCAGAAGCCCGAGGCCCTGCTGCACCGGGTGCTGCTGGCCTCCTCCAAGCCGGGCGACATCGTGCTGGACCCCTTCTTCGGCACCGGCACCACGGGCGCAGCCGCGCGTCGCCTGGGGCGTCACTACATCGGCATCGAGCGCGAGGAGAACTACGCTCGCCTCGCTGAACAGCGCATCAAGGCCATCGTGCCGGTCGCGCCGGAGGATCTGCAGGTCATGGGCTCCAAGAAGGCCGAGCCGCGCGTCGCCTTCGGTTCGCTGGTCGAGGCCGGCCTGCTGCGGCCCGGCGACCGCCTGTTCTGCCCCAAGGGCGAACGCGAGGCCCGCGTCCGCGCCGACGGCTCCCTGGTCGCCGGCGAGTTCACCGGCTCGATCCACAAGCTCGGCGCCATCCTCGAGAACGCCCCGGCCTGCAACGGCTGGACCTACTGGCGCTTCAAGTCCGACCGCGGCCTGCAGCCGATCGACGTGCTGAGAGCGCAGGTCCGGGCGGGGATGCAGTAGGCGCCGCCAACCTCGCCGCCTTCAGAAACACGCTCGGCAGCACCGATAGGTCGCGGGTCCAAGCGGCGCCTTCGAGTTCGCCCTCCGCCGCCCAGACTTCCAGCGTCAGGGCGAAGTGGGTGAAGACGTGCTCGATCTCGCCGACGCGCTTCCAGTCCGCCATCGCCGGAGCATTGGCGAGCGCGTCTTGACGCTCGGCGGACCAGACGGTGGTCGGCAGGCCGAGCATGCCACCGAGCAGTCCCTTCGGAAGCCGCCGGACCAGTGCGACCTCTTCGCCGCGCCTGAGCACATAGGCCGCACCGTACCGCCTCGGGCGCGCGGCCTTGGGCGCTTTCTTCGGGAAGGCCTCCTGCGTGCCAAGCTCCCGCGCGTCGCACCACGCCGCCACCGGGCACCGGTCGCACAGCGGCGCCCTGGGCCGGCAGATCATCGCGCCGAGGTCCATCATGGCCTGGGCCCAGTCGCCGGGCCGCGCCGGATCGGTCAGGCGCTCGGCCAGACGCGTCAGTTCCGGCTTGGCCTTCGGGAGCGGCGTCTCGACCGCGAACAGTCGGGAAATCACCCGCTCGACATTGCCGTCCACCACGGTCGCCGGCCGATCGAAGGCGATCGCGGCCACCGCCGCCGCCGTGTAGGGCCCCACGCCCGGCAGGGCCCGCAACCCAGCTTCGCTGTCGGGAAACACGCCGCCGTGTTCGGAAGCCACGGCGCGGGCGCAGGCCAGCAGGTTGCGGGCGCGGGCGTAGTAGCCAAGCCCCGCCCAGGCGGCCATGACCTCCTCGTCAGGCGCGGCCGCCAGATCCGACACGGTCGGCCAGCGCTTCAGGAACTCCAGCCAGTACGGCGTCGCGTGCGGCACGGTGGTCTGCTGGAGCATCACCTCCGACAGCCAGACGGCGTACGGGTCCGGCCGCCCTCCCCGTACCCGCCAGGGCAACTCGCGCGGGGCGCTGTCGTACCAGGCGAAGAGCGCGCGCCGGAACGCGCCGGGTTCGGTATCCGGTGTCAGCTGGCCGCCTCGACCCGCGCCAGCACCGCGCCGTCTGTGACCTGATCGCCTACCTTGGCCGGCAGATCGGCCAGCACCCCGTCGAAGGGCGCGGTCAGGGCGTGCTCCATCTTCATGGCCTCGAGCACCACGATGGGCTGGCCCAGGCTGACGGCGTCGCCGGCCTTGGCCTGCACCGCCACGATCTTGCCCGGCATGGGCGCCCGAAGCGCCCCGTCGGAAGCCGCCCCGGCCGCTGCCGCGCCCGCGAAGTTGGGGGTGCGGAAGACGAAGGCGTCGCCGTCGACGAAGGCCACGCGGGCCTCGCCGCGCTGGATGACCGTCACCTCGTCGCCATCGACCATGACGCTCGCCGCCGAGGCGTCGCCAACCGCGAAGTCGCGACCGGAGAGCGTCAGCATCAGGTCGCCGTCCATTGGGTGGCCGCCCGGCGCCGGAGCGGTCGAGGCCGCAACCACGCCATCGGGTCCGTCCAGCCTCACTTCCGAGCGCCGGGACGCATTCAGGCGGAAGCCGAACAGGCCGCTTCCGTCGCCGTTCCATGGCGAGGCGGGGGTGAAGGGATCCTCGCCTGGCGCCTTGCGCCAGGTGGCCTCGATCGCCTCGACGCCAAGCGCGGCTGCGGTGGCCAGGGCCGTGTTTTCGGGCGTGGTCAGCTCGGCCTCGCGCGCCGGGATGAACCCCGTATCCACCTCGCCTGACAGGAAGTCGGGGTGGTCCAGGCAGCGCACGAGGAAACCGGCGTTTGTCCTGACCGGCCAGACCTCGACGCGTGAGCAGGCGTCGGCCAGGCCAGCGGCGGCGGCCTCGCGGTCCTCGCCGTGGACAATCAGCTTGGCGATCATCGGATCGTAGTGCTGGCTGAGCTTGCCGCCCTCTTCCACGCCGGTGTCGACGCGGACGCCCTCGTCGTCGTCCGGCAGGCGGAAGTGCTCCAGCGGCCCGATCGACGGCAGGAAGCCGTTCGCCGGATCCTCGGCGTAGAGGCGGGCTTCCATGGCCCAGCCGTCGAGTTCGATCTCTTCCTGCTTGAGCGGCAGGGGCTCGCCCGCGGCGACGCGCAGCTGCCATTCGACCAGGTCCTGGCCAGTCACGGCCTCGGTCACCGGGTGCTCGACCTGCAGCCGGGTGTTCATCTCCATGAACCAGATACGGTCGGCCTTCAGGCCTTCGGACGCATCGGCGATGAATTCGACCGTGCCCGCGCCGACATAGTCCACGGCCTTGGCCGCGCGGATGGCCGCATCGGTCACCGCCTTGCGAGTCGCCGCGTCCATGCCGGGCGCCGGGGCCTCCTCCACGACCTTCTGGTGGCGGCGCTGCAGCGAGCAGTCGCGCTCGAACAGGTGCACCACGTTCCCATGCGTATCGCCGAAGACCTGGACCTCGATGTGCCGGGGACGGGTGACGTATTTCTCGATCAGGACCCGGTCGTCGCCGAACGCGGCCTTGGACTCGCGCTGCGCCGAGGCCAGGGCCGAGGCGAAGTCTGCGGCCCGCTCGACCTTCTTCATGCCTTTGCCGCCGCCCCCGGCCACGGCCTTGATCAGCACGGGGTAGCCCGTGCGGTCCGCGGCGGCCTGCAGCGTCTCCAGGCTCTGGTCCTCGCCCAGGTATCCGGGCGTGACCGGCACGCCGGCCTTGTCCATCAGGTCCTTGGCGGCGTCCTTCAGGCCCATGGCGCGGATGGCCGCGGGCGGCGGTCCGATCCAGACGAGCCCGGCGGCCATGACGGCCTCGGCGAACTCCGCGTTCTCGGACAGGAAGCCATAGCCGGGGTGAATCGCCTCGGCTCCCGTCTCCTTCGCAGCGGCCAGCACCTTCTGCGCATCCAGATAGCTCTCGCGCGCAGGGGCGGGTCCGATCAGGACGGCGCGGTCGGCCATGCGCACGTGCGGCGCATCGGCGTCGGCCTCGGAGTGCACGGCGATAGTCTCGAGCCCGAGGCGGCGGGCGGTGCGAAACACGCGGCAGGCGATCTCGCCACGATTGGCGACCAGAACGGATCTGAACATGGCGGCGGTTCTAGCGCGGCCCGGCGGCGGCGGCATAGTCCGTTCAGGACGGCGCGGCGAACCTCAGCTGGTGAAGGGCGATGGCCGCGGCGGTCGCGACGTTGAGGGAGTCCCACCCTGTCGCCATCGGTATGCTGACGCGTCGGCAACGGGCCATCAGGGTCTCGGACAGGCCTGGCCCCTCGGCGCCCACCACGACGGCAGCTGGGCCGTCTCGCCTCAAGTCCGCCAGTCGCTCGCCGCCCTCGGGCGACAGGGCGAGCGGCTGGTAGCCCAGACCGATGAGGACCTCGGCGATGTCCGCGCCCGACTCGAGCCGCGCGAACGGGGTCGTCAGGGCCGCGCCGACCGATACGCGGATGGCCTTGCGATAGAGGGGATCGCAGCAGCCCGGATCGAGCAGCACCCCGCGCGCGCCAAACCCGGCCGCCGCGCGGAACAGGCCGCCCATGTTGTCGTGATTGCCAACGCCGACGACCGCCAGGGCGATGTCGTCCCGATCCGGCTCTGCGAGCATGTCCGCTGCCGCCAGGGGCTCGGCCCGGCGGCCCATGGCCAGGATCCCCCTGTGGATGTGAAAGCCGGCGACGGCGTCCATCACGTCCTGGCCGGCGGTGAAGACCGGCGCCCGGCTCGCCTCCAGCGCATCCGCCAGCCTGGGCCAGCGCGATTCGGCGATCAGCACGGCCTCGGCCTCGTGCCGGGACGCGTCCGACAGCAGGGCGCGCAACACCACCTCCCCCTCGGCCACGAAGCGGCCCTGCCGGCCCACGAGGTCGCGCTCTCGCACCTCGCGGAAGGCTGCGATTTGAGGGTCGCCGGGGTCAGTGATCAGGATGGGCCGCATTCACGTCCGATTAACCAAACCAGCCCACGACTGGCGATGTCTTCTTCTCTCTTGGAGACACCCCATCACCAGACTCAGTAAAGCCCGGCGCTCGTCGCCGGGCTCTTTTTTCATCCGCGCGGGGGCAGCGCTTGCGCCCGCGGGAATCCCCCTGCTATAGGCGCAGCCCCGATGAGCCCTGTTCCGCGGTAGCTCAGTGGTAGAGCAGCCGACTGTTAATCGGCTGGTCGTAGGTTCGAATCCTACCCGCGGAGCCATCGGCCCTCTCTTCTCCTGAAAATCGTTGAGAAACAGCCGCTTGAAAGCGGCGCGCCCGCCCTTGACCGCGGCGGGCCTCGCCTATAGGTTCCGCGCCGATTTCAGACCCCCCGCGGCGCCTGCGTCGTGGGGCTGAGCGGCTACCTAATGTCCCTGCCACCAGAATCGCGCGAAGAGGCGATCAAACGCCTCAACGAGCAGGCTGACGCTTTGGAGCGCCGGACGGAAAACCGTCTCGCTCAGGAGCTGGCGGGCCAGAAGGCGGCGAGCCAGGCCTGGAAGATCATCGCCGACCTGTTCGGCGGCGTCTTCGTGGGTCTCGCGCTCGGGTTCGGGATCGATCACTTCGCCGGCACCAGCCCGGTCGGAATCATCGGCGGGGTCCTGGTGGGCTTCGCCATCTCGGTGTGGATGGCCTGGCGGACCGCCAAGCGTATCCAGGCCGAGGCAGAGGCATCCGGGGTCCGGCCGCAGGCGGTCCCCTTCGACGATGAAGAAGAAGACGCTTAGGTCCGATGGCTGATCCGCTTCACCAGTTCCAGATCAAGAAGATCGTGGATCTTCCCGACGTCACCCTGCCGGTGATCGGGACGGTCGACCTGGCGATCACCAATTCGCACGTCGCCATGACCATCGCCTTCGTGGTGGTGGTGGGCTTCCTCGCGCTGGTGACCTCCAACGCCAAGGTGGTGCCGGGCCGTCTTCAGTCGGTGGGCGAGATGCTGTTCGGCATGATCGACGGCATGA
Organism: uncultured Brevundimonas sp.; assembly: GCA_966210875.1. GTDB lineage: Bacteria > Pseudomonadota > Alphaproteobacteria > Caulobacterales > Caulobacteraceae > Brevundimonas. The sequence goes on along the minus strand of CBIHLR010000104.1, from coordinate 507 downwards.
CCAGTTCGATCATCGGCCACGACGGCAAGAAGTACTTCCCCTTCGTGTTCGCCCTGTTCCTGTTCATCCTCGGCATGAACCTGCTGGGCATGTTCCTGACCTTCACCGCCACTTCGCAGCTGGCGGTCACGGCGACCTTCGCCGTCATCACCTTCGGCCTGGTGCTGGTCATCGGCTTCGCCAAGAACGGCCTGGGCTTCTTCTCCCTGTTCTGGCCGACCGGCGCGCCCCTGGTGATGCGCCCGGTCGTGGGCCTGATCGAGTTCTTCTCCTTCCTGCTGCGCCCGATCACCCTCATGCTTCGTCTGTTCGGCAACATGATGGGCGGCCACATCGCGCTGAAGGTCTTCGCTGGCTTCGTCGCCACCGCCGCCGTGGGCGCGGCGGGCATGGCCGGCATCTTCATCCTGCCCCTCTCGCTGGGCATGACCGTCGGCCTGACCGCGCTCGAGTTCCTCGTGGCCTTCCTGCAGGCCTTCGTCTTCGCCGTTCTGACCTGCATCTACC
>CBIHLR010000103.1:0-8329 GCA_966210875.1 uncultured Brevundimonas sp. | reverse complement strand
GTCGATCCCCTCGCCGGCCTGTTCGACGATCTGGTCGCCCGCCTCGATCAGGACGTAGGTGTCGTTCCCCGTCCCGCCGACCATCACATCGTCGCCGCCCTGGCCGTAGAGGGTGTCGTCACCCGCCCCGCCGTTCAGCGTGTCGTTGCCGAGACCCCCGCGCAGCACATCGTTGGACCCGCCGCCGTTCAGGGTGTCCGGACCCGTCCCGCCCCACAGCATGCGCCGCGCGTCTGCGGCGACCACGCCGTTTACGACGTCGAAGGTGCCGTTAGCGAACCGCAGGGCTTCGACGTTGCGTAGTTCGTCGGAGCCGTCAGGGCCCGTCACGAAGATCGAACCGCCGGAATAGGTGATGGTGGAGGCAGACCGCAGGCCGGAGAACTCGGCGAGGTCGGAACCGGCGCCGCCGTCGAGGAGGTCATTGCCAGACCCGCCCAGCAGCACGTCCGAACCGGCGCCGCCCGACAGGCTGTCGTCCGCGGCCAGGCCGGACAGGCTGTCGTCACCCTCGCCACCATTCAGCGTGTCCCGTGATCCGGCGCCCGAAAGCGTATCGGCGCCCGCGCCGCCCTGCAGGGACCGGCGCGCGTCCGCGGAAAGGACCCCGGCCACGATGTCGAAGGTTCCGTTGGAGAAGCGGAGCGCCTCGATCGAGTCCAGCTCGTCCGCGCCGTCGGCGCCGCTGACGGCGATCGTGCCGTCCGTGCGCAGCGTGATGGTGTAGCCCGAACGCAGGCCGGAATAGGCGGCGACGTCCACGCCGGAGCCGCCATAGAGCCTGTCGGCGCCGCCGCCGCCGGTCAGCACGTCGTCGCCGCCTTCGCCGTGCAGGGTGTCGTCGCCGTCGAGACCCGAGAGCGCGTTGGCGCCGTCATTGCCGGTGATGACATTGGCCTTGGCGTTGCCGGTCCCATCGAGCGCGGCGTCACTCAGCAGGGTCAGGTTCTCAAGTTCGGCGCCGAGGGTATAGCTGATCGAAGCCCGAACCTCGTCGGTTCCCTGGTTCGCCAGTTCGGTCACCAAATCTCCGAAATGATCGACGATCAGCACGTCGTTTCCGGCCCCTCCGATCAGATGGTCGGCGCCCTCCGCCCCGTCCAGAACGTCGTCACCTTGGCCCCCAGTAAGTGTGTTGGAGCCTGCGGACCCTGTAAGCCTGTCGGATAGATTGGTAGCCGTGAGATTCTCTATGGAAACGAACTGCACGCGCTGGCCCGCCCCAAGCTCCTGCCAGCCGGAAATGGAGAGTGAGGCCGTGACCCCTGGGCCCGTCGTCTCGTCCTGCCGCCCGGTTCCTTCGCGAAACAAGTCCAGCCGAGCGGTGTCCACCCCGTCACCGCCATCGTAGAAATCCGAACCGCCGCCACCGTAGAAGAAGTCGTTGCCCGCAAAACCATAGAATGTGTTGTCGAAGACGGATCCGGCCAGTTCATCCGACCCGCCGGTGCCGTTGACGCGGAAGTCCGTGTTTGTCGAAACAGTGAAGCCTTCGTTTCCGTATTCGAGGATACCGATATTCGCGATATGGTATGTGTCTTGGCCTCGTTTTACTACTATTGAGCCGTCCTGCTTACGTTGGATACTGGCACCAGTATATCCCTTTAGTGTCCAGTTGTTGGAGTTGAACCAGAAACTGACACGACCGCCGTCCTCGCCGCCGTCGATGACTAGAGTTTGATTCACACTCGTCGCGAACTGGTCGAAGCCTGACCCGCCGAACATGCGGGTTACGCCCTCTACGGCTTCGAACGCGTCGGCGCCTGCTCCTCCGTAAAGGCTGTCGCTCCCGCCCAAGGCTCGAAGATGGTCGTTGCCGGCACCGCCATAGAGCCGATCATCAGCGAAACCGCCTTGAATGACATCGGCACCTGAGCTTCCGATGACGCTTTCAATCCCGCGAAGCACGTCCTGGTGGGCGCCGTTAGAAGCGGCCCCCGTGAAGAGATCGATGTTCCAGCCCCCCGTCTCGCCTGCGTAGGACACGGTGTCCACGCCGCCCCGACCATCAAGAAGATCATTCCCGAGGCCGCCGACGAGGACGTTATCCCCATCGTCGCCGTAAAGCTGATCATCAAAGGCTGAGCCGGTAAGATTCTCGATGCTCGCGAAGGTGTCTCCGTGCGCATCGCTTCCGGTGTTGCGGGAGGTGTCATCCAGATCGACGACAACGCCTCCGGCGCTATTGACGTAGCTGGCGGTATCGATGCCGGCCCCGCCGTGTAGCAGATCCGCCCCGGCCCCGCCGACCAGGGTGTCGTTGCCGCCCATGCCCCAGAGCTCATTGGTCCCGGCGCTGCCGGTCAGGGTGTCGTTGCCCGAACCACCCCGCACGTTCTCGATGGAGATGAGCGTGTCGGACCCGATGTCCGCCCCTGTCGCCGTACCGGCCTGGAGGTTCACCGTGACGCCGCGCATGTCGGCCAGATAGTGGACCGTGTCCACGCCGGCGCCGCCGTCGAGGGTCTGGTTTCCGTCGCTGGCGCGGAGCGGACCTTCGGTCTGATTCGTCGGCGCGCCTCGGGGGCCGAAGGTCGCCCACTGGACCATATCGTCGTCACCGCCCCCGCCCTCGACGCTCGACGAGCCGGAGCCCCAGTAGAGACGTTCGGCCTCCTCGCGGTTTTCGCGAACCTGCTCACGGCCTTGCTGGATCGCCTGAATGGCGGCGGCGTCTTCCTGGGCGGCCTCGACCATCAACCGCCGGAACTCGGCGGCATCGCGGGTGGCCAGCAACTGCAGGATATCGAGCCCGACCTGGGTGTCGCCCTGGGGCGTGACCTGGAACAGGGCGCCATCGTTGGACCCCTCGTCATCGCCACGCGCGCCTTCCGCCCAGGGGTTCCACCAACCCCGACCGGGGTGCTCGACCGCCCAGTCGTAGGCGACCCCAAGGGGCCCCTCGCTGAGGATGTTCTTGGCGGCGTTGAAGAAGCCCTGGATGCGGGTCTCCCCGCCCATGGCCTGGCTGACCCCGCTGGTGTCGTGGTTCCACTTCTGGAACTTGTGGTTGACCACCACGGCGACCAGACCGATCGCGATACCGAGCGTGATCGGCTCGATGATGGCCTGAGGGTCATCGTCATCTGCGCCCGGCGCCGCCAGGGCCGCGGAGCCGGGGGCGATCAGGTTCGCGTAAATGTCGATGACGTCGCTCAGCGCGTCATCGAAGGTCTGTTCCACGAGCTCCGCGCCGGTGGCCCCATCGTAGGATATTTCATCGAACACCGTCGTCGCGGGTCCGGTGCGGGTCAGCATCACGCCGGAGCCGTGCTCGCCGTTGTAGATCTCGGCGTCGAACCGGACCTCGGCGGCCACGCTCTCGATCCGCGTCGAGGTGTAGGTGGTGTAGCTGGCGTCGTAGGCCCTGATTTCGCGCGAGCCGTCTTCGTTGGCGACGACCATGGTTCGCCCGACCGGGTGGGCGGTCTGGAAGACCACGGCGTCGTCCTCGGCCGAGAACTCCTGGATCGTGTCGCCGGCGTCGACCAGGTAAAAGTCCGCGCCGGCGCCGCCTTCGAGCCGGTCCCAGCCGCTGGCCGAACCGTCGGGGTTGGCGCCGATCAGGAAGTCGTCGCCGGCCTCGCCCTGGAGCAGATCCGCGCCGCCCATGCCGACCAGGGTGTCTCCGCCGCCGCCGCCCTGGAGGCGGTTGGCCGCGGCGTTGCCGACCAGGCTGTCGACGTGGTTGGAGCCAATGAGGTTCTCGATGGAGACCAGGCTGTCGAAGCCGGCGCCCAGAGTGTCCTGCTCGCCATTGACTTGAAGATCTACATCGACGCCCACGGTCGCCGTATCGTAGCTCGCGGTGTCGAGCCCTTCTCCACCATTCAGGAAGTCACGGCCTCCACCCCCCAGGAGGATGTCGGCTCCACCCTGCCCAAAAAGGGCGTTGTCGGCGTTGGACCCGCGAATCTGATCATTATAGGCGCCACCATAAACCCTTTCGATCGAGACAAGGGTGTCGGTCCCGCCGAAGCTGTCTTGAGCCGTACCGGCAGCCAGATCCACGACGATGCCGTCTTGGGCGCCATAGTAATAGACGGTATCGACGCCGATATCGCCATTGTAGCGATCGTTGCCGATGTCCGCAGTGACGCCGGAACCGGACGCGAGGAAGGAGTCGTCGCCCGATCCGCCGTTCAGGATGTCATTTCCAGCTCCGCCGTTGAAGCTATCGAACCCGCTCTCACCGTTGAGCACGTCCGTTCCCGCTCCACCCCGCAGAGTGTCATTATCTGCGCCGCCCCACAGAGAGTCATCGCCGTCACCGCCCTCAAGGACATCGTCGCCCGCGTCTCCGCGCAGTTCGTCCGAGCCGTTCAGGCCGCGGATCACATCATTGCCGGCGCCGCCGACCAGCAGGTCAGACCCGCCGGCGTTGCTGCCGGTGATATTGTCCGCGCCGGCGAGAAGAGCCTGGACGAAGGCGTTGAAGCTGCCTGACTGGACGTAGCCGACCATGTCGGCGACGGGAAAGCTCATCCCTGTGATGGTCACGGCGGTCTGACCCTCGACCACCAGGACGAAGCCCGTGATGGTCCCCGAGTGCGGGACCCCGTCGCCGTCGAAGGATCCGAACGAGCCTGTGAAGATGTACCGCTCTTCCTCGTACTCGTTCCAGAACACGACCTGGGTCGAGGACCGGGACTGAACCTCGGATTCCCCGAGGCCGTCGAAGGTGGCGCCGATCATCGAGATCGGAAAGGCGCCGGCGGTGATGACGGGCATGACAGGTCTCCAGCTGCGCTGACCCATGCCGGCGCCGACGCGGCAGGCTCGCAGGCGGCCCCATCGAACGCCATACCAAAACTTAGGTATGTAGCTTGATAATTCCCGGTTTCCTGACACTTTGCGGGGCAGTTCGTCAGGATGCTTCCGGTGCCCAGCGCAGAGTCTCGCGTAACCGCGGCCATCGACGCCTTCCAGGACGCCGGCGTCGGCCAGGGCTCATGGGAGACCGCGTTGCGCCGCTTCGCCGAGGCCACCGGCTCGCGGTCGGGCCAGCTGATCGGCATCGGGCGCGACTGGGCGACCCCCTTCAACTGGGTGACGGACCTCGATCCCGAAGCGCTGGAGGAGTTCGCGGCGATCGGCGGCCACGATCCGCGCGTGAACTCGCGCGTGCGGGTGGGCGTCTCGGGGCCGGAACTGGCCGTCTATGACGAGCGGCACTTCACGACCGAGGAGGATTGCCGGCGGAACCCTGCCTATGGCGACGTCCTGCGGCGGTTTGACGTCCCGTTCCTGTGCCTGACGACCCTGTTGCGGCGCGACGGCGTGCTGATCGGCCTGTCGGTCAACCGGAGCCGCAAGGACGGTCAGATCACCGAGGAGCAGCGCCGCGCCTTCGCCGTGCTCGCCCCGCACGCGCGAGCGGCGGTGAAGACCCAGCTGGCGCTGGCGGGACAGGGCGCGGCGATCGCCGCGGGCGCCCTGGCCGCGGTGGGCCTGGCCGCCTTCATCTGCGATCCCGCCGGTCGCGTGCTGCGGGTGAGCTCCGCGGCCGAGGCCCTGCTGGTCGAGGGCGATCCGCTGCGGCTGAGCCAGGGCCGTCTGGCCGCCGCCCGGCATGCGGACGACCAGGCCCTGGCCGGCCGCATCGCCGCCGCGGCGGGCGCGACGCTCCAGCCGCCGGGCGAGGACCTCGTCGCGCACGGGAGCCGGGGCGACAGCGCGCTGAGGCTCCAGGTCGCGCCGCTGGCCCAGGGCTCTCCCTTCGCACCGGGCCTGGTGGTCGTCACGGCACATCCGGTAGGAGGGGGCGGGGCGGTCTCCGTCGCCGAAGCTGTCGAGGTCGCGCGCCTGCGGTACCGCCTGACGCCCGCTGAGACCCTGGTCGCGCGGGCCATGCTCCATGGCTCACGCCCGCGCGAGACCGCCGCGGCCCTGGCCATCTCCGAGGCCACCGTCCGCACCCACGTCCGCAACATCCTGACCAAGGCCCGGGCGCGCAGCATGCTGGAGTTCGTGACGCGGCTGCGGGACGCCTAGCGCCGCCTCGACCTCAGCGGTCTGGTCGGGCTGATCCGCGACGCCGAGAAGATCCGCTTGGAGATTCTCGCGCCCGTAGCGAGCCAATGGCGCGGTCCGAAACGAAGGTCGCGGTTGGGACGCGAGGCTCGCGGCGTCAGGCCTGCGCCGGCGACAGGCCGCGCCAGAACAACTCAGCCGCCGGGGATGGACAGGCGGAAGCCTTCCAGCAGGCCCAGGCCGGGGCGCTCGGCGGCGTTGCGGCGGGTGAGGGCGTCGACCTCGCGGCGGGCTTCGGGCGAGAGGCTGTCGTACTGCTGCGGGTCGTTGGGCGACATGGCGGCGAGCGTGCAGTCCTGGGTCAGGCGCTCTTCGGCGTAGGCTGTGCAGCGGCGAAGATAGGCCACGCCTTCCTGCTCGCGGCCATCGGCGAAGGAGACAGCGACGAGCGACGGCAGGAAGGCCTTTTCGCCCTGCTCGCCGCCGCCGAAGCGGGCGGCGCCTTCCTGGATCACCTGGCGGGCGCGGTCGCGGCGGCCGGCGCGGATGAGCAGGCGGACGTGGGCGACGTAGCCGTCCAGGCCCTGCTCCTCCTGGCGGGAGGCCTGGCCGTAGAGGGCGTCGGCCTGGTCGACGTCGCCGAGGTCGGCGTTGATGGCGGCGGCGGCGTTGAGGATGACGGCCGAGCCGCCGTAGGGCGTGGCCTGGGCGCGCTGGATCTCGGACAGGGCGCCGGAGAGGTCGCCTTCGGCGCGGCGCTGGTTGGCGGCCTGGAGCGCGTCCACGGCGACGACGGCCTGCTGGTACTCGTCCGATGACCGGATGGCGGCCAGCCGGGCCTCCTGCGGATCCCGGAAGGCGGCGAGGTCCGGATAGGCGCGGTCGGCGTAGGTCGACAGGCCCTCGCTGCGGGCGTCCGGCGGGCGGTGGCGCTGGCCGAAATAGCCGGAGGCGAACTCGAAGGCGCGGCGTCCGCCCGAGCGCACCAGACTGTTGAACAGGCCGCCGGCCACGCCGCGGATGTCGCCGCTGGCGACGGCGTTGAGGTTGGTCTCGCTGGTGGCCTCGGCGACGGTCTCGCTGAGCTGGCCCTCCAAGGCCTCGGCCATCTCTCGGCGCGTGTTGAAGTCGGCGTCCATGCGGCCGAAGGCGGCGTCGGCGGCGTCCAGCGCGTTGAAGCCGGCGGCCTCGGCCAGGTCGAAGGCCAGGGCGTCGGCCTGGTCCTCCTGGCCGCGGGCCCAGGCGGGCTCTGCGAAGACATTGACCAGGGTGTTCAGCTGGTCGCTGGCGGCGGCGGCGCGGGCGGACTCGCGGTCGGCCTCGCCGCCGATGGAGATCGTGCCGTTCTGCGGCCGCATGCTGTAGAGGGTCGCGGCCATGCCGTAGGCCTCGGCCAGGCGCTGGCCGGTCTGGCGATGCTCCCGGAAGCCCTGGTCGTCGGCGAAGTGGCCGAGGCGGACGTGGGCCAGCTCGTGGCCGAGGATGTAGGCCAGCTCGTCGTCTGACTCGGCCTGGGCGATGAGGCCGAGCGGGACCATCACCGACCCGTCGGGGAGCGCCATGGGGGCGTAGAAGCCGCTGGCCAGGATGTGGACCTGCACCGGCAGGCGCGGATCATGCGGCCAGGGCGCGTCGAGCTCGGCGATGATGGCCGCGATGGCGGCCTCGGTCTGGGGCATGCGCAGGCGCTGGCCGCGGTGGGCGCCCTGGTTGCCGGACTCCGCCGCGAAGGCCAGGCCGGGGCCCGTGCCGATGCGCTGGCTGATCTCGCCGGGATCGACCTGAGTCAGATAGGGACCGTCGCGCCCGTCCACTGCATAGCCCCGCCCGGGCAGGAAACGGCCCAACTGGGCGGAGGCGGGCGCCGCTACGGCCAGGACGGCCGCGCCGCAGGCGAAGGCGAGGAGCAGGCGCTTCATGGTCAGGACCCTCCCAGCCGGCAGTCGCGGCTGGAGCCGCCGCCTGCATAGGTGCCGGTCGAGATGGCGCCGGACTCCCGCGTCGCGCCGCCGGCGGCGAGGCACTGGGCGGAGCCGGCGTCGTTCAGCTCGAACTCCACGTCGATGCCGCGCAGGTAGATGATCTGGCCGCCGTGGCGGATGCCGACCCCGCCGCCGGGGCGGAGCGCCACGATCGGGGCGTTGGCGGGCAGGTCGCGGCTGCGCAGTCGCTCGGGCAGGGCCTGGCCCTCGGCGTCGAAGCCGCGCAGCTCGGCCCGGTTGTAGGCGGTGACTCGGCCGAGCACCGTGTCCTGGGCCTGGACGACGGCCGGCGTGCTGTCAGCGAGCAGGGCGGCGAGGGCGAGGTTACGAAGCATCGGGGGCCTTCTTTCGTCTGGAGCGGGGACGGCGCGGCG
>CBIHLR010000102.1:0-8368 GCA_966210875.1 uncultured Brevundimonas sp. | reverse complement strand
TCATCTGAGCAGATTGCAGGCAGTCGATAAGGTCCGCAATGGGTCGAAAGCGGACATTCGCCGTCTCCCTACCATCCTGGGCCGCGGCTCAATAGAAAGAGCCGCCCGCCGTGAGGCGAGCGGCTCTGGTCCCGGCGGGGTCCGCGGGGTCGGTGGCGGGCCACGGCCCGCCGCCGGGATGTCCTATTCGAAGTCCTGGCCCTCGTCGGGCTCGGGCGCGCCGAGCAGTTCTTCGGCGATCTCGCCGGAGTGGCCGCGCACCGCCTGTTCGATCTGGGCGGCGATGTCAGGATTGGCCTTGAGGAACTCGCGCACGTTCTCGCGGCCCTGGCCGATGCGCTGGCTGTCATAGGAGAACCAGCTGCCGGACTTCTCGATGACGTTGGCCTTCACGCCCAGGTCGATGATCTCGCCCAGCTTGGAGATGCCCTCGCCGTACATGATGTCGAAGGTGACCTCGCGGAACGGCGGGGCGACCTTGTTCTTGACCACCTTCACGCGGGTGGCGTTGCCGACGATCTCGTCGCGGTTCTTGATCGCGCCGGTGCGGCGGATGTCGAGGCGGACCGAGGCGTAGAACTTGAGCGCGTTACCGCCGGTGGTCGTCTCCGGCGAGCCGTACATCACCCCGATCTTGTGACGGATCTGATTGATGAAGAGCACGATGCACTTGGACTTGGAGATGGAGCCGGTCAGCTTGCGCAGCGCCTGGCTCATCAGGCGGGCCTGAAGGCCCGGCAGGCTGTCGCCCATCTCGCCTTCGATTTCCGCGCGCGGCGTCAGCGCCGCGACCGAGTCGACCACGACGATGTCGACGGCGCCCGAACGGACCAGGGTGTCGGTGATCTCGAGCGCCTGTTCGCCGGTGTCGGGCTGGGAGACCAGCAGGTCGTCCAGGTTCACGCCCAGCTTCTGGGCGTAGACGGGATCGAGCGCGTGTTCGGCGTCGACGAAGGCGGCCACGCCGCCCTTCTTCTGGACCTCGGCCACGGTGTGGAGCGCCAGCGTCGTCTTGCCCGACGATTCCGGACCGAACACCTCGATCACCCGGCCGACCGGCAGGCCGCCGATGCCGAGCGCCAGGTCCAGGCCCAGCGAGCCGGTCGAGACGGATTCGATCTCGGCCACGACCCCGGCCTTGCCGAGCTTCATCACCGAGCCCTTGCCGAACGCCCGATCGATCTGGGCGAGCGCCGCTTCCAGAGCGCGCTGCTTGTCGCCGTCTTCCTTGCCCACGAGCCTCAATGCCGATTGCGCCACAGCCTTGTTTCCCTTTGCCACGATTCCTCAAGTCGTTCTGGAAAAGGCCCGCTACCGACCCACCCTTGCGACACCCCGATATGTGCACGGTTTGTTCCGGTTCGCAATATGTTCTCTTTTCGGGCGGTCTGCGCCACGTCCGATTTTGTCGCAGGTGTGACACTGAGGCCGGGAACCCGGTTCGCCGGCGCCCGTTTCGGCTCCCTGACAGGGAGGGGCCACCGACCAAGGAGGTCCAGATGTCGAAACTGCTGACTCTCACCAGCGCGCTCGCCCTGGGATTGGCGATCGCCGATCCGTCAATCGCTCAGGGACGGGGCAATGGCCACGGGGGCGACCACGCCCAGCGTGGCGACGATCATGGCCGCGGGCGGGGTGGTGACGCCCATCGCGGCCGCGGCGACGACGATCGCGGTCGGGGCCGTGCGGAACACCGTGGCCGCGGCCACGACCGAGATCTGGTCCGGGCGCGCTTCCAGGAAGATGACCGTGGCCGGGGTCGCGGAGACGACGATCGCGGCCGAGGCCGGGACCGTGACGACGACCGGCGCGAGGCGCGTGGCCGGGGCTCCGACGACGGCATGCTGGGCCGCGCCATCCGCGACGCCGAGCGCAGCCAGGACCGTCAGCGCCAGATCGTCCGCGAGGTCCGCGAGTCCGAACGCCGGGCCGAACGCGACCTGAGGCGCGAGGTGGAACGTCTGCGCGATCGCCGCGATGACCGGCCGATCGTCATCATTCGCGACCGCGACCGGGGCCTGATCGACGGCTGTCCTCCGGGCCTGGCCTGGCGCAACAACGGCTGTCTGCCTCCTGGCCAGGCGCGCCGCGCCGCCCGCGACTGGGACGACGACTGGCGCCGCTATGACCGCGTCTGGAACTGGGACCGCGACGACCGTTACACCTACCGCTACGACGACGGCTATGTGTACCGTCTGAGCAACCAGGGTTCGCTGCTGGGTTATCTGCCGGTGCTGGGCGGTGCGCTCGGGCTGGGCAATGTGTGGCCGCAGCAGTACGCCTATGAACCCGCGCCAAGGTACTACACGGAGTATTACCGGATGCGGGATCCGTACGACTACCGGTACGCGGACGGCGTGATCTACGGGGTGGATCCGCAGACGCAGGCGATCCGTCAGGTGGTGGCGCTGGTGACCGGCCAGCCGTTCACGGTCGGCCAGCAGATGCCGGCGGGCTATGACGTCTACAACGTCCCCTACGCCTATCGCAGCCAGTACCGGGACACGCCGGACAGCTGGTACCGGTACAACGACGGCTACGTCTATCAGGTGGACCCGACCACCCAGCTGGTCCAGGCCGTCATCCAGCTGCTGACCTAAAGGAGCCCGTCGATGCGCAAGATGATGCTGTGGGCCGCCGCGCCCCTGGTGCTCCTGACGGCGGCGGCCTGCCAGCGGGTCGAGGAGACCCCGGCGGAGGCCGAGACCGGCATGGCCGAGCCTTCGTCGCGGACCCTGGCGGCCAGCCTCGATGACGACTTCGACGCCTTCAACGGCATCGTCGAGAACTCGGGGCTGGCGGCGGTGCTGGAGGGCGTGGGGCCCTACACGGTCTTCGCCCCCGCCGACGCGGCGCTGGAGACGGCCGGGGACCTGACGGAGGACGCCATGAGCGCCCAGGCCGCGGCCCTGCTCCGCGCGCACATCGTGCCCGGCGCCTCGACCCGGGACGACATCCTGGCGGCGCTGGAGCGGGAAGCCGACGGCAATGTTCAGATGCGGACGATGGCGGACACCCTGCTGACCTTCACCCGCGAGGGCGAGACGGTGATCGTCACCGCGCCGGACGGCTCCAGCGGCCGGCTGACGGGCGAGGAGACGGTCGCCAGCAACGGCGTGATCCAGCCCGTGGACGGCCTGCTGCTGGCCGCGACCGAGCCGTCCACAACCGAAGCGAGCGATTAAGGACGATTTCCCCGCAACCTTCCGGCGGCTGTGCTGTTGTGTCCGCTCAGCCGCCGGGAGGGAGCCATGTCGCCAGATCATCCGCTCTATCGCCGCTGGGTCGAGGCCTTCGGTGAGCCGCCAATCGTGGACGACCCGCTGATGGTCGAGCAGCTGCTGCGGGAATACGGCCTCTGCCCGAAGGCGGCGGACTAGGCCCGCTCCGACCACTCCCGAACGACCCGATCGAGCACATCCAGCGGCATGGCGCCGCCGTCCAGCACGGCCGAGTGGAAGCCCTTGATGTCGAAGCGCTCGCCCATGCGGGCGCGGGCTTCGGTCCGCATCCGGTCGATCTCGGTGTGGCCGATCTTGTAGCCGCAGGCCTGGCCCGGCCAGACGCAGTAGCGCTCGCACTCGCTCTCGGCGGCGCCGGGCGCGAGGCCCACCGTCTCGATCATGTAGGCGATGGCCTGCTCGCGGCTCCAGCCGAGCGCGTGGATGCCCGTGTCGATGACGATGCGCGCGGCGCGGTACAGGAACGACTGGTGGAAGCCGAGCATCCCTTCGGGGAAGTCGTCGTACATGCCGAGTTCCGCCGCCAGTTGCTCGGCGTAGAGCCCCCACCCCTCCCCATAGGCGTTGAAGCCCATCGACTTGTGCAGCAGCGGGGTGTCGGTGGCCTCCAGCGCCAGCGAGCCCTGGAGGTGATGGCCCGGCAGGCTCTCGTGGTAGGTCAGGGTCGGCAGGGCCCAGCGCGGCCAGATCGCCGTGTCCACCAGGTTGATGTAGTAGGCGCCCGGCCGCGAGCCGTCGAGCGAGCCGGACTGCGCATAGCCGCGCGGGGCGCCGAGCTGGATCGCCACCGGCACGCGGCGCACCTCGACCCGGGCGCGGGGCATGCGCGCGAACACCTCGGGCATGCGGGCGGTGACGGCATCGACCTGGCGGTTGAGGTCGGCCAGGAGGGCGGCGCGGCCCTCGTCGGTGTTCGGATAGAGGTAGCGCGGATCCTGGCCGAAGGCGGTCAGGCGCGCGCCGACCGAGCCCTCGGTGTAGCCGCGCTCGCGCAGCAGGGGATCGGCCAGGGCCTCGATCTGCGCGACCTGGTCCAGGCCGACCTGGTGGGCCTCCTGCGGACTAAGGCCCGTGGAGGTCTGGAAGCGCAGGCACAGGTCATAATAGGCTTCGCCGTTGCGGCGGGCCCCGATGCCCGCATCATGCACCGCCGAGGGCCGGATGCGGCGCAGCTGAGCGATCTGGGCGTCCAAGGCCGAGGCAACGTTGCTGCTCACGATCCCACCGGCGCGGCCGCCCCAGTCGCCGGCGAGCCCGGCCGCGCTCGTCTTACGGACCAGCGGCTGGACCAGCATGGCGTCGAGGGACCCACGCAGGGCCTCCAACTGGGTCAGGGCCTTGTCGATGACGAAGTCGGGCGGGACGATCCGGTGGTCCGAGGCGTCGACCGCGACCCGCTCGGTCTCGTGGTTCAGCCCCGTGGCGAAGTCGGACAGACGGCTGAGGTAGGCCTCGGCGTCGGCGGCGGTCTCGACCGAATGCTGGCTGTCGAGGAAGTCCGCGGTCGACTGGTAGGAGCCGGTCAGCTGGCTGACCACATAGGGGCAGGGATACATGTAGCTGTCGACGCCGCCGAACGGGAAGGCGGCGATCTCGGCCGAGCGGTCGGTCATCCAGACCACGGTGTCGTAGTCCGACAGGTCCCGGCCGGAGAGTTGGCCCCGGTCGATGGCGGCGACGGCGGGCCGGGCCTCGGCCAGGGGCTTCAGGACATTGAGACGGTCGGAATAGCTGCGGCTGTCGAGCCGCGACTTCAGGTGGGCCCGTTCGCCGACGTCCAGGCCCAGCCCGGTCGCCTGGACCGGCGAGGCGGCGAGGAAGCCCTCGAAAATCTGGTCGTACAGGGCGCGGGCCCGCAGCGCCTCGGCCGAGCGCGGCGTCTCGACCACCGCCGTCGGCAGGGTTCCGCAGGCGGCGAGCAGGCCGGAGCCGGCGGCTCCCAGAAGCAGGTGGCGGCGATTGAGCACGGCGGTCCCTCCACGAACAGGCGGCGGCACCATGGGGCGCAGCCGGCCCCGGCGGCAAGCCCGCATCGCCTCAAGCCTTGATCCCTGCGGCCCCGGCTGCGTTATGGCCGCATGAGCAAGCGTCGCAAATCCGCCGTCCTGAACATCCGCAACGCCCGACTGGGCGACGTCGAGGCGATCTCGGCCCTGGTGGCCAAGGTCTACAAGGACATGCCCGCCTATACGCCCGGCATGCTGCGCGGCCAGATCTCCGCCTTTCCCGACGGCCAGTTCGTCGTCGAGTACGAGGGCGAGATCGTCGGCTACGCCGCCGGCTTCCGCATCGACGAGAAGACGGCGATGTCGCCGCACACCTGGACCCAGATCACCGGCGGCGGCTACGCGGCCCGGCACGACCCGACGGGCGACTGGTTCTATGGCATGGAGGTCTGCGTCGATCCGGACCGGCGCCGCCTGCGCATCGGCCAGCGCCTGTACGACGCGCGGCGCGACCTGTGCGAGGCGCAGAATCTGAAGGGCATTGTCTTCGGCGGCCGCATGCCGGGCCTGGCGCGGCGCAAGGCCGCCTATCCCGATGCGCGCGAGTATCTGGACGCGGTCACGGCCAGAAAGCTGAACGACCCGGTCGTCGGCTTCCACATGCGCTCCGGTTTCGAGCCGATCGGGGTGCTGGAGAACTATCTGGCCTCGGACACCGCCTCGATGGGCCACGCGGCGCACATGGTCTGGCGCAATCCCTACTACGTCGAGGCCCACGGCCGGGGTGCGGCCTTCGCCGTCAAGGAGACGGTGCGGGTCGCGACGGTCCAGCTTCAGGCCCGCAAGGTCTCGAGCTTCGAGGAGTTCATCTCCAACATCGAATATTTCGTCGACGTGACCTCGGACTACCGCTCCGACTTCGTGGTCTTCCCCGAACTGTTCACCCTGCAGCTGCTGTCGCTGGAGCCCAAGAAGCTGAGCCCGGTCGAGTCCATCGAGGCCCTGACCCGCTACACGCCGCGCTTCGTCGAGGCGCTGCGCAAGATGGCGGTCGAATACAACATCAACATCATCGGCGGCTCCCACCCCACGCAGACCGACGACGGCGAGATCCAGAACGTGGCCTACGTCTTCCTGCGCGACGGCTCGGTCCACGAGCAGGAGAAGATCCACCCGACCCCGAACGAGCGCCACTGGTGGAACATCAAGGGCGGCGACCGGGTCCACGCCATCCCGACCGACTGCGGGCCCATCGGGGTGCTGATCTGCTACGACTCGGAGTTCCCCGAACTGGCCCGGCGGCTGGTCGACGAGGGCGCGCGGCTGCTGTTCGTGCCGTTCTGCACCGACAACCGGCAGGGCTATCTGCGGGTGCGCTACTGCTCCCAGGCCCGCGCCATCGAGAACCAGTGCTACGTCACCCTGTCGGGCAACGTCGGCAATCTGCCGAACGTCGAGAACATGGACATCCAGTACGCCCAGTCCTGCATCCTGACGCCGTGCGACTTCCCCTTCGCGCGGGACGGCGTGGCGGCCGAGGCCAGCGAGAATGTCGAGACGGTGACGGTCGCGGACCTGGACCTGTCCGACCTGGCCTGGGCCAAGGCGCAGGGCACGGTGCGCAACCTCAGGGACCGTCGCTTCGACCTCTACAAGACCGTCTGGACCGACGAGAAGTGAGCGCCCTCCAGACGGACGTTCTCGTCGTAGGCGCGGGCCCGGCCGGCCTGACGGCGGCGACCTATCTGGGGCGCTTTCACCGGCGCACGGTGGTGGCCGACGGCGGCGAACCGCGCGCCGCCTGGATCCCCCTCAGTCACAACATGCCGGCCTTTCCGGAGGGCGCCGACGGGTCGACCATCCTGGGCCGCATGCGCGATCAGGCCGAGCGCTACGGCGCCGCGATCCGGCCGGGCCGCATCCGCAAGCTGACGGCGACGGACGATGGGTTCCTGGGCTGTTTCGAGGACGGCGGCGAGGTCGTGGCCCGGGCGGTGCTGCTGGCGACGGGCGTGGAGGACCGCCGCCCGCCCCTGCCCGGCGTCGAGCGCGCCATCGAACGCGGCCTGGTCCGCATCTGCCCGATCTGCGACGCCTACGAGGCGACGGACAGGGCCATCGCGGTGATCGGCGACGGCGACAAGGGCGCGCGCGAATGCGCCTTCCTGCGCAGCTATTCCGACCGGGTCGCCCTGATCCACGTCGGCGCGCCGGAGGATCTGGCCCGGCGCGGTGACCTGGAGGCCCTGGGGGTTGAGGTGATCGACACCGCCTTCGACGAGGTCCGCCTCGAGGACGACCGCATCACCGCCCTGTCCTGGGAAGGCGAGGCGCGCAGCTTCGACGTCCTCTATTCGGCGCTGGGCACCGACGCGAACGTCAAGCTGGCCGTCCAGCTCGGCGCCGAGCGCAGCGAGGACGGCCGCCTGGTCGTCACCGACCACAACGAAACCAGCGTGCCGGGCCTCTATGCGGCGGGCGATGTGGTGCTGGGCCTCAACCAGATCGCGGTCGCCACCGCCGAAGCCGCCATCGCCGCGACGGACATCCACAACCGCCTGTGCCAGGCCGACGGGATGCGGCTCTGAGCGGAGGACGGTCAGACGCCAATGTCCGCTTTCGACCCATAGCGGACATTGCCTGCTTACCGCAGGCTACGATCAGCGGTCCTAAATCCAGCAGCCGACCAAGGACATGATCGTGATAGGGGTCCAAAGCAGCATCGTTGGGCAAATGGCGACGGCCATGCCCGCGATAAAACGCCGACGTCCTGGATAGACCACAAGAAGCGCTATCACCGAAGCCAGGTTGGCTATCGCAAGGAGCCACGGAGCGCCTCCCAAAAGTCGGTCCGAGCAGGTGCCCGCCGGGAGGCTGAAGAACGTGTGCAGGAGCAGGAGACCAGCCAAGGGAGCCAGCAGGATTAGGGCAATCCAGATGTAGGGCCTCAACCGGGGCTTCCGCCAGGGATAGCCCCACCCCGCGATCGGCAGCCCGACAATGGCAGAGCCTCCGAACATCGCAAAGCTAAGCGCGAAGTTGGCTAGATGGCAGAAGTTGCAGTCGTTCACCGCTGTGACCCAGGTGCATTAGCGACGAGCAGCTTATCCCGGAACGTCCGCTTCCCACCCTTAGCGGACGGTAGGCTCTGGCCTCCAGCAGTCGGCGGTATCCGCTTCA
>CBIHLR010000101.1:0-8409 GCA_966210875.1 uncultured Brevundimonas sp. | reverse complement strand
GGCGAGAACCAGGAAGAGGTCTTCCTCGGCCACTCCGTCGCGCGCAGCCAGAACGTCTCGGAAGAGACCGCCCGGATCATCGATGGCG
The DNA here is from genome assembly GCA_966210875.1 of uncultured Brevundimonas sp. GTDB lineage: Bacteria > Pseudomonadota > Alphaproteobacteria > Caulobacterales > Caulobacteraceae > Brevundimonas. The sequence continues at coordinate 8,321 of CBIHLR010000101.1, read as the reverse complement.
AGATCAAGCGCCTGGTGACCGCCGGCTGGGACGAGGCGCGGCGCATCCTGACCGAGAAGAAGGCGGACCACGAGAAGCTGGCCCAGGCCCTGCTCGAATACGAGACGCTCTCGGGCGAGGAGATCGCGGCCCTGCTGAAGGAGGGCAAGCTCCCCGACCGCGAGGAGACCGGCGACGTGACCGTCGGCCCTTCGCTGGCCGTGCCGGTCACTCCGGTTTCCGACGGGACCGACGTCGAGACTCAGCCCACCGTCCACTGAAGCCAGGAAGCCCGCCCCGGAAACGCGGCGGGCTTCTTTGTCACGAACAGGTTTGCGATTTAGACTGGTCTATGAGATATCCCCGCTCGGCCTGATCCAGAGGGGGAGCCGCAATGACCGACCTGACACCCACCGAGCGCCTGCACGGCCTCGACGCCCTGAGAGGCGGCGCCCTGCTGCTGGGCGTCGTGTTGCACGCCAGCCTGTCCTTCTTTCCCGAGCAGACCTGGATCGTCGCCGACGACAGCCGCTCGATTGGCGCGGCCGTCCTGTTCTTCGCCATCCACCTCTTCCGGATGACCGCCTTCTTCCTGATCGCCGGCCTGTTCGCCCACATGATGCTGGCGCGCCGAGGATGGCTGGGCTTCGCCCGGGACCGGGCGGTCCGGATCACCGGCCCGCTGCTCGTCTTCTGGCTCCCCGTCATGGGCGGGATCATCACGGCCCTGGTCTGGGACGCCCACGTCAGCGGGCTCATCGTCCCGGGCGCGCCTCCGCCGCCGCCTCCGACTTACGACTGGACCAACTTCCCCCTGACCCACCTTTGGTTCCTCTATGTGCTGAGCCTGTTCTGCCTGGTGGCGCTCCTCCTGCGCGCGCCCTTCGCCGCGCTGGATCGCGGCGGCGCGTGGGGCCGGGCGGTCGACCGTCTCACCGGCGCGCTGATCGGCTGGTGGACGCCCGTGCTGCTGGCCGCGCCGCTGGCGCTCGCCCTGTGGCTGGATCCGGAGTGGATCGCCTTCTTCGCCGTGCCGACGCCGGACGCGGGGCTGGTCCCCGACGCCGCCGCCGTGATCGGCTTCGGCCTGGCGTTCGGCCTCGGCTTCCTGCTCGACCGCCGTCGCGACCTCCTGGCGCGGATCGCGGGCGCGGCTCCCGCCTACCTCATCGTCGCCCTGGCTTCGGGTGGCTGGGCCTGGATGCTGGCCGGTGGCCCGGTGATCACGCCCATGGTGGAGCCGAACGCCGCCAAGGCGCTGGCTGCCGGCGTCACCGCGCTGGCGATCTATGCCTCGGCCTTCGCGGCCATGGGCCTGTGCCTGCGTTTCCTGTCGGGCCACAGCCCGGTGCGCCGCTATCTCGCCGACAGCTCCTACTGGGTCTACATCGTCCACCTGCCCCTGGTCATGCTGGCGCAGGTCTGGGTGCAGGACTGGCCGGGCCCCTGGTGGGTGAAGCTGGCGGGCGTGTCGGGAGGCGTGCTCGCGGTCTGCCTGATCTCCTACGAGCTGCTCGTCCGGCACGGCTTCCTGGGCGGATGGCTCAACGGCCGCCGCGTGCCACGCCGCCGCGCCGCCGATCCCGTCGCCCTGCCCGCCGAGTAGCTTGCCAAGACTCTCCGGCTCGTCCACGCCAGGGCGAGCCGGCTCCCGGAGACCCGCCATGTCCAGACCCAATCCGACCACCGCCGAGGACGACCTCGCCTTCCTGCGCGCCATCGCCGAGGGCAGCGGCCGCCCGCCCCTGACCCTGGCCGTCTGCTACCTCGCCGGAGGCCTGCTCTACGGGCTGCAGTGCCTGTTCCACCTCGGCCAGGCGACCGGGGTGATCCGCTGGCCGGACCTCGCCAATCTCGCCTTCCTGGTCCTGATCAGCGGCAGCTTCCTGTCGATCCTGACCTGGGCGATCCTCAAGGACCGGCGCGACGGAAACACCCAGCGCGGACCCATGGCGGCGCGCACCATGAGCGCCGCCTTCAGCGCCACCGGCATGGCCAATCTGGCGGTCATCATCATTTTCGGCGTCGGCGCCATGCGCGATCAGGACTTCGCGGTGTGGCTCTACTACGCCGCCCTCGTCTTCGCCCTGCAGGCCGCCGCCTGGTACATGGCCTGGATGCTGAAGCGGAAGGGCTGGATGCTGGCGACCGCGCTCGGCGGCTGGGCCACGGCCGTGGCGCTCGGCGTGCTGGTGCGCGAGCCCCTCTGGTACCTCGGGGTCTGCACGGTCGCACTGTTCCTGCTGTTCGCCCTGCCCGGCTGGGTCATGTACCGCGACGCGCGCGGCGCGGCGAAGACCGCCTGATCCCATGGCGCTGGGCGATCTCGGCAAGATCGACGAAGTCATCCACGGCCGCATGCGGCTGGGGATCATGGTCTATCTCGCCGACTCCGAGAGCGCCGACTTCACCGAGTTGAAGACCGCGCTCGAGGCCACCCAGGGCAATCTGTCCGTCCACCTCAAGAAGCTGGAGGAGGCCGGCTACGTCGCCATCGACAAGAGCTTCAGGGACAACAAGCCCCTGACGCGCATCTCGATCACGCGCGCCGGCCGGGCGGCCTTCGCCGCCTATCTCGAGGCGCTGGGCCGATTGATCGGCTCCCGGCCCTGACACCGCCGGTCAGGCGAGCGCAGGCTCCTCGACCAGAATCGGCGTCAGCTTGCGCACGGCCCCGGTCTGGTCGGGCCACTCGATGGACCTGCCCTCCGTCAGGCCGATCAGGCCCGAACCGACATAGGACAGGGCCGAGATGCTGCCGGAATCGATGTCGGCGTCCTGCGGCAGGACGATGCGGACGCGCCGGGCCTCGGGGCGCCGGTCATCGACATAGTGCAGCCAGCGGTTCAGTCCGATCGCCAGCGGCGGCAGCTCGCCCTCCTCGCAGATGATGGCCCGGTCGAGCTCGAGCTGAAGCAGGCCCACCGGCCCGTCGCCCTCGATGTCGCCGACCAGGCGCGACAGGGTTTCGTGGTCTTCGGCCGACAGGAAGATGGTCGGCAGGTCTCGTGTTCTGGAAGTCTGGCGCATGACGCCCTCGCTAGGTTGCGCGCCGCCCGGCGAGGGCGGCGGTGAATTGTTCGGAAGTTGGATAGGGAGAATCCCGGAACGGCGCAGGCGCGCGTCCGCCCCGGGTCAGCCGCCTGCGACGAGGCGTCCCGCGTGGCTCTGTCGTCGGATCGGATTGACGGTCGAGAACATCACGCCTCAAAGCTGGGGGTGATGGACCCGGAAGTCAAACCCCGCCCCCGCGTCATGGGGATCGTCAACGTCACCCCGGACAGCTTTTCGGACGGCGGCCGGCTGGCGTCGCTCGACGCCGCCGTCGATCACGCCCTGCGCCTGGTCGACCAGGGCGCCAACATCCTGGACATCGGCGGCGAGAGCACCCGCCCCGGCGCGGCGCCCGTACCGACCGAGGCCGAGATAGCCCGCGTCGTCCCCCTGATCGAACAGATCCGGGCGCGCTGGGACGGTCCGATCAGCGTCGACACCATGAAGCCCGAGGTGGCCCGCGCCGCCGTCGCGGCCGGGGCGACGATCTGGAACGATGTCACCGCCCTTCGCTACGCCCCCGACAGCCTCGCGACCGCCGCCGGGCTCGGCTGCGAGGTGGTGCTGATGCACATGAAGGGCGAGCCCCGCACCATGCAGGACGACCCGCGCTACGACGAGGTGGTGGGCGAGGTGGCCGCCTTCCTCTCCGCCCGGGCCGAGGCCGCCATCTCGGCCGGGGTGGCGCGCGAGCGCATCTGGCTGGATCCCGGCCTCGGCTTCGGCAAGACCGCCGCCCACAACCTGGAACTCACGCGCCGGCTGGACGAGATCACGGCGCTCGGTTTTCCGGTCCTCTATGGCGTCAGCCGCAAGCGCACCATCCAGGCCGTCGACCCTTCCGCGACCGATCCTCTGGACCGGCTCGGCGGCTCGCTCGCCCTGGCGCTCGAAGCCGCCCGGCGCGGCGCGGCGGTCATCCGCGTCCACGACGTCCGTGAGACGGCCCAGGCGCTGAAGCTGCAGGCGGCGGTCAGGGACTGGTAGGCGAGCGTCAGTCCTCGTCCGTCTCGATGACCGGCGCGGCCACTGGCGCGGGCGCGCCATTCAGGGCGGCGGCGAGCGCTTCGCGGTCCAGCGCCTTGTCCCAGCGGGCGACGACCAGAGTGGCGACCGCATTGCCGATGAAGTTGGTCAGCGCACGGCACTCGCTCATGAACCGGTCGATGCCCAGGATCAGCGCCATGCCGGCGACCGGCACGCTGGGCACGACCGCCAGGGTGGCCGCGAGCGTGATGAAGCCCGCGCCGGTCACCCCCGCCGCCCCCTTGGAACTCAGCACCGCGACCGCCAACAGCAGCAGCTGCTCCGACAGGGTCAGCTCGATGCCGCAAGCCTGGGCGATGAACAGGGCCGCCAGCGTCATGTAGATGTTGGTGCCGTCCAGGTTGAAGGAGTAGCCGGTGGGCACGACCAGGCCGACGACCGACTTCTTGGCCCCGGCCCGTTCCATCTTTTCGATCAGGCTCGGCAGGGCGGCCTCGGAGCTGGAGGTGCCGAGCACCAGAAGCAGCTCCTCCTTCAGGTAGCGGATCAGCTTCAGGATGGAGAAGCCGTTGGCCGCCCCGACCGCGCCGAGCACGCCCAGCACGAAGATCAGGGAGGTCAGGTAGAAGGTCGCCACGAGCGCGGCCAGGCTGATCACGCTCTCGATGCCGTAGCGGCCGATGGTGAAGGCGAAGGCTCCGAAGGCGCCGATCGGGGCGGCCTTCATCAGGATGTGGACCAGCTTGAAGAAGGCCTCCGACAGGCTCTCCAGCACCCGCATAACCGGATCGGCCCGGTCGCCGATGACAGCCAGCGACACTCCGAACAGGATCGAGAAGAACAGGACCTGCAGAATCTCCCCACCCGCGAAGGCGCCGACCACAGTGTCCGGGATGATGTGCAGGAGAAAGCCGGTTATCGACTGGTCGTGGGCGGCGGTCGCGTACTGGGCCACGGCTTCCGGGTCGAGCGTCGCCGGGTCGACGCCCATGCCTGCGCCGGGCCGGACCGTGTTGGCCACCACCAGACCGACGATGAGGGCGAGCGTCGAGAAGGTCAGGAAATAGGCGAAGGCCTTGCCCGCCACCCGGCCCACCGACCTCAGGTCGCGCAGGTGGGCAATGCCGGTCGTCACCGTCAGGAAGATGACCGGGGCGATGATCATCTTGACCAGCTTGATGAAGCCGTCGCCCAGCGGCTTCAGGCCCTCGCCGAGGGTCGGCCAGAAATGCCCGATCAGCGCTCCCAGGACGATGGCGGCCAGCACCTGGGCGTAGAGGTGCGTCCAGATCGGCTTTTTCGCCGGCCGCTCGCCCGGCTCCAGAGCGGGCGGCGATACGCCCGGCGCGGCCTTGATCATCTGCGGTGCCCCCTCCGACGCCCCTTTTGTCAGAGGGCCGGGCGAACTTGGCAAGCGGAGCCTTCGCCAAGCTCCAGCGTTTCCGCCCCATGGCGGTGACGGCGGTCGACAATCGTCAGTATGCGCGAGGCCTCGCCCGGGCCTTCGGCGGCGCCCTACTGTTCAGCTTTCCGCTGCTGATGACCATGGAGATGTGGTGGCTGGGCTTCACCATCAGCCCGGCGCGGCTGGGGATCTTCGTCCTGGTCTGCCTGCCGCTGCTTTACGGCCTGTCCTATTACGCCGGCTTCCGGAAGACCTACGGCCCGCTCGATGACGGGCTGGACGCGCTCGCGGCCCTGGCCATCGGCTTTGTGACGGCGGGCGTGCTGCTGGTGCTGTTTGGGGTGATCAAGACTGGCCAGCCGGTCGATGAGGTCTTGGGCAAGCTGTCCCTCCAGGCCTTTCCGGCCGCCATCGGCGCGCTGCTGGCGCGCAAGCAGCTGGCCGCCGACGGCGACGCGCAGTCCGATGGCCCTGAGGACGCCGGCGGCCGCGAGACCTATGCGTCCGAGCTCTTCCTGATGATGGTCGGGGCCCTGTTCGTGGCCTTCAACGTGGCCCCGACCGAGGAGATGGTCCTGATCGCCTACAAGATGACGCCCTGGCACGCGCTGGGACTGGCGGCCCTGTCGGTCGCCCTTCTGCACGCGGTGGTCTATTCGCTCGGCTTCGCGGGCCAGCACAGCCACGAGAGCGGCTGGCGCGCCTTCGCCCACTTCACCGTGCCCGGCTATGCGATCGCGCTGCTGGTCGGGCTCTACGTCCAGTGGACGTTCGGCCACATGGACGGCCAGGGCCCCGAGCGCCTGGCCATGACCACCGTCGTCCTGGCCTTCCCGGGCGCGCTCGGCGCCGGCGGCGCGCGGCTCCTGGTGTAGCCATGGCCCCCAAGACCCCTCAGCCCAAGCCGCCGCCGTTGCTGGAGTGGATCACCGCCGGCCTCGGCCTGCTGGTCGTGCTCGCGGTGCTCGGCCTCGTCGGCTGGCAGGCCCTGACCGGCCGCGACAGTCCGCCCGACATCCGGCTCGAGCCCGGCGAGATCAGCCGCGCCCATGACGGCTGGACCGTCGAGGTCCGCGCCCGCAACGAGGGCGACCAGACCGCGGCCCAAGTCCGCATCGAGGGCCGGCTGGACGAGGAGACCGCCGACGCCGAGTTCGACTACCTCCCCGCGCACGGCCGGGCGACGGCCACCCTGCGCTTCGACGAGGACCCGCGGCGGGGTCTGGAGCTGTCCGTGCTCGGTTGGCGCGAGCCGTAGTTGCTTCCATCGACGGCCGCGCCTAACCTCCCGCCGTTCTCCCGGGGGCGGCGCCTGAGCCGCTGAGATTGAGGTGATCCTCTGACCGGCCGAACCTGATCCGGGTCATGCCGGCGAAGGGACGAGACACGGCCTTCCCCCGCGAGGGCCCTCACTCCGCGCCGGTGGTCCCTCTGAACGAAGAGGCCGCCATGAACGTCCACGTCACCCCCGAAGACCCGAACGTCGAGCTGCCGCTGGCCGAGGCCAAGAAGCGCGTGGAGGCGGCGGCCGGCTCCATCCCGACCGGCCCGCGACCGGGGCGGCGCAAGGTCTATGAGCCGGGCGTGATCTGGCCGGACATCCGCGTGCCCTTCGCCGAGATCGCGGTCCATCCCAGCGCGAACGAGCCGCCGGTGACGGTCTATGATCCGTCGGGGCCCTACACCGACCCGGAGGCCGCCATCGACATCGAGCGTGGCCTTCCCGAGGTCGTCGGCGTCCAGTGGCGGCTGGAGCGCGGCGACGTGGCGCTGGAGACGGCCCGGCGGGAGGTGAAGCCCGAGGACAACGGCAACGCGGCGGGCAAGCACCTGGCCCCCGCCTTCGACGACAGCCGGCGCGCGGTCTATCGCGGCCTGGCGGGGCGGCCGGTGACCCAGCTGGAGTACGCCCGGCTGGGCGTGATCACGCCCGAGATGGAGTACGTCGCCATCCGCGAGAACCTGCGGCGGGATACGGCGCGGGAGTGGCTGCGCGACGGCGAGGACTTCGGGGCCGAGATCCCGGACTTCGTCACGCCGGAGTTCGTCCGCGACGAGGTGGCGCGCGGCCGCGCCATCATCCCGGCCAACATCAACCACCGCGAGGTGGAGCCGATGGCCATCGGGCGGAACTTCCTGGTCAAGATCAACGCCAACATCGGCAACTCGGCGGTGCTGTCCTCGGTGGCCGACGAGGTCGACAAGCTGGTCTGGGCGACCCGCTGGGGCGCGGACACGGTCATGGACCTGTCGACGGGCCGCAACATCCACAACATCCGCGACTGGATCATCCGGAACTCGCCGGTCCCGATCGGCACCGTGCCGATCTACCAGGCGCTGGAGAAGGTCGGCGGCGTGGCGGAGGACCTGACCTGGGAGGTGTTCCGCGACACCCTGATCGAACAGGCCGAGCAGGGCGTGGACTATTTCACCATCCACGCCGGCGTGCGCCTGCCCTTCGTGCCGCTGACGGCCAAGCGGGTGACGGGCATCGTCTCCAGGGGCGGCTCGATCATGGCCAAGTGGTGCCTGAGCCACCACAGGGAGAGCTTCCTCTACGAGCACTTCGCCGAGATCTGCGAGATCATGCGGGCCTACGACGTCTCGTTCAGCCTGGGCGACGGCCTGCGGCCCGGCTCCATCGCGGACGCCAACGACGAGGCCCAGTTCGCCGAGCTGAGGACCCTGGGCGAGCTGACCAAGGTCGCCTGGGACCACGGCTGCCAGGTGATGATCGAGGGCCCCGGCCACGTGCCGATGCACAAGATCAAGGCCAACATGGACGAGCAGCTCAAGCACTGCGGCGAGGCGCCCTTCTATACGCTGGGGCCGCTGACCACAGACGTGGCGCCGGGCTATGACCACATCACGAGCGCCATCGGGGCGGCCATGATCG
>CBIHLR010000100.1:0-8513 GCA_966210875.1 uncultured Brevundimonas sp. | reverse complement strand
TGCGCGAGACCACCACCCGCGTGCTGGCGTCGCTGACGCCGCGCGAGGAGCGGGTGCTGCGCATGCGCTTCGGCATCGGCATGAACACCGACCACACCCTCGAAGAGGTCGGCCAGCAGTTCTCGGTGACGCGCGAACGCATCCGCCAGATCGAGGCCAAGGCGCTGAGGAAGCTCAAGCACCCCAGCCGGTCGCGCAAGCTGCGCAGCTTCCTCGACAGCTAGTCCTCGATCGCCTCGACGCCCGCGGCGTCGAGGCGGGCCAGGCCGTCGCGCATGGCCTGTAGCTGCTCGGGCGAATGCCCGCGCCAGCCCACGACCTCGCCGAGCACGCGCAGGGGCTCGCGGCTCCGGTACGAGCGCGTCGGATTGCCCGGAAACTTCTGGTCGGTCAGGTTGGGGTCGTCCTCGACGGGTCCTGTCGGCTCGACGACATAGATCCGCCCCTGCCCGTCCCCGGCCGCCAGCTCGGCGCCCCAGACGGCGGCGTCGAGCGTGCCCGCCATATAGACAAAGGCCGCCTGCTTCCGCTTGCCGTAGTTGGAGGGCCGCCCGGGCGCGATCAGGTCGCCGACCTCAAGTTCGGCCTTGGCGCCGTGGAAGTAGGTCGCAACGAACGGGGTGGCGGAAACGGTCATGGCGGGCCTCCGGTCAGGCGGGGAAAGCTGTCCGAGACGGCGCCGTTCGCCAATTCTTGAACTCGTTTTTCTTGTCGCCATATCCGGTCAGAGGGGGCCGCAGCGGGCGATGGTTCTTCCGGCAAACGGACGCAACCTTCGCCCTCTCAATGCGTTGCACGGCTTCGGGACGGTCCGTCTGTACTGCGGGCCTTGAGGGGCGTGCGGTGGATTCGAGAAACGACGGTTTCCTTCAGGGCGGCGGTGAGATGGGCGCGCGGATGCGCGCGCATGACTGGAGCGCGTCGCCGCTGGGGCCGCCGCAGGGGTGGCCGCAGGCGCTGAGGGCGGTGGTCGCCCTGATGATCAACTCGCGCTTTCCGATGTTCGTGGCCTGGGGGCCGCAGCTCGGCTTCCTCTACAACGACCCCTACGCCGAGATCCTGGGCGGCAAGCATCCGGACGCGCTGGGCCGGCGGTTCGAGGACATCTGGGGGGAGATCTGGGGCGACATCTCGCCCCTGATCGACGCGGCCCTGTCCGGCGAGGCGTCGTTCCGCGAGGACCTGCCCCTGCTGATGAACCGCAAGGGCTATGCGGAGCAGACCTGGTTCACCTTCTCCTATTCGCCGGTGCGCGGCGACGACGGGCGGATCGCGGGCATGTTCTGCGCCTGCGCCGAGACCACCGGCAAGGTGCTGGCCGAGGCCGAGCTGAAGGCCGAGCGGGACCAGCTGTCGGAGATGTTCGAACAGGCGCCGGGCTTCATCGCCATGCTGGAGGGGCCCGAGCACCGCTTCTCGCTGGCCAATGCGTCGTACCGGCGCTTGATCGGCGACCGGGAGACCCTGGGCCGGACGGTGGCCGAGGTCCTGCCGGAGGCGGCGGCGCAGGGCTTCGTGGGGATGCTGGACCGGGTCTATGGGACCGGGGAGACGATCCGGCTGGACGCGGCGCCGGTGACCCTGGGCCACGGGGCCGAGGCCGAGCAGCACTTCCTGGACTTCATCTATCAGCCGGTCCGGGCCGCGGACGGGACGGTCACGGGCATCTTCGTCGAGGGCCAGGACGTCACCGCGCGGGTGCGGGGCGAGACCCTGCGCTCGCTGCACAACACGGTGCTGGAGCTGGCCATCCGGGACGCGCCCCTGGGCGAACTGCTGGACGAGCTGGTGCGGACCGTCGAGGGCCAGTCGCTGGCGGGCATGCTGGGCTCGATCCTGCTGCTGGACGCGGACGGGCGGCGGCTGCGGCACGGCGCGGCGCCCAGCCTGCCGGAGGCCTACAACGCGGCCATCGACGGGGTCGAGATCGGGCCGGGCGTGGGCAGCTGCGGCACGGCGGCCTTCACCCGCGAGCCGGTCTATGTCTCGGACATCGCCTCGGACCCGCTGTGGGCCGACTTCCGCGAGCTGGCGATGGGCCATGGCCTGCGGGCCTGCTGGTCGACGCCGATCAGGTCCGGCTCCGGCGAGGTGCTGGGCACCTTCGCCATGTACTACCGCGAGCCGCGCGAGCCGGCGGCCCAGGACCTAGAGCTGATCGGCTTTCTGGCGCGCTCGGTGGCCCTGGTCATCGGCCGCAAGACGACCGAGGCTGAGCTGCGCCAGAGCGAGGCCCGGCTGCGCTTCCTGGACCGGCTGGCGACCGAGGCGACGCGCTCGACCGGCGCCGACGAGATCCTGGCCGTCACCACCCGCATGGTCGGCGAGCAGCTGGGGGTGACCTCCTGCGCCTATGCGGACATGGATCCGGACGAGGACGGCTTCACCATCCGCGGCGACTGGGCCGCGCCGGGCGGGACGAGCATCGTCGGCCGCTACCGGCTGGCGGACTTCGGACGCAAGGCGGTCGAGGAGCTGGGCGCCGGGCGGCCGCTGATCGTCAACGACAACCTGGCCGAGCTGGCCGCCGAGGAGGCGGCGACCTTCCAGGCCCTGGGCATCAGGGCGACGCTCTGCATGCCGCTGATCAAGGACGGGCGGCTGACGGCCCTGATGGCCGTACACCACCGTGACGCGCACGCCTGGACGGCCGAGGAGCTGGCCCTGCTGCGCGAAGTGACCGAGCGGTCCTGGGCCCACATCGAGCGGGTCGGCGCCGAGGCCGAGGCGCGCGAGAGCGCCCGCCAGCTGGGCCTGGCGCTCGAGGCCGGCCGGCTGGCGGAGGTGACCTTCCGCCTCAGCCCCGGCCTGGAGGTCGAGCACTCCGAGCGGTTCGCCGAGCTGTACGGCTGGCCGACGGACAAGCGTCTGACGCTGCAGGAGCTGCGCGCCGCCTACCATCCGGACGACCTCGAGCGGGTGATGGGCGAGCGAACCGCCATTCTGGAGGGCGGACAGGACTTTTATGAGGTCCAGCACCGGATCCTTCGCCGCGACGGCGAGGTCCGCTGGCTGCTGGGGCGGGGGCGCGTCGAGCGGGCCCCGGACGGCGCGCCGGTGTCGGTCACCGCCGTCTATCTGGACGAGACCGAGCGTCACCAGTCGGAGGCCGCGCTTCGCCGCAGCGAGGCGCACAAGTCCGTGCTGCTGGAGCTGAACAGCCGCATCTCGGAGCTGAGCGACCCGGCGGAAATCTCGTTCGCCGCCGCCGAGATCCTGGCGCGGGCGATGGGCGTGGACCGCGCCGGCTACGGCCTGATCGACCCGCGGCGCGAGACCATCACCATCGAGCGCGACTGGAACGCGCCGGGGGTGCGGAGCCTGGCGGGCGTGCTGCAGTTCCGTGACTACGGCTCCTACATCGAGAACCTGAAGCGCGGCGAGACGGTGGTGATCGCCGACGCGCGCGAGGATCCGCGCACGGCCGAGACGGCAGCGGCGCTGGAGGGGATCAACGCGCGCTCCTTCGTCAACATGCCGGTGACCGAGGAAGGCTCGTTCGTCGCCCTGCTCTATCTGAACCACGGCGAGCGTCGGGACTGGACACCGGACGAGCTGGGGCTGATCCGGGAGGTCGCCAACGTCACCCGCTCGGCCGTCGAGCGGCGCCGCGCGGAGGCGGCCCTGATCGCCGAGAAGCGGGCGCTAGAGATCCTCAACGAAGCGGGCGCCGTAGTGGCCGCCGACACCGACCTGGCGTCGGTGGTGCAGAGGATCACCGACGCCGGCGTGGCCCTGACCGGAGCCCAGTTCGGAGCCTTCTTCTACAATGTCCTCGACGACGAGGGCGGCAGCTACATGCTGTACTCCATCTCGGGCGTGCCGGCGGAGGCCTTCTCGCGCTTCCCGATGCCGCGCAACACCGACGTCTTCGCCCCGACCTTCGCCGGAGAGGGCATCGTGCGGTCCGACGACATCACCCAGGACCCTCGCTACGGCAGGCATGAGCCGCACCACGGGATGCCCGAGGGCCACCTGCCGGTGCGCTCCTACCTAGCGGTGCCGGTCAGGTCGCGCACCGGCGAGGTGCTGGGCGGGCTGTTCTTCGGCCACCCGGAGGCCGGCGTCTTCGGCGAGGACGCCGAGCGCGGCCTGGGGGGCCTGGCCGGACAGGCGGCGGTGGCCATCGACAACGCCCGTCTGTTCCAGTCGGCCCAGGCCGAAATCCGTCAGCGCCTCAAGGCCGAGGCCGAGCTGCAGGCGCTGAACGCGGACCTCGAAGGCCGGGTCACCGACGAGGTCACCCAGCGCCTGCGCGCCGAGGAGGCGCTGCGCCAGTCCCAGAAGATGGAGACCATCGGCCAGCTGACCGGCGGGGTGGCGCACGACTTCAACAACCTGCTGACGCCCATCGTGGGGGCGCTGGACCTGCTGCGGCGGCGTCTGGGCGACGACGAGCGCGCGGTGCGCCTCACCGACGGCGCGCTTCAGGCGGCAGACCGGGCGCGGACGCTGGTCCAGCGGCTGCTGGCGTTCTCGCGGCGGCAGCACCTGCAACCCAAGCCGGTCGACGTCGGCGCGCTGATCCGGGGCATGGAGGATCTGGTCTCCCGCTCGCTCGGGCCGCAGATCGCGCTGACGGTCGAGGCCGCCGAGGGCCTGCCGCCGGCCCTGATCGACCCGAACCAGCTGGAGCTGGCGGTGCTGAACCTGGCGGTCAACGCGCGCGACGCCATGCCGGATGGCGGCGCGCTGGCCATATCGGTGGCGAGCGAGACCGACCCTGACGGGCTGACGCCAGGCGACTACCTGCGGGTCCAGGTGGTCGACACCGGCATCGGCATGGACGCCGCGACCCTGGCGCGCGCGGTCGAGCCGTTCTTCACGACCAAGGGCGTGGGGCGCGGCACGGGCCTGGGCCTGTCGTCGGTGCACGGCATGGCCATGCAGTCCGGGGGCGCCTTCGTGCTCGACAGCACCCCGGGCCAGGGCACCACGGCCACCCTGTGGCTGCCGGCCGCGGACGGACTGGTGGCCGAGGACCCGGTGCGCGAGGCGCCCGGACAGGCCGCGTCGAAGACGTCGGCGACGATCCTGCTGGTCGACGACGAAGATCTGGTGCGCGCCGGCACGGCCGAGATGCTGGGCGAGGCCGGCTACCGTGTCGTGCACGCGGCCTCGGGCGACCAGGCGCTGCAGATGATCCGCTCGGGGCTGGTGTTCCAGCTGCTGGTCACCGACTACGCCATGCCCGGCATGACGGGTTCGGAGCTGGCGCGCGAGGTCGGCGAGCTGCGTCCCGGCACCCCGGTCCTGATGATCACCGGCTACGCCAACCTGAGCGACATCGAGGCCGCGGGCCTGCCCCGCCTGGCCAAGCCGTTCCGCCAGACCGACCTGGCCGGAGCAGTGGCCGAGATGCTGCCGCGCGAGGACGTCTAGGCGCCTGACGGCGGCGCCCGAGGCCGCCCGGGCCCCGTTGCTCGCAGCGACCGTCCGCGCTCAAGCTTGTCTAACGAGCCGAACTGCGGCATCAGCCGCACCGCACATGGACCCGGCTCGACCGGGTGGCTACCCCGAGCGCCGATCCCTCGGGAAACACGGACCTGCGTCCTTGCGGACCGGCCCGACCTGCAGACTGATACTGAATGACGATCTTTGCTTCGGCCCGCCGCCAATGGCTGGCCAATCCGCGACGCGACCTGCTCGCGGGCACGGTGGTGGCGCTCGCGCTAATTCCCGAAGCCATCGCCTTTTCGATCATCGCGGGCGTCGATCCCGCCGTGGGGCTGTACGCCAGCTTCGTGATCGCGGTGACCATCGCCTTCGTCGGAGGCCGCCCGGCGATGATCTCGGCGGCGACCGGCGCCATGGCGCTCCTGATGGTCACGCTCGTCCGCGACCATGGCATCGAATACCTGTTCGCGGCTTCGCTCCTGACGGGCGTGTTCCAGATCGGGGTCGGGCTGCTCCGGCTGGGCCGCTACATCAAGTTCGTTTCCAGCTCGGTGATGACCGGGTTCGTGAACTCGCTAGCCATCCTGATTCTCCTGGCCCAGCTGCCCGAGTTGATTGGCGCCAACTGGCAAACCTACGCCCTGGTCGCGGCGGGGCTGGTCGTGATCTACGGCCTGCCGCGCATCAGCAAGGCCGTGCCGTCGCCTCTCGTCGCCATCATCGCCCTGAGCGCGGTGGTGATCTGGACGGGCCTCGACGTGCGCACGGTCGGAGACATGGGCGAGATGCCCACCACCCTGCCGATGTTCCATTTCCCGGCCGTGCCCCTGACATGGGAAACGTTCACGATCATCGCGCCGGTGGCGGCCACCCTCGCCTTCGTGGGCCTGCTTGAGAGCCTGCTCACCGCCAACCTGATCGACGACCTGACCGACACGCCCTCGGACAAGGACCGCGAAACGCGAGGCCAGGGCATCGCCAACATCGCCGCCAGCCTGTTCGGCGGCATGGCCGGCTGCGCCATGATCGGGCAGTCGATCATCAATGTGACGTCCGGCGCGAGAGGGCGGCTGTCGACCCTGTGGGCGGGGCTGTTGCTGCTGTTCCTGATCCTGGTGCTTCAGGACTGGGTGGCCCGCATACCCATGGCCGCCCTCGTGGCCGTGATGATCATGGTCTCGATCGGGACCTTCGACTGGGGCTCGGTGCTCAGGCTGCGCTCCACGCCGTTCCAGTCGTCGATTGTCATGATCGCGACGACCGTGACCGTGGTCCTGACTCACGACCTGTCGAAGGGCGTTGTCCTCGGCGTGATCCTGTCTGCGATCTTCTTCATGCGAAAGGTCGGCAAGACCATCGTCGTCGAGGAGATCGAAGTCCCCGAGGAGGGCCGGCTCAAGTACCGCGTGTCGGGAAACCTGTTCTTCGCCTCGGCGGATGTCTTCGCCGCCAGCTTCGAGCATCACGGCCACCCGACCCACGTCGAGATCGACATGTCGGGCGCCCACCTCTGGGACGTCACCGGCGTGGCTGCCGTGGACAAGGTGGTGTTCCGGTATCGCCGCCAGGGCGCAAAGGTCGTTGTGTCAGGCATGAACACGGCGGCCCAGACCCTGGTGACCCGCGTGGGACGGCACGGGCGCGAGCACCTGCCCGCAGGGCTCGGAGCTCACTGACGGACCTGGCGCGCAGCCGGCGTGCGGAACGGCCGTCGTGAACGTCAGAACAGTCCAATCAACTCCCGGGCCGCCAGCGCCGCGAACAGGAGGGCGGCGGCGGTCAGCAGGGTGTTGGACAGCCAGCCCGACCGCCACTCCGCCGGGGTGCGGCTGGAGTTCAGCAGCCACAGCAGTGTGCCGGCCAGAAAGGGCATGAACAGGGCGCCGAGCGCGCCATAGGCGATGATCAGGGCGAAGGGCCGGTCCATGAAGAGCAGGAGCATCGGCGGGAAGGTCAGCCACAGGGCGTAGGCGCGAAAGGCCGGGCCGCCGTCAGCGCGCACGCCGTCCGCCTCGGGCCGGCCGCGCATGTGGGCCCAGAAGTCTCCGAACAGCAGGCTGACGCCCTGCCAGACCCCAATCAGGCTGGAGAAGCTGGTCGCCCAGAAGCCGACCAGGAAGGCGACGGCGATCGGGCGTCCGAAGCGGTCCTCGAGCACGGCGCCGAGATCGAGCAGGCCTCGGTCGCCGCTCTGCAGGGCCACCCCGCCCGCGTGCAGCAACTCGGCGCCCACGATCAGCATGGCCACGACGAAGACGCCGGTGACGGCGTAGGCCACGCGGTTGTCGAGCCGCATGACGCCCATCCACTCCGCGCCGCCCCAGCCCTTGGCCCGGAGCCAGTAGCCATAGGCCGCTATGGTGATGGTGCCCCCTACCCCGCCGATCAGGCCGAGGGTGTAGAACAGGGAGCCCTCCGGAAAGGTGGGCCAGGCGCCGCGCAGCAGCGAAGGCAGGTCGGGCGTGACGATGACCGCCAGGCCGACGACGGTCACGAACATGACCCCGACCAGGGCCGTCATGATCTTCTCGAACAGCCCATAGCCGCCGAACCAGACCAGGATCAGGCCCAGCACGCCGGACAGAATGCCCCAGGCCTTGAGGTCGAGCACGGGCATCAGCGTCGCCAGCGGCAGGGCCGCAGCAGTCATGGCCGCCCCGCCGTAGACGAAGCCCCAGAGCACGACATAGACGCCGAAATAGGCGGTGGCCCAGTTCACGCGGCCGACGCCGCCCGGCAGGCTGGACCAGCCGTCGAACATGGTCCGACCCGAGGCCAGGCTCCACCGGCCCACCCCCTCGGCCAGGGCGATCTTGAGCACCGTGCCGACGACCGCCGCCCACAGCAGCGCATAGCCGAACCGCGACCCCGCGATTAGGGTCGCGATGAGGTCGCCCGCCCCCACCCCGGTCGCGGCCACGACGATGCCGGGGCCGATGAGGGACCAGCGGGGAGACCCAGGCCTGGCGTCGGTCATGTGAATCTCTCCGCCCGAAAGCGGCAAGAGACCACCTTACGGCTTCGCCGAGAAGCCTACCCCCGGCTGTCGAGCTGGGCGGGGGCGATGAGTTCGACGGACAGGCCGCCGGGCTCCGGGCGCAGGGCGATCTCGCCGC
>CBIHLR010000099.1:0-8671 GCA_966210875.1 uncultured Brevundimonas sp. | reverse complement strand
GCAGATCCTGCTGGTGCAGGTCGTCAAGGAAGAGCGCGGCGGCAAGGGCGCGGCCTTGACCACCTGGCTGTCGCTCGCCGGTCGCTACTGCGTGCTCATGCCCAACACCGGCAAGGGCGGCGGCATCAGCCGCAAGATCACCACCGCCACCGACCGCAAGCGCCTGAAGACCATCGCCCAGTCGCTGGATGTGCCCAAGGGCATGGGCCTCATCATCCGCACCGCCGGCGCCAAGCGCACCAAGGCGGAGATCCAGCGCGACTACGAGTATCTCCTCCACCTGTGGGAGAGCATCCGCGAGACCACGCTGCAGTCCATCGCCCCCTCCCTCATCTATGAGGAGGAGAACCTCGTCCGGCGCGCCGTGCGCGACATGTTCGACAAGGACTTCGAGGCCCTGTGGGTCGAGGGCGAGGCCGCCTGGCGCGAGGCGCGCGACTTCATGCGGGTCCTGACGCCCGCCCAGGCCAAGAAGGTCCAGCTCTACGAAGGCTCCACGCCACTGTTCGTGAAGCACAAGGTTGAGGACACGCTGGCCCAGCTGCAGACCCCGGTCGTGCCGCTGAGGTCCGGCGGCTATCTGGTGATCAACCAGACCGAGGCCCTGGTCGCCATCGACGTCAACTCCGGCAAGGCGACCAAGGAACGGAACATCGAGGCCACGGCCTACAAGACCAACCTCGAAGCAGCCGAGGAGGCCGCGCGCCAGATGCGCCTGCGCGACCTGGCCGGCCTGATCGTCATCGACTTCATCGACATGGAGGAGGCCAAGAACAACCGCGGCGTCGAAAAGGCGCTGAAGGATGCTCTGTCCACCGACCGCGCCCGTCTGCAGATGGGCAAGATCAGCCAGTTCGGCCTGATGGAGATCAGCCGCCAGCGCCGCCGCATGGGCCTGCTGGAAGGCGTCACCCACGTCTGCGAACACTGCGGCGGCTCCGGCCGGCTGCGCTCGGCGGAGTCCAGCGCCCTGCTGGCCATGCGCGCCGTCGAGATGGAAGCGGCCAAGGGCGGCGGCACGGTGGTGCTGAAGGTGCCGACCGCGGTCGCCCTCTACGTCCTGAACCACAAGCGCGACACGCTCGCCCGCCTGCATGAGACCTCCGGCCTGTTCGTGATGGTCGAGGTGGACGACAGCCTGGCCAACGGCGAGTGCAAGGTCGATCGCACCGAAACGGTGGACGCCCCCGTTCGCGCCGCGCCGGCCGTCGGCCGCGACCGCGTCAGCTATCGCCCCGAGGACGAAGCCGACGAAGCCGTTGAGGACGAGCCCGAGGACGAAGAAGAAGACTTCGAGGACGAGGAGTCAGACGAAGCCGAGGCGTCCGACCGCCCCGAGCGCGAAGACCGCGACGACCGCAATGGCGACGAAGGCCGCCGCGGCGGACGCCGGCGTCGGCGCCGCCGTGGCGGGCGTCGCGACGAGGGCGAAGGTCCGCGTGAAGCCGGCGCGGAAACGCCCCGCGCGCCTCGCGAAGTCGACTGCGATGTCCCCGACGGCTCGCGCCGCCGCCGCCGTGGCCGCCCCGGCGGCCGCCGGTCCCGCGAGGACGAAGGCGGCCGGGGCGGTGACGCCTATGGCTGGGTCCGTGGCCGCACGCCGTCCCTCGAGGACCCCTATGTCTGGTTCGACCCGCTTGAACGCCGCCCGGCCCAGGACGCCCGCTCGGCCGAAGACGCGCGCAAGCCGGCCGTGACCGAAGCGGTCGCCGACGCCGCCGAAGCTCCCATGACCCCGCCCCCCGAGGCCGAGGCCACCGAGGCCCAGCCGAAGCGCCGCCGCGTGCGGCGCCGGACGCCGGAGGCCCATGCCGAGGGTGCGCCCGAGGCGACGGACGCGACTACGGCGGAGGCGCCCCCCGAACCGATCGAGGCGGATGTCCAGGTCGAGCCGGCCCCGGCCGTGCCCGTGACGGAGCCCGAGCCTCAGCCGGAGCCGGCGCCCGAGCCCGCCGTGGTCGAGGCGTCGCCGCAGCCGGCGCCCGAGCCTCAACCGGAGCCCGAGCCTGTGGTCCCGGCCGAGCCGCTGCCCGGCGAGATCACCGCGCCGCCTGCAAAGCCGAAACGCGGCTGGTGGCGCCGGGGCTGATCCGACGCTAAGTTGATCCGGGGGACGGGGCGCAAGGCGGAGTTTTCATCCATGGCCTCATCCTGGCGTGGTCTGATCGCGGCGGCCGCCGCCGTCGGCCTGTGGCTGGCGGCGCCCGCTGCGGCCACGGCTCAGTCGCTGATCCGGGACACCGAGATCGAGATGATCATCCGCTCCAACGCGGACCCGATCCTCGAAGCCTCGGGCCTGAACCCCGACGACGTCACGATCCTATTGGTGAGCGATCCCACGCTGAACGCCTTCGCCATGCAGGGCCAGCGGATGGGCTTCCACACCGGGCTGATCCTGGAGGCGGACACGCCGAACCAGTTCTACGGCGTCGTGGCCCACGA
This sequence comes from uncultured Brevundimonas sp., assembly GCA_966210875.1. Classification (GTDB taxonomy): domain Bacteria; phylum Pseudomonadota; class Alphaproteobacteria; order Caulobacterales; family Caulobacteraceae; genus Brevundimonas. The sequence continues at coordinate 6,229 of CBIHLR010000099.1, read as the reverse complement.
GGCAGGGCACCTCTCGGGCGGACACACCATCCGCAACGAGATGAACAACGCGGGCATGAGGCCCTTCTTGCTCACCATGGGCCTGGGTGTGCTCGCGGCGCTGGCAGGCGCGCCGGACGCCGGCGCTCTGCTCATCGCCAACTCGGGCTATTTCGGCACCCTGGGCGCCCTCACCTATTCGCGCAGCCAGGAGGCCGCGGCTGACCAGGCGGCGGTGACGGCTCTCGACGCCGCCGGCATGTCGGGCCAGGGCCTTGTCGAGTTCTTCGACGAGTTCCGCTATCAGGAGCTGTTCTCGGACGAGCGGCGCTTCCCCTTCTTCCGCAGCCACCCGCTGTCGTCCGACCGGATTTCGGCCCTGCGCCGGCGCGTGAACGGCATGCCCAATCATGGGGTGACGGATTCCGAGGAAAGCCTGTTCCAGCACCGCGTGATGCAGGCCAAGCTTTACGCCTTCCTCAATCCGCCAGCCTACACCCTGTCGCGCTATCCCTCCTCCGACACCTCGTTCGAGGCGCGCTACGCCCGGGCCATCGCCGCCTATCGCGCGGCCAACACCGACGATGCGGTGGCGCAGATTGACTCCTTGCTGGAGGAGCACCCGGAGAACCCCTTCCTGTGGGAGCTCAAGGGCCAGGTCCTGTTCGAGGCGGGTCGCGCCGCCGAGGCTGAGCCGGCTCATCGACGCTCCGTTGAACTGATGCCGGAGGCAGGCCTGCTGCGTCTCAACCTCGCCCAGGCGATCCTGGCCCAGGAGGACACCGCGCGCGCTGAGGAAGGTATCGCGGAGCTTCATCGCTCGCTGGCCTACGAACCGGACAATCCGTTCGCCTATCTGCTGATGTCGCAGGCCTACGGGGCCATGGGCGAGGACGGCCAGGCCCGGCTGGCCCAGGCGGAGTACCACTTCGCCCTGCGTGAAATGGAGCAGGCCCAGCGCGCCGCCGTGTTCGCGCGCGGTCGGCTCGAACAGGGCTCGGCCGCCTATCGCCGGGCCGTGGACATCATCCTCGCCTCGGGCGCCACGCTCGAGGACATCGAGGAACTCGACCGCGCCCAGGCTGGCGCGCGCGGCCGCTGACAGGACAGAGATGACGCAAGAGACGCCGCCCGCTTCGGGCTCGAAGAGCATCCTCGAACGCTTCAATCCTGGCTGGGCGGCGCTGATCGTCGCCCTGCTGGCGCTGATCCTGGCGGCGACGCCCTATGTCTCCGGCGGCCTGACGCCCCAGGTGCGCAAGGCGCTGCTGAACAATCCAGAGATCCTGCGCGAGGCCAGCCAGCGCCTGCAGCAGCAGGAGATGGCCCAGATCCAGGCCGCGGCGCGCGAGACGATCGCCCAGAACCTGCCGCAACTTCAGCGCGATCCGCGTGACCCGGTCATCGGGCCAGAGGACGCCGCGGTCACGGTCATCCAGTTCTTCGACTACCGCTGCCCCTACTGCAAACAGATCGCCGGGCCGTACATGGAGCTGGTTCGCACCAATCCGGACGTCCGGTTCGTCTTCAAGGAATGGCCGATCCTGGACCGCGACGAGCCGCTGTCCGAGTATGCCGCGCGCGCGGCCCTGGCCGCGAACGAACAGGGCCGCTACGCCGAGGTTCACCAGGCCCTGATGGCCGCCGAGACGATCGACAACGCCTCGGTCGACGCCATCCTGGCGCAGGCCGGGGTCGACCTTACCCGCGCCCGCGCCTTCATCTCGGCCCAGGAAACCGGTCAGCACCTGTCGGACGTCATGCAGCTGGCGCAGATGATCGGCGCCCAGGGCACCCCGACCTTCCTCGTCGGGTCCGAACTGGTGGAGGTCCGCAGCCCGCAGGACCTGCAGGCCGCCATCGACCGTGCCCAGGGCGCGTCGACCGGACCGACCGCACGCTGATCCGCGTTTGCGAGGCGTTCGCAATTTTCTTGCGAACGCTTCTCATTGCCTCTAACAGGCGCTCTCGTCTTGTTTCGGGGGTATCCTGTGAAGTCCAACTACCGCGCGCCTGTGTCTCTTCGTGTCCTGGGCGCCCTTGCCGTCGCCAGTGCGGCGACGCCCGCCTTCGCTCAGGCGGCCGATCCCGTCATCGCGGCGCAGGAGCCGGGCTCCACGCTTGTGGACAGCGTCGACATCATCGCCGAGCGGCTGAACGAGCACCCCTACGCCGACCCCGAGGCTCCCTACCGCACCGAGCGGTCGGCCTCGCCGCTGCTGACCGAGCCGCTGGATGAGACACCCAAGTCCGTCACCGTGCTGTCGGCCGAGTACATCGACGACATCGGCGCCGGCGGCCTGCGTGAGCTGATGACCATCCAGCCGGGCGTGACGCTCGGCACCGGCGAAGGCGGCAACGCGTTTGGCGACCGCTTCTTCATCCGCGGCTTCGACGTGCGGAACGACATCTATGTCGACGGCGTGCGCGACCCGGGCGTGGGCATCCGCGACGCCTTCGGCGTCGAGCAGATCGAGATCCTGCGAGGCCCGTCGTCGGCCTTCGCCGGCCGCGGCACGACCGGCGGCGCACTCAGCCTGATCACCAAGCAGCCGGCCCCGGTCGACTTCGGCGACCTGGAGCTGGTCCTCGGGTCAGACAGCCTGTGGCGCGGCACGATCGACGTCAGCCAGCACCTGACCGACACCCTCGCCGTCCGCTTCAACCTGATGGGCCAGGAATCGAACGTCCCTGGCCGCGAGGCGGTCTACAACAACCGCTGGGGCGTGGCCTTCGCCGCCGAGTGGTCGCCGACGGTCGATCTGCGCCTGGGCGTGGACTACTACCACCTGGAAACCGACTACATGCCCGACTGGGGCGTGCCCTACGACGTGGCCAACAACCGGCCCTTCGCGGTCGATCGCGAGAATTTCTACGGGATCACCGAGCGCGACTACGGCCGGTCCTACACCGACGTTTACACCCTCACCGGCGACTACCGGATCAGCGACAACCTGAGCTTCCGCTCGATCCTGCGCTACGGCGACGCCGGCAACGCCTACACGGCTTCGGCTCCGGAGCGGCCTGACGCGGCCGCAGGCACGGTGAACGCCAACGCCAAGCGCCGCGACGCGATCACCGAGTATCTGGTCAACCAGAGCCAGCTCACCTGGCGGCCGGTGCTCGGCGGCATGGAGCACACCATCGTCGCCGGCTACGAGATCTCGGGAGAGCGCATCCTGAACCGCCGCCGCGCCTTCACGGAATGCGCCACCGATCCCTGCACGGGCGCGACCGGCAATCCGGTTCAGGACTTGTACGACCCGGATCCCTACCGGCCCTGGGCCACGGTCGAGAACGGCATCGTCAGCCGCAATCGGATCGAGGTGGCCAGCCGCGCGGTCTATCTGCTCGACACCATCCACCTGAATGATCAGTGGCGCCTGCTGGGCGGCCTGCGCTTCGACACCTACGACGTGGAACTCCGCGACGTGCTCGTGGCCACCGGCGCCCTGACGGAGCGCGACTCCAGCTCGTCCTTCGTCAACTGGCACCTGGGCGCCGCCTATCTGCCGACGCCGGACCTGACGCTCTACGCCAGCGTCGCCTCCTCCTCGAATCCCTCGGGCGAGCAGCTCGACTCGACAGGTCTGGACTACGGCGGGCTGGACCCGCGCATCGTCGACCTCGATCCGGAGCGGAACGTCTCCTTCGAGCTCGGCTTCAAGGCGACGCTGTTCAACGACAACCTCAGCCTGACCGGCGCCATCTTCGAGATCCTGAAGACCGACGCCCGCGTGCTGGTCGGCTCGGGGCCGACGGCGGTGGTCACGCAGGACGGCGAACAGCGCGTGCGCGGCGCCGAGCTTCTGGTGGCCGGCAGCATCACCGACCGCTGGAGCGTCTTCGGCGGGATCACGCTGATGGACACCGAGATCACGGAGAGCCCGAACCCGGCTCAACTTGGCCAGTCGTTCCCGAACGTCTCGGAGACCAGCTTCACCATGACGTCGCGCTATCAGTTCACCGACCGGCTGAACCTGGGCGGCACGGCGATCTACAACTCGGAGCGCAACGGCGGCGGCGTGTTCGCCACCTCGACGGAGATCCCCTCCTACTGGCGGCTCGACCTGTTCGGCGGCTACCAACTGACCGACAATGTCGAGGTCTCGTTCAACGTGCTGAACGTGACGGACGAGGTCTATTACGACGCCCTCTATCGGTCGGCGACGCCCTTCACCTACATTGCGCCGGGCCGGTCGGTTCAGTTCCGGATCGACTACGACTTCTAGGGGCGTTCCGCTTGCTGCTGTGCATTCCGTCGGTCCTGACGCCGGAGGAGGTCGCCGACTTCCGGGCCCGCCTCGCCGAGGCGGACTGGGCCGACGGAAACGCCACGGCCGGCGAACAGTCGCGTCTGGTCAAAAAGAACCGCCAGCTGCCGGAAACCAGTCCGGTCGCCCGTGAGCTGGGTGACCGGATCATCGATGCGCTGGGCCGCAGCCCGCTGTTCGTCTCGGCGGCCCTGCCGCTCAGGACCTTCCCCCCGCTGTTCAACCGCTATGGCGAGGGCGAGGGCTTCGGGACCCACATCGACAATGCGATCCGGCCGGTGCGAGGCACGCACACTCGCGTCCGCACCGACCTGTCGGCCACCCTGTTCCTGTCGGGTCCAGACGAATACGACGGCGGCGAACTGATCATCGAGGGGCCGTTCGGCGGCCAGTCGGTCAAGCTGAACGCGGGGGACATGGTGCTCTATCCGGGCTCCAGCCTGCATCAGGTGACCCCGGTGACGCGCGGCGAGCGGATCGCCTCCTTCTTCTGGATCCAGAGCATGGTGCGCAGCGACGCGGACCGCGCCCTGCTGTTCGACCTCGACCAGGCGATCCAGGAGCAGGCCCGGCGCTCAGGCCAGGGCGATCCTCTGACGGTTCAGCTGACCGGCGTCTATCACAACCTCATCCGCCGCTTCGCCGACGCCTAGATCAGCCCCGAAAGGGGGCTGGACGGACTGGCGTACATGCGGCGCGGCATGCGGCCGGCGAGATAGGCTTGCCGTCCGGCGATGACCGCGTGCTTCATGGCCGAGGCCATCAGGATGGGGTCCTTGGCCCCGGCGATAGCGGTGTTCATCAGGACGGCGTCGCAGCCTAGCTCCATGGCGATCGTCGCGTCCGAGGCCGTGCCGACGCCGGCGTCGACCAGCACGGGCACCTTGGCCTGTTCGACGATCAGGCGGATGTTCACCCGGTTCTGGATGCCCAGGCCCGAGCCGATCGGCGCGGCGGCGGGCATGATGGCCGAGGCTCCCGCCTCCTCCAGCCGCTTGGCCATGACCACGTCGTCGGTGCAGTAGACCATCACGTCGAAGCCGTCCTTCACCAGCAGGTCCAGCGCGCGCAGCGTCTCGGGCATGTCAGGATAGAGGTGCGGCGTGTCCGACAGGACCTCCAGTTTGACCAGGTTCCAGCCGCCCGCCTCGCGCGCCAGGCGCAGGGTCCGCACCGCGTCCTCGCCCGTGAAGCAGCCCGCGGTGTTTGGCAGGAAGGTGAAGCGGTCAGGCTTCACGTAATCGACCAGCATCGGCTGGCTGGGGTCCGACAGGTTCACCCGGCGCAGCGCCACGGTCACGATCTCGGCGCCGGCGGCCTCCGCGGCGGCGGCGTTCTGGGCGTAGTCGGCGTATTTGCCGGTGCCTACGATCAGGCGCGAGGTGAAGGTCCGTCCCGCGACGGTCCAGGTGTCTTGAGCAGGCTGCGTGGTCATGCCCGCTGGTTAGCCCCTAAGGGCGCCGGATCAAAGGCCCAGCGCAGCCCGATAGCGGGGGTGGACCAGGTCGTGGGTCTCGCGGTGGCGCTTCATGTAGGTGGCGACGTAGGAGCAGGTCGGGATCACCTTCACGCCGGCCTCGCGCGCGGCGTCCAGTCCGGCCTTAACCAGCGCTCCGGCCACGCCGCCGCCCTGCCACTGGCACGGGGTCTCGGTGTGGCCGAACACCCAGGCGCCCTCGACCGGATCGTAGTCGGCGACCGCCAGCAGGCCGTCCTCGGCGATCTCGAAACGGTGGCGTTCGGTGTTGTGGCGGACCTTGCTGGCCGGATCGGTGATCATCTTCGGTCGGCTCCCGTCATGAAAGATCAGGCCTCGCGGCCTTTACGCCTCCGCACCGCTGGCGGGATAGTGCCGACGGCTGGCTGGATCGGAGACGTCCTCATGCGCAAATCCCTTGGCGCTCTGCTGTGTTCCCTGACGGCCCTGGCCGTCGCATCCTGCGCCAGCCCTGGCGGCATGGCCGACCTGCCCCCTC
>CBIHLR010000098.1:0-8819 GCA_966210875.1 uncultured Brevundimonas sp. | reverse complement strand
GCTGGGGGCCCTGGCCGGGGTGCGGCACAAGGATCCGCGCCTGCTGGACCAGGCAGGGCGCGACCTGCGGCTGCTCGCCGAACGGACGGACGGAGACTTCGCCCCCCTGACCCGCGCCCGGGCGCTGGCCGCCTGCGGGGCGGGTCTGGCGGTGCTGGGCGAGATGGCGGGCCGGGCGGACTGCGTGGCCCAGGCGGTGGACCTGCTGGACGGAGCGGCGGACCTGTTCGCGGCGGACCACAGTCCCCTGGATCACGCGGCCATCCTGGGGGCGCGGGGCTCGGCCCTTCTGCGCCTGGCGGAGATGGACCAGGACGACCGGGCGCGCGAGGAGGCCTCGGCCTGCCTTGAGCAGGCGTGCATCCTGTCGGGCGGGCGGCGGCTGAAGCTGGGAACGGAGATCTCCATCCTGGCCATGCGGGCGCGCATCCGATGCGCCGAGGACGCGGGGGATCCCCTGGCGCTGTCGGCGCTGGAGGCGCGGGCCAAGGCGCGGCTGGCCGACGGCGGGGCAGCGCGCGATCCGCTGGGCTGGGCGGCGGACCAACTGGTGCTGGCGGGGGTCTATGAGGCGCTGGACCGCCTCGGCTCTGAGCCCTCGCGGGCCGCTGCGGCGGCGCTCGCCCGGGCCGGGGCCGCCGAAGTCTTCGAGGAAGAGGGGATGGCGGGGCTGGCCTAGGCCTTGTCCAGGTTAGCTGCGGCCGGACCGGGGAAGGGTACGACCTCGCCGGTCTGGCGGGGCGCGGTCTCGACCACGGGCAGGCGGACGGTGAAGACCGAGCCTTCGCCCAGCCGGCTTTCCACCGTCATGCGGCCGCCGTGCAGTTCGGCCATGGCGCGGACCAGGGACAGGCCCAGGCCGGTGCCCATGGCGCGGCGCTCGGCGTCGCCGGCCTGTTCGTAGGGACGGCCCAACCGCTCCAGGTCGGTGGGCGAGATGCCGACGCCGGTGTCGGCCACGCTGAACTCCAGCACGCCGCCGCGCGCCTCCATGGTCAGGGTGACCGAGCCCTTGCGGGGCGTGAACTTCACGGCGTTCGACAGCAGGTTGAGGATCATCTGCTTGAGCGCGCGCTTATCGGCCTCGACCGTGATCGGATCGGCGGGCAGGGCGGCGCGCAGGTCGATGTCCTTGTCATAGGCCTGCAGGCGCAGGAGGCGCAGGGCGGCGGACGCCGGCTCGCGGGCGTCGAAGCGCTCGCGCGACAGTTCGAAGCGCTCGGCCTCGATCTTGGACATGTCGAGCACGTCATTGATCAGGTCGAGCAGGTGGCCGCCGGCCTCGTGGATGAGGTTGGCGTATTCGAGGTAGCGCTCGGGCAGGGGGCCGAACATGCGCTGGCGCATGATGTCGGAGAAGCCGAGCACGGCGTTCAGCGGCGTGCGCAGTTCATGGGACATGTTGGCGAGGAAGCGTGACTTGCCCTGGTGCAGGGCCTCGGCCTCGGCGCGGGCGGCTTCCAGCGCAGCCTCGCGGGCCTGCTGGGTGGTGACGTCCAGCAGCACGGCCAGCAGGCGGCCGTCGGAGGTCGGCCGCACGGTCAGGCGCAGCTGGCGGTCGACCGCGCGGCGCGGGGCGAAGCGGACCTCGGGCTCGGCCCCTTCGGCGGCGAGGTGCAGGGCCTGGATCAGGGCCGGCCGGTCGGGCGCGTGGGCGCAGCCGATGAGGCCGTCGGTGGTCAGGTCGGCGGGCTCCAGCCCCAGCGACGGGCGGCCGAAGGCGGCGAGCACCTGGCCCTGCGTGTCCAGCAGCAGGCTGAGGAAGGGCTGGCCGGCGAGCAGACGTTCCAGGCGCCGCCGGGCCTCGTGCTCCTCTGAGGCGCGGCGCTCGGCCTCGCCCCGGCTGCGCAGCAGGGCGACGGCGGCGAGCCCAGTCAGCAGGGCGGCGGCGAGGAAGCTGAGATAGGGCAGCGGCTCGGACGGCCAGTTCAGCGAGGCCGCCAGGCCGACGGCGGCGGCGGCGAGGCTGCCCGTCGCGCCGACGGCGCGCTCGCGGTCGTGGCCGAAGGTCAGGCCGGCGACCAGCGGGGCGAGCGTCCAGACGCCGAGCGGACCCGTCAGGCCTCCCGAGAAGATCAGGGCGATCGCGATCCCCGCGGCCCAGACGGACCCCAGGGCCAGACGCAGACGCGGGCCTTCACCGACCCACAGGCCCTGGCCGACGAGACCAGGCGCCGCCGCGGCGAGCAGGCCCGCCGCCACCATGCCTCCGCCCCCGAGGTAACCGGCCAGCACGGCCGCAAACATGGCGCCGCACACCGTGGCCCAGCCGAGGTGCCACAGGGCCGCGGACCGCCCTGGAGGGGCGGCGGCGGACGGCTCGGCGGCGGCGGCGGCTGGGATCAAGTCAGTGAACGGTTGCAGGGTCTCTGGAAGCGGCCGGGTGCGGACGTTCACAGGTTAACGAACGGGTTGAGTCGGGGCGATAGCGACGCCGGTCAAGCCGGAGCGCGTCAGAGGCGAGTGGCCCGGCGCTGGTGACCCAGGCCCTAAAGCAAATGGTAAGCGCGCCCGCTCACTGTGGACGACCGTCCAATCGGAGCCGCGATGAGCACGCGTCCTTCGCCGAGGCCGACCCTGAGTCCGACCATCGCGCGGGCCGAGGACGCGCGCCCGGACATGGCCGTCGACGAGGCGACGCGGCGCTCGTTCCTGCGGATGATGAGTCACGAGCTGCGCACGCCACTGAACTCGATCATCGGCTTTTCGGACATCCTGGCGAGCGAACTGTACGGGCCGCTGGGTGCGCCGCAGTACAAGGACTATGCCGACATCATCCATGTCAGCGGCCAGCGGCTGCTGCGGCTGGTGAACCAGGCGCTGGAGATCATCCGGCTGGAATCGGGCGCCGCCGACCTGGACCTGCACGCCATCGCCACGGACGCGGCGATCGATGACGCCTGCCAGCTGGTGGCCGAGGAGGCCGAGGCCCGCGGCATGCTGATCGCCTTCGATCCGCCGCACCCGGCGCCCCTGGCCCTGGCGGACGCGCGGGCGCTGAGGACGGCGATGGTCAATCTGCTGCAGAACGCCGTGACCTATTCGCCGGACGGCGGACGGGTGCGCGTCTCGCTGAGGGCCGAAGGCCCGCTGGTGGCCATCTCGGTCGCCGACGACGGCGACGGCCTGGATCCCGCAGAGGTGCCGCGGCTGATGGGGCCCTTCGAGCAGGGGGAAAACGCCCTGGTCCGCCGCAGCGAGGGCGCCGGACTGGGCTGGCCCCTGGTGCGGCTGCTGACCAAGGCGATGGGCGGCGACTTCCACGTCGAGACCAGCCCGGGGCAGGGCCTGACCGCCACCGTCACGGTGCGCCGGGCCAGCTAGTCGTTGCGCCGCCCCCGCGCGCGCCTATGTTCCGGGCTTCTGCCGCAGGAACCCCGCCATGACCCAGGCCCCCAATCCGGCCTATGACGCCGCCCGCCACAGGAAGTCCGGCCGCGGGCGCATCTATGACAGCATCCTGGACACCATCGGCGACACGCCGCTGGTGCGCCTGCCGCGCCTGTCGGCGGAGCTGAACCCCAAGGCCGAGGTGCTGGCCAAGCTGGAGTTCTTCAACCCGATGGCCTCGGTGAAGGACCGCATCGGCGTGGCCATGATCGAGGCCATGGAGATGTCCGGCCAGCTCAAGCCCGGCGGCGTGCTGATCGAACCGACCAGCGGCAACACCGGCATTGCGCTCGCCTTCGTGGCGGCGGCCAAGGGCTATCGGCTGATCCTCGTCATGCCCGAGAGCATGTCGATCGAGCGCCGCAAGATGCTGCTGCTGCTGGGCGCGGAGCTGGAGCTGACCCCTGCCGAGAAGGGCATGAAGGGCGCGATCGCCAAGGCGCAGGAGCTGCTGGACTCGACGCCGGGCGCGGTGATGCCGAGCCAGTTCGACAACGACGCCAATCCGCAGATCCACCGCGTCACGACCGCCGAGGAGATCTGGGCCGATACGGACGGCAAGGTGGATGTGGTCATCGCCGGTGTCGGCACGGGCGGGACGATGACCGGCGTCGGGCAGGTGCTGAAGGAGCGCAAGCCTTCGGTGCGGATGATCGCGGTGGAGCCCGAGGCCTCTCCGATCCTGTCGGGCGGAGAGCCCGGACCGCACAAGATCCAGGGCATCGGCGCCGGCTTCGTGCCCGGAAACCTCGACCGCGGTGTCATGGACGGGGTGGAGCGGGTGTCCAACGAGGACGCCTTCGACATGGCCCGCCGCGCGGCGCGAACCGAGGGCCTGCCGGTCGGGATCAGCTCGGGCGCCGCACTGGTCGCCGCCTACCGCCAGGCGTCGCTGGAGGAGAACGCCGGCAAGACGATCGTGGTGGTCATCCCGAGCTTCGCCGAGCGCTATCTGTCGACGGCGCTGTTCGAAGGGCTGTAGCCCACCCTTGAACGCTCGTTCAAGTTTCGCTTGACGTCGTTCGTTGAATGAGCGTTCAATCCGCGCAAGCGGAGGGAACGGCATGGCGGACATGGATGCGGCGACGGCCAAGATGGTCGCCAATCTCGAGAGCAACACGGGCCGGTCGTTCGCGGACTGGCTGACGCTGGCGCGAGGCTCGGGTCAGCCGAAGCACGGGCAACTGGTCGCGTGGCTGAAGAGCGAGCAGGGGCTGACCCACGGCTACGCCAATTTGGTGGCGCACAAGGCCCTGGCCTCGGACGCGGGCTCGATGGCCGGCGACGACCTGATGGCCGCCATGTTCGAGGGTCCGAAAGCGGCGATGAAGCCGGCCTATGACCGGGTCGCGGGCGTCGTCGGGGGCCTGGACGGCGTCGAGTTCGCGCCCAAGAAGGGCTACGTCAGCTTTCGCCGGTCCAAGCAGTTCGCTCTGGCGCAGCCGTCGACCAGGGACCGGCTTGACCTGGGTCTGAACCTGAAGGGCGTGGAGCCGGCCGGACGGCTGGAGGCCGCGGGCTCGTGGAACACCATGGTCACCCACCGGGTCCGCATCGGCTCGGCCGAGGAGGTCGACGCCGAGGTCGAGGGCTGGATCCGCCAGGCCTGGGAACGCGGATGAGCCCCAGGGAGAAACAGGACGTCCGCACGCGGGTGGTGCTGGCCGCGATGGAGCTGTTCTTCGCCAAGGGCTACAACTCGACCTCGATCGCCGACATCCTGAGCCGGACCCAGCTGAACGCCGGCAGCCTGTACCATGTGTTCCCGGGCAAGCAGGACGTGCTGATCGCGGTGCTGGAATGGTACCGCGACGGGATCGAGGAGAACCTGCTCAAGCCGGCCTGGGAGGGGGTGGAGGATCCGATCGAGCGGATATTCGCCCTGCTCGACCGCTATCACTGGATGATCGTGGAGACGGACAACACCTTCGGGTGTCCGATCGGGTCGCTGGCGCTGGAGCTGCACGAGGCCGATCCGGTGGTGCGCGAGTTGCTGGCCGTGAACTTCACCAACTGGTCCAGGGCGATCGAGCGGTGCCTGGACGAGGGGGCCGACCGTCTGCCGGCCGGCCTGGACCGGGGGGCGCTGGCGGAGTTCGTGCTGACCACGATGGAGGGCGGGGTCATGCAGGCGCGGACCTATCGCGATGTGGCCTATTTCGACCGGAACATCGCGATCCTGCGGGACCATTTCGACATGCTGCTGGCCCGCGCGGCGCGGCCGCAGGAGGAGGTGGCCGGATGATGTTCAGGACTATGATCGGCGCCGTTTTGGGCGCCTTGGTGCTGGCCTTCGGGCCGATGGCCGCGGCCCAGCCGGCCGAGCTGCCGCCGCCGGGCGCGGGCCGGGCGGCCTATGCGCCGTTCGAGCACCTGATCGGCCGCACCTGGCGCGGCGTGGGCACGGGCGAACAGGCGGTCGAGGACATCCAGCGCTGGGACTGGGCGGTGGGCGGCCACGCGGTGCGGGTGACCCACTCGGTCAACGGCGGGGCCTATGGTGGCGAGACCCTGATCTTCCGCGACCGCGACAGCGGGGCCTACATCTTCCACTATTTCACCAGCGGCGGCTTCCACACCACCGGCGTCATGCGGCCGACGGGCCCGGGCGCCTTCGAGGTCGAGGAGGAGGTGCACGGTATCGAGGGGTTTGGCCGCCTGCGCAGCACCCTGACGATGGGCGAGGACGGGGTGCACCGGTCGCGCACCTTCATGGAACGCGACGGGGCCTGGGTGGAGAGCGGCGGCTTCGACTATCGCGAGGATCCGGACGCCGTCCTCACCCCGCCCGGAACGTCCGAGAGCGCGGCGGCGGACACCGGGGATTAACCGTCGGCTGCGCAGGCTGGCGGGGATGACACTGCCGGTCCAGGCCGCCGCCGAGACTGACGCCGAGCCGGCCGCCGCGCCGGCCGCGGGATCGCGTGCGCGCCGGACGCTGCTGAAGCGGCTGGCGGACGTGGTCAGCCTGCCGGCCAGCCGGGTCAACGCCTTCGAACGCGCCGTGACCGGCGACCTGCTGGTCGAGATGCTGCGCCTGGCCGACCCGGCCGAACGGCTGCGGGTGGCGCAGCGGCTGGCGCCCCTGGCCGAGATCCCGGACAGCCTGGTGCGGTTGCTGCTGCGCGACGATTCCGGCGCGGCGCAGGTCCTGCTGGAGCAGTGCGCCTCGCTGTCGGACTCGGACCTGATCGCCTGCGCCCAGGACGCGGGGCCGGAGCAGCGCTTCGTCATGGCGGGCCGGCGGGGCCTGTCGCCGGCCGTGTGCGACGCCCTGGTGGCGCCGATGGAGCCGGCCGTGATCGAGCGGCTGCTGCGCAATCCGCAGGCCTCGCTGTCCCAGATCGCCATCGAGGACATGGTCGCCTGCAGCCGCGAAGCGCCGAGCTTCATCGAGCACCTGCTGAAGCGGCCGGAGCTGAGGCCGTCCAGCGCGTACGTGATGTTCTGGTGGTGCGGGCCCGAGGACCGGCGCACCATCCTGTCGCGCTTCGCCGTGTCGCGCGAAGTCATGCAGGAGATCGTCGACGACGTCTTCGCCATGGCCGCCGAGGAGGGCTGGCAGGACCCCCTGGCGCGCAAGGCGCTGCAGTTTATCGAGCGCCGCCAGCGCAACCGCGCCGCCATCGAAAAGAGCCCCTACGAGAGCCTGGAAGGCGCGGTCGCCGCGGCCGAGGCCGGCATCACCCGCGAGATCGTGTCCGAGATCGCCTATCTGGCCGGGCTGAAGCCCACGACCGGCGCCAAGATCATGAGCGACGCGGGCGGCGAGCCGCTGGCGGTGCTGTGCAAGGCCACGGGCCTGCACCGCGAGGCGGTGCGCCAGCTGTGGCGCGCCCTGCGCCGGCCGGAGACGACGCCGGACGGCCAGCCGTCGCCGGACCTGGAGCGGGTGCTGATCACCTACGACATGATCGCGGTCGACCGCGCCCAGACGGTGGTGCGTTACTGGAACTGGTCCCTGTCCTCGGCGCTGACGCCCAGCCTGATGAAGGCCATCCGCGAAGGCGACGACGAGAGCCTGGACGAATACTCGGTCCCGCAAAGAGCGGCCATGTTGGCCCTTGCTGAGGATTTCGGCCGCTGATCTGAATCAGCCTCCGTTTTCGTGCGCCTCTATTGTCGAAGGGTCCGAATACTCCTATGCACGCCCGCAAGGGCGGGATTCACTGTCCGTGCGGGTGGACCAGAACCAAGGGATCGGGAACAAATGGACGAGAAGTCTGAAATCATTGAGATGACGACCGACATCGTGTCGGCCTATGTCGGCAACAACAGCATCAACGCCGCGGATGTGCCGTCGCTGATCCAGAACGTGCACCGGGCCCTGGCCTCGGTCGCGACCGGCGAGGACACCACCCCGCCCGCGCCGCAGGAGCCGGCGGTCTCGGTCCGCAAGTCGATCACGCCCGACTTCCTGATCTGCCTGGAGGACGGCCGCAAGTTCAAGTCGCTGAAGCGGCACCTGCGCACCAAGTACGACATGAGCCCCGAGGAATACCGGGCCAAGTGGAACCTGCCCAAGGACTATCCGATGGTCGCCCCGAACTACGCCAAGGCGCGTTCGGACCTGGCCAAGCAGATGGGCCTGGGCCAGGGCGGCCGCAAACCCGCCCGCCGCGGCCGGTAAGCCGCAGGCGACAGCCAGCGATCGAATATCGAACCCCCGGCCCCGCGGCCGGGGGTTTTCGCTTTTTGGGCGGCGATCACGGGAGCGAAAAACACAGTCCGAACCGTCCGGACCGTCCGGATCGCCTCCAGCGATTCCGTGGGTCGGCAGGGGCAGGCCGAGGGTCATGACGTGAGTGTAAAGGCGCGCGGACCGACGGGGGTATTCCGCGGCTGGCCCGCCCTGAGAATGAGGCGGGGCCTCAAACCAGAGAGCGTTGAAGCGGGGGTTCGAGGCTAGTGTCCGCTATGGGGGGAAAGCGGACGTTTAGCGGAGCGCCTTATCGTAAAGCGCCAACTGAATGGCTATCCCAATCAGGCCAAAAGCCATGAGCAGGCCCGTCCAAAGGAAGGCGCTCGCATAGATCGCGAACACCTGAGCCTCCGGGAACTCGAAGATGCTCGCGCCCCGCTGAAGCAGCAAAAGTTCGTAGCCAGACGCTAGGAATACGACGGAAGAAGCCAATGCTCCCAGCCCTCGGCTCATGACAGGGTATCGGGGTCTGAGCACAACAGACCCGCCGGTGCCCAGCACCCAGAGCCCAAGGGCGATGTTAGGAGTGTTCCACAAGAACAGTAGGTGGGCGGTGTCGAGTTCGTCTGCTGCGACGACATCCACTGTGACTACCATCCACAGGCCGACGGCCCCGGCTAGCGCGATGACTGCTGCGAGCACTCTCATCGATCCCTCCGATGCTGGGGTCAGGCTAGAACGCTCACCGCTAGCATCAAGGGGGTTGGCCAATGTCCGCAATGGGTGG
>CBIHLR010000097.1:0-8945 GCA_966210875.1 uncultured Brevundimonas sp. | reverse complement strand
CTCAGGCGCCAGGGGGACATAGACGGCGTCCAGCCCGGCGGCGGCGATCCAGGCGTTGTGGATCGCCGGGCTGAGCGAATGGGCGATCGGGCGGCCGACCACGCCCGCGACCCGCGCCGCGCCGCTGAAACCGCTCATGACGGCAGGGCCCCGCGTCCGCGCAGGAAGGCCAGCAGAGGCAGCAGCGGCAGGCCAAGCACGGTGAAATAGTCGCCCTCGACCCGCTCGAAGAGCTGGGCGCCCTCGGCCTCCAGCCAGTAGCCCCCGACCGAAGACAGGGCCGCCTCGGCGTTCCGGCTCACATAGCTCTCTATAAAGGCGTCGCTGAGAGGGCGGACCTTGAGGCGCGCGGTGTCGACTCCGGTCCAGACCACCGCACCGTCCTGGGCGACGGCCGCCGCCGAGTGCAGCCGGTGCTCCCGGCCTGAGAAGCCGCGCAGCCGCTCGGCCGCCTCGGCCAGGTCGGCGGCCTTGTCGAAGAGGGTTCCGTCCTGATCGAGCGTCTGATCGGCGCCCAGCACCAGGCGGCCCGGCGCGCGGCGCGACACCGCCAACGCCTTCTCCGCCGCCAGGGCCTCGGCGACCTGCAGCGGCGAGCGCCCGCCGGCCAGCAGGCGGTCCTTGAGCGCGGCCTCGTTGACATCCGCCGGATCGAGGTCGGCGCTGACGCCGGCGGCCTGGAGCATGGCGCGGCGCGCGGCGCTGCGCGAGGCGAGGATGAGCATGGCGGTCAAGCGGGCGACCCCAGCCGGCCCGAGCGGCGCTCGTTGATCAGGTTGATCACCTGGGCGGCGGTTTCCTCGACCGAGCGGCGGCTGACGTCGATCACCGGCCAGCCGAGCCGTTCGAACAGGCGCCGGGCCCGGACCGTCTCCTCGCGCACGGCGTCGAGGTCGACGTAGGACGTCTCGCGGTCGTCGCCGAGGCTCATCAGGCGATTTCGGCGGATCTGAACCAGCCGGTCCGGCGACACGACCAGACCCACGACCAGTGGGTTCCTCAGGTCGGACAACACCGGCGAGGGATCCTGGCCGGGCACCAGCGGCACATTCGCCGCCCGCACGCCGCGGTGGGCGAGATAGACGCAGGTCGGGGTCTTGGAGGTGCGGCTGACGCCGACCAGCACCACGTCGGCCCTTTCGAGCTCCATCAGCCCCTGGCCGTCGTCGTGGTGGATGGCGAAGTCCAGCGCCCCCATCCGGTTGAAATAGTCGTGGTCAAGCGCGTGCTGGGCGCCCACCCGGCTCGACAGGGCCGCGCCGAGATAGCCGGACAGGGCTCCGACCAGCGGATCGAGCGCGCCCATCTGCGGCATGTCGAGCTTGCGGCAACCCTTCTCCAGCATGTCGCGCAGTTCCGGATCGACCAGGGTGTGCAGCACGATGCCCGGCTGGGACTCGATCTCCTCCAGCACCCGCTCGAGCTGCTTGGGCGAGCGGATCAGGGCGTAGATGTGCTCGATCGGGATGACGCCCTCGAAGCGCGCCACCACCGCCTTGGCCATGGCGTTGAGGGTCTCGCCGGTCGAATCCGAGACGAGGTGGACGTGGAAATAGGTCGCCAGCCGCTTGGAGGGCGCTTCCGATTTCTGGGGTTCCGTTGTGGACAATCTGGGCTCGCCTGGGCGCCGAAGTGGGAGAGACGACCCTAGCGCGGCGGCGTCGGCCTTGCATCCGGGAAGAGGGTGGACAGCCGGCGGGTTTTTCCACGCGCCGCGCGACGGGCCGAAACCGGTCCGCCCCACGTCTGGGACAAACATCAATCGTTCACGACGGCGCCCAGCGGGGCGTTAAGGCCGCGTTAGGATTTCGGTAAGGAATCCTTAACCCTTCATTAACTTTCCACACCGTCCCCAAGTCTCTGGATTTCGCCTCGAACTGTCGTGAAAGCCTGTGGGGAGCCCGGGCGCCGCGGTCGGATGGCCGCGAACTATCCCCGCGGCGCCTGCCTCCAACGACTCTTCACCACCTTCTTCGAATCCTTATCTCTTAAGAGGGATTGAGCCTTGCTCGGCGGGCGCCCTAAGAGGCCTTCATGAACTCCGAGCCCTCGCCCTTCCTGCGCGTCCTTAGCGGCGAGCGGCAGTCCAGCCCTCCGGTCTGGTTCATGCGCCAGGCAGGCCGGTACCTGCCGGAGTACCGGGCGCTCAGGGCCCAGGCGCCGGACTTCATCGCCTTCTGCCTGAACCCGGAGATGGCGGCCGAGGCGACGCTCCAGCCGCTCCGGCGGTTTCCCTTCGATGCGGCGATCGTCTTCGCCGACATCCTGCTGATCCCCGGCGCGCTCGGCCAGGAGGTCTGGTTCGAGGCCGGCGAAGGCCCCCGGCTCGGCGCCCTGCCGGAGATCGCGGCCATGCGCCCGCGGGTCGAGGACGCGGGCCGCGCCCTGTCCCAGGTCGGCGAGACGCTCACACGGGTGCGTAGCGAACTGACGCCCGACAAGGCCCTGATCGGCTTCGCCGGCGCGCCCTGGACGGTGGCGACCTACATGCTGGACGGGGTGGCCCGCACCATCGGCAAGGGCGAGCGCGCCAACGCTCGCACCTACGCCTACGCCGAGCCGGAGAAGGTCGAGGCGCTGCTCGAGGTGCTCGTCGAGGCCACGGCCTGGTATTTGAAGATGCAGGCCTCCGCCGGCGCCCAGGCGCTGCAGATCTTCGAGAGCTGGGCGGAGGGCATGCCCGACGACCTGTTCGAGACCCTGGTCCTGAAATCTCACCAGAAGCTGGTCGCGCGAGTGCGGGAGCTGGGCGTCACCGTTCCCCTGATCGGCTTCCCGCGCGGCTCGGCGGCCCTGGCCGAGCGCTATGCGGGCGAAGTGGATGTCCAGGCCGTCGGGCTCGACACCGCCTGTCCGCTGGAGGTCGGCCGCCGGGTCCAGGCCATCAAGCCGATCCAGGGCGCGCTCGATCCCCTGCTTCTGCGCGCCGGTGGTGAACGGCTGGACCGCCGCGTGGACCAGCTGCTCCAGGCCTGGGGCGACGGGCCGTGGGTGTTCAACCTCGGTCACGGCATCCTGCCGGACACGCCGATCGCCCACGTCGAGCGGGTGCTCGGCCGGATCAAGGCCCATGGCTGAGCGGGTCGCCGTCGTCCTGTTCAATCTCGGGGGGCCCGGCGATCAGGCCACGGTCCGCCCGTTCCTTCAGAACCTGTTTTCGGACCCGGCCATCATCGGTCTGCCCGGCCTGATCCGCGGACCGCTCGCCTGGCTGATCGCCAAACGGCGCGAAACGTCCGCCCAGGCCAACTATGCGCTGATGGGCGGCGGCTCGCCCCTGCTGCCCGAGACCCGCAAACAGGCCGCCGCGCTGGAGGCGGCGCTGCAGTCCGACCTGCCCGGCGCTCGCGTCTTCATCGCCATGCGCTACTGGAACCCGCTGACCGAGGAGACGGCGCGCGACGTCGCAGCCTTCGCTCCGGATCGGGTCGTGCTGCTGCCGCTCTATCCGCAGTTCTCCACGACCACGACGGGATCGTCGCTGAAGGCCTGGCGCGAGGTCTACCGGGGGCCGGGCGAGGTCAGCGCGGTGTGCTGCTATCCGCAGGCGGCGGGCTGGATCGAGGCCCAGGCCGCCGCCATCCGCGAGAAACTGGCCGAGGCTGGGGATCGGCCCGTGCGCGTGCTGTTCTCCGCCCACGGGGTGCCCGAGAAGGTCATCTCCGGCCGCGGCGATCCCTATCAGGAACAGGTCGAGGCGGGCTGCGCCGCCGTCGCGGCGGCCGCGGGCCTGACGGACTGGTCCATCTGCTACCAGAGCCGCGTCGGACCGCTGAAATGGCTGGGGCCCTCGACGCCCGAAGCGCTGGAGCAGGCTGCGAGGGACGGCGTCGGCGCGATAGTCGTCCCGATCGCCTTCGTCTCCGAGCACATCGAGACCCTGGTCGAGCTCGACATCGAATATGCGCACCTGGCCGGCGAGCTGGGGGTCAGCCCCTATCTGCGGGCGCCGGCGGTGGGTGTGGCCGCTCCGTTCGTGGCGGCCCTGGCCGAGGCGGTGCGCCAGGCGGCCGGGCGTCGTGGCGTCGCGCCCTTCGGTCCCGGCTGCCGGGGCGACTGGAAGGCCTGTCCCTGCCAGGCCGAACGGAGGGCGGTATGAGCGCCTATGATCTGGCCCGCGGCCTTCACATCCTGGCCGTGATCGCCTGGATGGCCGGCCTGCTCTTCCTGCCGCGCCTGTTCGCCTATGACGCCGAGCAGGCCGACGGCCCCTCGGCCGTTCGCGCCGAGATGCGGGCGCTGCTCCGCAACTGGCAGCTGCGCCTGCTCAAGATCATCCTCAACCCGGCCATGGTGCTCGCTTGGGTGTTCGGCGCCTGGCTGATCTGGATCCGTTCGGGCGAGGGGTCGGACTGGTCCTTCCTGCAGCAGCCCTGGATGATCGTGAAGCTGGCGGGGGTCCTTCTGCTGACCGGCTGGCATCACTATCTGATGGCCGAGCGCAAGCGGATCGCGGCCGGGACCTCGCGCCGGACGGGCCGCTTCTGGCGGATGACCAACGAGATTCCTTTCGTCCTGGCCATCGCCATGGTGCTGTCTGTGACGCTGGAGTGGACCTTCGGCTGAGGCCGCCGGCGCTTGACGCACGCCCCGGCCTGTGGTCCTGCTTGATCAGGCGCTGAAATCCGGGACGGATTCGCCGCCTTCCCACCTCCTTTCCGGCTCTGATCGCTCCTTCGAACGCGGCCAGGTCCGACCTTCCCCACCGCGCGCGAGCGCCGAAGATTTCCAGGCTGACGCCCGAGGTCCGCATCCGGACCCGGCCCGGCCGTCTGCAAGAAGACCCATGACCGACGAATCCCTCATCGACCCCGAAATCGAAGCCGACGCCGACACCGATGGCGACAACGGCGACGAGGTCAGCCTGCCGCAGCGCATCGCGCTCTCGGAAATCAAGGACAAGAGCCCCGCCGAGCTCGTCGCCTTCGCCGAGGAGCTGGAGGTCGAGAACGCGTCCAACCTGCGCAAGCAGGATCTGATGTTCGCCATCCTCAAGACCCTGGCCGACGAGGAGGTCGAGATCTCCGCCGGCGGCGTGCTCGAGGTCCTGCAGGACGGCTTCGGCTTCCTGCGCAGCCCGGACGTGAACTATCTCTCGGGCCCGGACGACATCTACGTCAGCCCGTCCCAGATCAAGCGCTTCGGCCTTCGGACGGGCGACACGGTCGACGGCACGGTGCGCGGCCCGCGCGAAGGCGAGCGCTACTTCGCCCTGCTCAAGGTCGACTCGATCAACTTCGAGGACCCGGAAAACGTCCGGCACAAGGTCAACTTCGACAACCTGACCCCGCTCTATCCCGACGAGCGGCTCCACATGGAGATCCAGGATCCGACCCTGAAGGACCGTTCGGGCCGGGTGATCGACATCGTCTCGCCGCTCGGCAAGGGCCAGCGCTGCCTGATCGTGGCGCCGCCGCGGGTCGGCAAGACGGTCATGCTGCAGAACATCGCCAAGTCGATCGAGACCAACCACCCCGAGTGCTTCCTCATCGTCCTGCTCATCGACGAGCGGCCCGAGGAAGTCACCGACATGCAGCGCACGGTGAAGGGCGAGGTCGTGGCCTCGACCTTCGACGAGCCGGCGACGCGTCACGTCGCGGTGGCCGAGATGGTGATCGAGAAGGCCAAGCGCCTGGTCGAGCACAAGCGCGACGTCGTCATCCTGCTGGACTCGGTCACGCGCCTGGGCCGCGCCTACAACACGACCGTCCCGTCCTCGGGCAAGGTGCTGACCGGCGGCGTGGACGCCAATGCGCTCCAGCGTCCCAAGCGCTTCTTCGGCGCGGCGCGCAACATCGAGGAAGGCGGCTCGCTGACGATCATCGCCACGGCCCTGATCGACACGGGCTCGCGCATGGACGAGGTCATCTTCGAAGAGTTCAAGGGCACCGGTAACTCGGAAATCGTCCTGGACCGCAAGGTCGCCGACAAGCGCATCTTCCCCGCCATCGACGTGCTGAAGTCCGGCACCCGCAAGGAAGAGCTGATCACCCCGCGCGACCAGCTGACCAAGACCTATGTGCTGCGCCGGATCCTGAACCCCATGGGCCCGCAGGACGCGATCGAGTTCCTGCTCGACAAGCTTCGCCAGACCAAGAACAACGGCGAATTCTTCCAGTCGATGAACACCTAAGGGGAGCCGGGGGACATGGCGGGGCTGATCCACATCGGACTGGCGGGCGCCCGCGGTCGCATGGGCCGCGCCGTCTCCGCCGTGCTGGACACGCGGCCCGACGTGGTCGTGCCCTGCCGCTTCGACCGCAACGAGACGCCGGACCTCAGCGTCTGCGACGTGGTGATCGACTTCACCCTGCCCGAGGCCTCGGTCGAGCTGGCGCGGCGTTGCGCGGATCAGGGCGGTCCTGCCCTGGTCATCGGCGCCACCGGCTTCACGCCGGAGCAGGACGCCGAGATCGAGCGGGCGGCCGAGCGCGTCGCCATCGTCAAGAGCGGCAACTTTTCGCTCGGGGTGAACATGCTGCTGGGCCTGGTCGCCCAGGCCGCCCAGCGCCTGCCCGCCGCCGACTGGGACATCGAGGTCGTCGAGGCCCATCATCGCATGAAGAAGGACGCGCCCTCGGGCACCGCGATCATGCTCGGCGAGGCCGCCGCCGACGGCCGCGGTCAGGCCCTCAGGAATGTCCGCAGCCCGATGCGCGAGGGCATCGGAGACGAGCGCGTCACCGGCCAGATCGGCTTTTCGGCCATCCGCGCCGGCGGCATCGTCGGCGAGCACCAGGTCATCTTCGCCGCCGACGACGAGATCCTGACCCTCTCCCACTCCGCGCGGGACCGTCAGCTGTTCGCCCGCGGCGCCGTCATCGCCGCCCTGTGGGCGCGCGGCCGGCCCCCCGGCCTCTACGGCATGCAGGACGTCCTGGGGTTCCGGCAGGCGTAGCCGCTGGATCCTAGGACGTAGGGCTTAGCCGGCATTGCTTTCGACACAGCCGGTCCAGGCCCTAAGCCCTAGCCCTCCTAGTGCGCGTGCCGGTGCGCCGGCCGCACGAACAGCGACTTCACGAAGAAGAACAGCGCGATGACGATGGCGAAGCCGAGGAACAGGCCGAGCAGCATCATCCAGAAGGTCAGGCTGAGCACGTTCGGCAGGGCGAACTGACCGCCGTCCAGCATCGGCAGCACCGCCCCGATCAGCACATGCACGACCGCCGCCCCTGCCGCGGTGCGCCACAGGTCGCGCCAAGTGACCATGATCAGCGCGCCCACCAGTGCGATGATCAGGCCCAGCACCTGATTGACCCCTGAAAAGCCGGCCTGGGCCAGCTCGAGGACCTGCTGGAAGAAGCCGATGATGGTGTCCACGAGACGCCTCCTGTTCCGGTCAAGCTTGTTCACCATAACGCCGGTCCGTCGTTTTGGCGCCATCGGCGGACTTGGAAGCCGGGGCGCCTTGCGCTATATGGCCCTCCACATCGTTATCGGCGGGCGTCGGACGACGCTCCTGAGAGCGGCGGTCCGACACCGGGCCGGCCGCTTTTTTGTTGGGATTCGACCTTTGCGCGCCAAGACCGGCGAGGATCGCAAGCTGCTGGAGCTCCTGGAGCCCGTGGCCGAGAGCCAGGGGCTCGAGATCGTGCGCCTGCGCCTGATGGGCGGCCAGCGCCGCCGTCTTCAGATCATGGCCGAGCGGCCGGAAGACCACGAGATCAACGTCGAGCAGTGCGCGCGCCTGTCGCGCGCCATCTCCGAGGTGCTTGAGGCCGCGGATCCGATCTCGGGCGAATATCTGCTCGAGGTCTCCTCGCCGGGCATCGACCGGCCGCTGACGCGGCTGGAGGACTTCACCACCTTCGAGGGTCTCGAGGCCCGGCTGGAGACCGACCGCCTGGTCGAGGGACGCAAGCGCTTCCGCGGCCGGCTGGCCGGGGTCGAGGGCGAGGACGTGCTGGTCGACCTGGAGGGCGAGGAGGATACCGCGCTCATCCCCTTCGCCTGGTTGTCCGAGGCCAAGCTGGTCCTGAACGACGAACTCATGAAACTCGGCGCCGCCAAGCGGCCCGATCCGACGCTGACTGAAGAGGAATAGGCCATGAGCCTGACGGGCGTTTCCGCAAACCGTCTCGAACTGCTGCAGATCGCCGATGCGGTCGCCCGCGAAAAGGCGATCGACAAGGAGATCGTCATCGAGGCCATCGAGGACGCGATCGTGAAGGGGGCCAAGGCCCGCTACGGCGCCGACCACGACATCCGCGCGCGGATCGACGTCAAGACCGGCGAGCTGACCCTGACCCGCCACGTGACTGTCGTCGCCGACGACTGGGAGCCGGAGGAAGAGGGCGAGATGTTCAACGACGACGCCTATGTGCGCCTGTCGATCGCCCGCAAGACCGACGCCGAGGCCGAGATCGGCAAGGAATACGTCGAGACCCTGCCGCCCTTCGAATTCGGCCGGGTCCAGACCCAGATGGCCCGCCAGGTCGTCATGCATAAGGTCCGCGAGGCCGAGCGCGAGCGTCAGTACGAAGAGTTCAAGGACCGCGTCGGCGAAATCGTCAACGGCACCGTCAAGCGCGTCGAATACGGCAACGTGATCGTCGACCTTGGTCGGGGCGAGGGCGTCATGCGCCGTGACCAGTCGATCCCGCGCGAGCTGTTCAACATCGGCGACCGTATCCGCAGCTACATCTATGACGTGCGGCGCGAGACCAAGGGCCCGCAGATCATGCTCAGCCGCGCCCATCCGGGCTTCATGGCCAAGCTGTTCGCCCAGGAGGTCCCCGAGGTCTACGACGGCGTGATCGAGATCCGCGCCGCCGCGCGGGATCCGGGCTCGCGCGCCAAGATGGCGGTGCTGTCCAACGACTCCTCGATCGATCCGGTCGGCGCCTGTGTCGGCATGCGCGGCTCGCGCGTGCAGGCGGTTGTGGCCGAGCTGCAGGGCGAGAAGATCGACATCATCCAGTGGAACAACGACGAGCCGACCTTCA
>CBIHLR010000096.1:0-9273 GCA_966210875.1 uncultured Brevundimonas sp. | reverse complement strand
GCTACTTCCTGGCCCACATCTACCAGTTCCAGTTCCACCGCGCGGCCTGCGAGATGGCCGGCTGGACCGGTCCGCTGCACCGCTGCTCGGTCTACGGCAACGAGGAAGTCGGCCGCCGCTTCAACGCCATGATGGAGATGGGCCAGTCCCGTCCCTGGCCCGAGGCGCTGGAAGCCTTCACCGGCGAGCGCCGCACCGACGCCGAGGCCGTGGCGGAATACTTCGCCCCGCTCGATGCATGGCTGACCGAACAGAACCGCGGCCAGGACTGCGGCTGGTCCTAAGCGCGTCAAGGACTTGAGCGCCACAAGGGCCCGGCTCGCCGGGCCCTTGGTTTATTCGGGTTAAGCCTGTCCGCTGGCGGTTCGTTTACCGGGTCCGTCGCAGGATGCGCCGTTGAGGTTCGGGGGCGTTCCTCCGGACAAGCGGAAGCGGACAGGCGACCATGAGCGTCACCTCTCGGGTTGGACACAGGACGAAGGGCCTCATTGGCCGCCTGGCGCGTGCGCGCGAGGGCGGCGTGGCCATGATGTTCGCCCTGGCCCTGCCGCCCATCTGCATGATGGGTGTCTGCGGGGTGGACATCCACCGCGCCTCCACCGTGCGGGCTCAGCTGCAGGACGCGCTCGACGCCGCGGCCCTGTCCGCCGCTCGGTCCAACGAAACCACGGACGCGGGCATCCGCGCCGTCGGCATGCGCGCCCTGCGCGCCAACCTCGCCGCCTTCCCGGATGTGACCCTGCGCGAGGCCGCGTCCTATACGGACTTCGACCTGAACGCCGACGGCTCGGTCGTCGCCAAGGCCGAGGTCGACGTCGAGGCCCTGGTCGCCGACATGTTCCTGGGCGACATGATGACCGTCGGCGTGGACTCCACGGTGTTCCGCTCGAACTACCGGGTCGAGGTGGCGCTGGTCATCGACAACACCGGCTCCATGGGCTCTGGCGGAAAGCTTGAGGCGGCGCAGGAGGCCGCTGCCAATCTCGTGGAACGTCTGGCCGAGGCAGCTGAACGCAGTGTCGAGGAAGAGGCCGTGCGCATCTCGCTAGTGCCCTTTTCCATGACCGTGCGAGTTCACGAAGGCTTCGCCTCGCGGAGCAACCGCTCAGGAGCCAGCGCGCTCGGCTGGCTCAGCAGGTCGACCAGCCACACCGGTTCGACCGGCGAGACCGGCCTGTTCTCAACCGGTGTCGATCGTTTCGCCATTCTCGACACCCTGCGCATTGGCTGGGGCGGCTGCATCGAAAGCCGGCCCTATCCGTACGACGTGCAGGACACGGCGCCGACCAGCGGCAACCAGTCGACAATGTTCGTCCCCTATTTCTCGCCGGACTCCCCCGATGAGGACGACATTCCCGGCGACAACACCTGGCAGCGCTACAGCTACGACAACGACTACCTAAACGACTGGCAGTCGGCGGTCTCCTCGAGCTGGCGGTTCGACAACAACGCACACCGGCTGGAGACCTGGTCGGAGCGTCTGCGCCACTCGTCGAAGTACGCCCGCAATCGCCTGCGGTCGGGGATCGGCACCAACCTCGGCCCCAACCAGGGCTGCGGCCTCGAGCCCGTCGTGCGCCTGACCGAGGACTACGATCAGGTGCTGGAAAGCATCTGGGACATGCGCGCGACCGGCAACACCAACGTGCCGATGGGCCTGATGTGGGGTTGGCACACCCTGTCGCCGCGCGCGCCCTTCGCCGACGGCCGCCCCTACGGCGAGGAGCGTCTGCAGAAGATCGTCATCCTGCTGACGGACGGCGACAACGTGAACTCCACGACGAACAACCCGGATAACTCGAACTATTCGGGCGTCGGCCTCATCTGGCAGCAGCGCCTGGGTTCCGACGTGGACGTCGGAGCCTCCGCCCAGCGCCGCGCCGACCGCATGGACGAGCGCCTGCTGGAGCTGTGCGAGAACATGCGCGACCAGGAGATCATGATCTACACGGTCGGCGTCCAGGTCAGCAGCAACGCCCAGAACCTGCTGCGTCAGTGCGCCACCGAGGACGACATGTTCTATAACGTCACCAACACCGGTGGCATCGAGAGCGCCTTCGACCGGATCGCCGGCTCGATCGAGAACCTGCGCATCGCCCAGTAGCGGATCGCCCGCTAGCCGTCGTCCTCGTCGTCCTCGTAGCCGACCAGGGCCAGCGCGCGGGACCTGAGCCCACGCAGCTCGGCCCAGCGCATCAGGCCCTCCTCGCGGCCGTGGGTGATCCACACTTCCTCGCGCGCCACCTCGGCGATGGTGGCGGTCAGCTCGTCCCAGTCGGCGTGGTCGGAGATGACCAGCGGCAGCTCCACCCCGCGCTGGCGGGCGCGGGCCCGCACGCTCATCCAGCCCGACGCGAAGGCCGCCACGGGATCCGCGAACCGGCGCGACCAGCGGTCGGCGATGGCCGACGGTGGGGCGATGACGATCTCTCCGGGCAGGGCGTCCTTCTTCGGCTCGGCCGGCACCGGCTCCAGCGGTCCAAGGTCGACCCCCCAGCGTTCATAGAGGCGGTTCAGCCGCTCCAGCGCGCCGTGGACATAGATGGTCCTGGCGTGGCCCTGCTCGCGCAGCAGCCGGATGACCCGCTGGGCCTTGCCCAGCGCATAGGCCCCGATCAGATGGGTCCGCTCCGGGAACTGCTCCAGCGACCGCAGCAGCCGCCGCACCTCGCCGCCGTCGTCCGGATGGCGGAAGACGGGAAGGCCAAACGTCGCCTCGCTGATGAAGACATCGCACGGATAGGGCTCGAACGCGGGACAGGTCGGATCGCGCCGGCGCTTGTAGTCACCCGACACCACCATGGTCAGGCCGTTCCTGCGCACCACGGCCTGGGCGGACCCCAGCACATGCCCCGCCGGCACGAGCGTCAGCTCCACCCCGTCGCGCGTGACCGTCTCGCCGTACTCCAGCGGCTGGACCGAACGGGCGAAGTCCGCGCCGTAGCGTTCGCCCATGATCGCCAGGGTCTGGGGGGTGGCGACCACCACGCCGTGACCAGCTCGGGCGTGGTCCGCGTGGCCGTGGGTGATCACCGCCCGCTCCACCGGACGCACCGGATCGATGTGAAAGCCGCCGGGCGGACAGCACAGGCCCTCGGGGCGGGGCCGCAGGAGATCCTCGGGACGCATCAGAAGGTGAACATACGGAGTTAAGGGCCGCTTGGCTGCCGACGTGGGGGACGATATCGCAGGGTATGAACGCAACCACCCTGCGGCCGATCCTCGAACAGCTGGTCTCCGGCCCGCCGCACACCCGCGCGCTCGGCTTCCGGCTGGAAGCGCTGGAGGGCAGGGCGGTGACCCTGGCCGTTCCCTACCGGCCCGAGTTCGCGGGCGATCCCGACAGCGGGGTGGTGGCGGGCGGAGTGGTGTCGACCCTGCTGGATCATGGCTGCGGGATGGCCGTCTGGGCGGCGCTGGAGCGTTACCAGGTGATCGCAACTCTGGACATGCGCATCGACTACATGCGCGCGGCCAGGCCCGGCTCGACCATCTTCGCGCGCGCCGAGGCCTTCCGCATGACGTCCTCGATCGCCTTTGTGCGGGGGATCGCCTTCGACGAAAATCCGGATGACCCGGTGGCGGCCGCACAGGCGGCCTTCATGCTCGATTCGGACGGTGGCCGGCGGCCAGGCGCCAACCTGACGGCGGCAAGGCCATGAGCGTCGAGACCTTCCGTGCTCTGCTGGAGGCGGCGCCCTACGCCCGGTTCCTCGGCGTGGAGGCCCATGGCGACGACGGCCGCTCGGCCGTGATGCGGTACGGCCAGCACCTCATCGGCAATCCCTTGCTGCCGGCCCTGCACGGGGGGTCGGTTGCGGCCTTCATGGAGCTTACGGCGCTGGCGGCGGTCACGGCGCATGCGCCCCGGGCGCGACCGCCCAAGCCGGTGGACGTGTCCGTCGCCTATCTCCGCTCGGGAAAGCCGCTGGACGTCTTCGCTCATGCCGACCTTCGCAAGGTCGGCCGCCGCGTGGCCTACGTCCACGTTCTCGCCTGGCAGGACGACCGCGACGCGCCCATCGCCGAACTCAGCGCCCACCTGCTGATGGGCCGGGCGCTGGAGTAAAAACGCCGCTTTTACTTCTTGGTAAGCCGTGTTAATGAGTCCTTAACCACTTTCTTGGTGAGGGGACTTAAGCGCGTGGAAAAGATCGAACTTCTCAAGGTTGTCGCGGACGATCTGTTCGCTACTGAAAAGGCTGTGGACGACGCCATCACCCAGGCCACGGACATGGTCGCGACCATGATCCAGGCCCGTCGCGATGCGAACCTGTCGGCCGTCGTGGGCGCCGAAGCCCAGGCCAAGATGATCGAGGCGATCGCCGCCCTGGGCGCCGCCCGCACCGCGGTCGTGGCCTCCCACGCCGAAATGGCCAAGGTTCAGCGTCTGGTCGGTCTCGGCCACGTCGCCGTCGGCCCGTCGGACAAGCCGGAAGAAGACGGCACCATGGGCGGTGGCATTCGCGCCCAGCGTCGTCTGCGGGTCGCTGCGGCTCAATAATCTGTGACCACGGGTGGGAAGCCGCCCGCGAGTCTGACATCATCGCCCCTGCGACCGAGTCGCGGGGGCGATTTCTTTTGTTCGAAACCCTGTCTAGCCAGATCGCAGCCGTGGCCTGGGTCGGCGTCTGCGCCTTCGCCCTGATCAAGGGCGAGCAGGCCGAGCGCATCGGCGGCGGGGCCCTCCTCGTCGGCTGGATCGGGACCTTGGCGGTTCAGCGCGAAGTCGGTTACGCCAATGCGACCCTTTCGGTCATGGCCATCGACATCGTGCTGCTGCTCGTCTTGCTCGGCCTTTCATGGAAGAGCGACCGCAGCTGGCCGATCTGGGGCGCGGCGTTTCAGCTCATCACCGTGCTCGTGCACATTGTCACCCTGGCAGACTTGAGGATCGGCGTATTCGCTCACCTCAGCGCCGTCTTCGTCGCCACCTACGGGCTTCTTGCCTGCCTCGCTGTAGGCACCTTCTGGGCATGGCAGGAGCGTGAGGCCATCAAGCCGCGCGAATGAGATTGCCTGTGAGTCTCTAGGAGAATATTCCTAGACGGCTTTCGGAGCCGACTCGCTTGCCGCTTTCCCACGCCCAAATCTGGAGCGCGCTCGACCGGCTGGCGGCGCGCGAGGGACTGACCCCGTCGTCCCTGGCGCGACGCGCGGACCTGGATCCGACCAGCTTCAATCCCTCCAAGCGCATGACCGACGGTCGCGCGCGCTGGCCCTCGACCGAAAGCCTGACCAAGGTCCTCTCGGCCCTGGGCGTCAGCCTGGGGGAGTTCGCCGCGCTCGCCGAGGACGCCGGCCGCGCCGAGCCCGGCGTGCCTCTGCTCGGCTTCGCCCAGGCCGGCGACGACGGCTTCTTCGACGACGGCGGCTTTCCGGCGGGCGAGGGCTGGGACCGCATGGCCTTTCCCGGCGTCGCCCGCGAAGGCCTGTTCGCGCTCGGCGTCCAGGGCGATTCCATGCTGCCGGCCTATCGCGCCGGCGACCGGCTGGTCGTCGACCGCACGGTCGCCGACTTCCGCCCGGGCGACCGCGTGGTGGTCCGCACCATCGCCGGCGAGGTCATGGCCAAGGAGCTGCGCCGCCAGACCGCCGACCGCATCGAGCTGAAGTCGCTGAACCCGGACTATCCCGACCGAACCCTGCGCCGCCGCGACGTGTCCTGGATGGGCCGGATCCTCTGGGCCAGCCAATAAGGAAAGGGCCGGCCCCCTTGCGGGAGCCGGCCCATCCAACCCGGATAGTGAGGGGGCTTAGTAGCCGCTGACGTAGGCCCCGTGGACGTAGCCGACGATGCGGCCGTTCTCGACCACGCCGACCCAGTCGCCCAGGCGCTCACCCGCCTGGAATTGCTGGCCCGCGCGCAGCGAGCCGATGCGGCCGTATTCGGTGCCGGGACCCGAACGCACGTTCACGTTCGTGGTGGCCGAGGCGTAGCCGCCCTGGCCGTAGCCCTGGTCATAGCCGCGGTAGTATCCGCGCTGTTCGGCTTCCCGCCGCTGTTGCTGACAGCCGATGTAGGAGCCGGCGCCCGCGCCGACCGCGGCGCCCGCCACGGCGCCGAGCGTGCGCTCATTGTCCGAGATCTGGCTGCCGATGAGGGCGCCGATCACCCCGCCGATGGCGGCGTTGCGCTCCTGGTTCGAGCCGGGCGCGTCACACTGGATTACGCCCAGCGGCCGATCTTGAGCCGCGGCTGCGGTGGGCATGGCGACCGTCGTCAGCGACAGGGCCGCAGCGCCGATGAAGAGGTTTCGCGTGAGAGACATGATCGCTCTCCTTTCCGTTTGAACGACGCGGAAAGAATGGCCGATCGGGCGTGGGGTTCCGCTGAAACGCTTGTTCAGCTTGGGTTCACGTGTCCGAGACGAGCCCGCCGCGCGCGCCGGCCTCGATCAATTCGATCGTCCGCCCAAGGCCGTATATGGCCGCGAACGAGCCGAAGCGCGGCCCCTGACTGGCCCCGAGCAGCACCTCGTAGAGCGCCGCGAACCACGCTCTCAGCGGCTCGAACTGGTGCTCCTTGCCCACCGCATAGACCTCGTCCTGGATGGTCTCGCCCTCGCTGGTGTCCGGCGGCAGGCGGCGCAGCCGCTCGGCCAGGTCGAGCAGGGCGACCCGCTCCTTGTCGGTGGGCAGGCGGAACTGCTTCTTCGCCCGGACGAAGTCCTCGTAATAGTTCAGCGCATAGCCGGCGAGGCGGTCGAGTGTCGGCTCGGTCTCCGGCGTCGCGTCCGGCAGATAGCGGCTCAGATAGGCCCACAGCGCCGCCTTGTCGGTGGCGTTGGCGACCGAGGCGAGGTTCAGCAGCAGGCTGAAACTGACGGGCGACGCGGCCTGCGGCGGCTCGCCTTGGTGCACGTGCCAGACCGGGTTCTCGATACGCTTTTCCGGTTCCTGGTCGCGATAGGCCTCGATCTGGCCGAGGTGGTCGTCGACCGCGCGCGGCACCACGTCGAAGTGCAGCTTCTTGGCCGACTTCGGGGAGCCGTAGATGTAGTAGGCCAGGCTGTCCGGCGAGCCGTAGCGCAGCCACTCCTCGATCGACAGGCCGTTGCCCAGCGACTTCGAGATCTTGCGGCCCTCGCCGTCCAGGAACAGCTCGTAGTTGAAGCCCTCGGGCGGAACGCCGCCCAGTACGCGGCAGACGCGCGAGGAGACCTTCACGGACTCGATCAGGTCCTTGCCGGCCATTTCGTAGTCGACGCCCAGCGCGGTCCAGCGCATGGCCCAGTCAGGCTTCCACTGCATCTTGACCCGGCCGCCGGTGACCGGCGTCTCGACGCGGCTGCCGTCCTCGTCCTCGAAGACGATCGTGCCGGCCTCGACGTTGCGCTCCAGCGTCGGGACCTGCAGCACACGGCCGGTCGAGGGGCTGATCGGCAGGAAGGGCGAATAGGTCGCGCGCCGTTCCGGCCCCAGCGTGGGCAGCATGATCGCCTGGATGTCGTCGAAGCGCTCCAGCGCCGTCAGCAGGGTCTCGTCGAACCGTCCGGACGTGTAGCAATCCGTCGCCGACAGGAACTCGTAGTCGAAACCGTACTGGTCCAGGAAGGCGCGCAGACGCGCGTTGTTGTGCCGACCGAAGCTGTCGAACTCGCCGAAGGGGTCGCGGACCACCGTCAGCGGCTTGCCCAGGTCCTGCTTCAGCACGTCGCCGTTCGGGACGTTCTCGGGGACCTTCCGGAGGCCGTCCATGTCGTCGGAGAAGCAGTAGAGCCGCGTCGCCCACTGGTCCTCGGTCAGGGCCCTGAAGGCGTTCCGGACCATGGTGGTGCGCACCACCTCGTTGAAGGTGCCGATGTGCGGCAGGCCCGAGGGGCCGTAGCCGGTCTCGAACACCACTTCGCGGGCCAGGGCCGGAAACTGTCTGAGCGCCTCGTCGACCTTGCCCGAGTGGATCAGGGTCGCGGCCAGGTCGCGCTCGCCGTCATCGGCCAGCCGCGCCTTCAGCAGACGCGCCAGCAGGTTGCGGGCCTGTTCGAAGGGCCAGGCGCGGGCGTTTCGGGCGTGTCCGGACAGGCCGGCGAAAGGGGAGGCGGGCATGGCCGGGGATTAGGCCCCCCGGCCGTCTCCGGTCAACGCCTGGGCGCTAGTCCCCGCGGGCCGGGCGCATGGCCTGGTCGGGGCCGACCCCGGCGCTGACTTCCCGCTCGGCGCCCGCGCGCTCACCGGGACGCATGAACTTGACCAGCACCCGCTGGCCGATCAGCAGCGGCGCGTCGTCGGCGGCCACGACCACCTCGACAACGCGCTCGTCGGTCTGCTGGCCAGGTTGGTCCGACGACAACTGGCGCGCGCCGAACATGGTGGCGCGGCGCAGCACGCGGCCGACGTAGACGCGGGTCTGGTCGTTCTCCGGCGTGATCTCGACCTCCTGGCCGATGGTCACGTTGGGCAGGTCGGACTCGACGATCTCGGCGCGCACGATGCGGGCCGCGTCCGGCTCCAGGTCGAACATGTTGGACACGTTCAGGGTCGAGGCGCCCGCACCCGGCTGGGCGTATCGGCGGGCGATACGGCCATCCATGGGCGCGCGGATCACCGTCAGCTCGAGATTGTACTCGGCTTCGTTCAGCCGCGCCTGGGCGGTGGCGACCTGAGCCTGCTGGGCGTTCAGCGCGGCCTCGGCCGAGGCGACGGCGTCTCGGGCCTGGTCGACGCGCTGCTGCGACACGAAATTCTGGGCCAGCAACTGCTCCATGCGGCCGAGTTCCCGGCGGGCCGTGGCCAGGTTGACCCGCAGCGTCTCGGCCTGGGCGGCGACCTGGGCGACCTCGGCGCGGGCGCGCTGCAGCGCCAGCCGGGCCTCGTCGTCCTCCTGGCGGGCCAGGATCTGGCCGGCGGTGACCCGGTCGCCTTCCTGGACGTACACCTCACGAACCACGCCGCCGCGGCGCGCCGCGACCTGGATGATGCCGCCTTCGACATCGGCGCGGCCGTTGCCGATGGCCGCGTACGGGCTCTCGACCGGGGCCGCGGCCGCGGCGTCGATCTCGGCCTTCTTGGCCGCACCCGCGCGCGTCATCATGAAGCCGCCGACCACGACGACGAGCAGGACCACGACGGCGATCCAGAACCAGGGGCGCTTCAGAAAGCGGGGCATCAGGGGCGTTTCCTAGAAGAAGTCGTCAGTGCGCCAGGGGCGCGGGGTTGGGATCGGGCTTGCGTTTCTCGTCGGACAGGATTCGGCCGTCCTCCATCTTGATCACCCGGTCCGCCCAGGCTTCGAGGCGGGGGTCGTGGGTGACGCAGATGACGGCGGCGCCG
>CBIHLR010000095.1:0-9300 GCA_966210875.1 uncultured Brevundimonas sp. | reverse complement strand
GCGCCCTGGTGGACGAGCATGCCGAGGCCGTTCGCATGTGGCAGGCCGAGACGGCGGCCACGAGGGCCTCTTCCGGATCGACGGCCGACGGGTCCGAGCCGGGCACCGGCGGCGCCGAGGAGCCCGGCACCACCGCCCCACCGTCGAAGCGCCACTCGTGACGGCGCGAATAGCGGCCGGTGCGGTGGTCCTCCGCATCGGCGCTCCAGGCGACATGGGCGGTGTAGGTGTGGGCCATCATCGATCCTCGTCATCCCGGCCGGAGCCGAAGGCGGAGAGCCGGGACCCAAGCTCGGCGTCTCCGCCGCCCTTTAGGCCCCGGATCGTCGCTTCGCGCCGTCCGGGGTGACGGCAAGGGTTAAAGCGACTTCAGGTAGTCGTCGTAGGCCGCCTGATCCATCAGGGCGTCCAGCTGGGACGCGTCCGAGACGCGGATCCTGGCGAACCAGCCGTCGCCCTGCGGGTCGGCGTTGACCGTCTCGGGGGCCGAGGCCAGGGCGTCGTTGCCTTCGATCACCTCGCCGGAGACCGGGGCGTAGACGTCCGAGGCGGCCTTGACGCTCTCGACCACGGCGAAGCTGTCGCCCTGGGTGACGGTCTTGCCGGCTTCGGGGGTCTCGACGAAGACCACGTCGCCCAGCGCGTCGGCGGCGTGCTTGGAGATGCCGACGGTGGCGACGTCGCCGTCGAGGCGAACCCACTCGTGATCCTTGGTGAAGCGCATGGGGTTCCTCTCCCTTTAGCTCGTCATCCTCGGGCTCGACCCGAGGATCAGACCCGCAGCTTGCAGGCCGGTTGAAGTATTGACGCATCCTGCGACGGAGCGTCCGACCCTCGGGTCAGGCCCGAGGGTGACGATGTTGAAAGCCGTCACTTCGGCTTCCTGTAATAGCGCTGCGCCACGAACGGCATGGCCACCACTTCGGCGGCGGCGGGCTTGCCGCGCACGATGACCTTCAGCTCGGTCCCGAGGTCCGAGAAGGCCGGAGGGACGTAGCCCATGGCGATGTTGCGGCCGAGCGTCGGCGACGGGCCGCCCGAGGTGACCTTGCCGATGACGTTTCCGTCGGCGTCGGCGATCTCGGCGCCCTCGCGGGCCGGGGCGCCTTCCTTGACCGACAGGCCGACGCGGACGCGCGACGGGCCGCTGTCGAGTTCGGACAGGATGCGCTCGGCGCCGGCGAAATCGCGGCGCTCCTTGCGGCTCTTGGAGATGGCGAAGGTCAGGGCGCCCTCGACCGGCGAGGTCGTGGCGTCGATGTCGTGGCCGTGCAGCGGCAGCCCGGCCTCGAGCCGCAGGGAGTCACGTGCGCCCAGTCCGATCGGCTTGACCCGGGCGTCTTCCAGGATCGTGTTCCAGATGCGCTCGGCCTGGTCGGCGGGCACGGAGATCTCGTAGCCGTCCTCGCCGGTGTAGCCCGAGCGGGAGACATAGGCGTCGACGCCGAACAGCATGAGCCGCGCGGTGTCCATGAAGCCCATCTCGGCCAGCAGCGGCTCGTGCGCGGCCATGACCTCGGCGGCCTCGGGGCCCTGGATGGCGATCAAGGCCCGATCATCCAGAACCGTCAGCTTGGCGTCACCCTCGAGGTTGGCCTTCAGGAAGGCGAAGTCGGCCTCCTTGTTGCCGGCGTTGACGACGACGAAAAGGCCGTCGTGATCGGGGCGGCCGGCCATCAGGTCGTCCATGATCCCGCCCTCATCGTTGAGCAGCAGAGAGTACTTCTGGCGGCCTTCCTTCAGGATGGCGTAGTCGCCCGGGACGAAGCGTTCGAACTGGGCGACGGCGTCGGCGCCGGTGATCTTGCACTGGCCCATGTGGGAGACGTCGAACAGGCCGGCGTGCTCGCGGGTCCAGCGGTGCTCGGCCAGGACGCCCTCGTACTGGACCGGCATGTCATAGCCGCCGAAGCCGACCATGCGCGCGCCGCGCGCCCGGTGGTTGGCGTTGAGCGGGGTGGTCCTGAGCGTTTCGTCGGCCATTCAGACTCTCGCGGTCGCTTGCGCAGACGGTCACCCGCCGGAAAAGCGCCCCCGCTGTCCTGAAGCCTGAGAGATTCCGGCGGGGGAACCCCCACCTTGCTCCTTCGGCGCGCCAAAGCGGCGACTTTCCAGCGTCCGTCCAAGCCCGCGCGGTTCTTTTGCCTGAGCGTTTCCGGGGCGGTTGCGCCTTCGGCTCCGGCCGCATCCGTCAGGACCGCCGGTCTCTCCCGCGAGAGCGGCTCCAAAGGCCCCGACTCATCGGGCAAGTCAAGCGCGAGGCCTTGTCGCGGCGACGTTTCCGCGCCTAGACAGCCCCACACCGCGAAGTCGCCCAGGAACAAGACCATGACCGCCCAACCCGCCGCCTTCGACGCCTGGTTAAAGGACGCCGCCGCGCCCGCGGATCTGGCCGAGGTTCTGGCGGTGATCGGCCGGACCTGCGCGGAGATCTCCGACGTCGTCGCCGGCGGCGCTCTGACGGGCGTGCTGGGGGCCTCGGGCGCGGTCAACGTCCAGGACGAGGAGCAGAAGAAGCTCGACGTCATCACCAACGACATGCTGACCGAGGCGCTGCTGGCCTGTCCGCGCGTCGCGGGCGTGGCGTCCGAAGAGATGGACACCGTTCAGCCGGCCTCGAACCCGCAGGGTGGTTTCCTGGTGCTGTTCGACCCTCTCGACGGCTCGTCCAACATCGACATCAACGCGCCGGTGG
The DNA here is from genome assembly GCA_966210875.1 of uncultured Brevundimonas sp. Taxonomy (GTDB): domain Bacteria; phylum Pseudomonadota; class Alphaproteobacteria; order Caulobacterales; family Caulobacteraceae; genus Brevundimonas. Next base: position 6,605 of record CBIHLR010000095.1, on the reverse strand, counting down.
GGACGATCTTCTCGATCCTGAGGTCGCCGAGCGCCGCGCCCTCGGAGGCCGACTTCCTGCAGCCGGGCCGCAACCAGCTGGCTTCTGGCTATGTCCTCTACGGCGCCCAGACGATGCTGGTGCTGACGGTGGGCAAGGGCGTGGTCGGCTTCACCCTGGCGCCGGACGGCCGGTGGCTGCTGACGCACGAGACGGTGACCATCCCGGCGGACTGCAAGGAGTTCGCCATCAACATGTCGAACCGCCGCCACTGGGCCGAGGGCGTCCAGCGCTACATCGACGGCTGCCTCCAGGGCGCCGAGGGTCCGCGCGGGAAGAACTTCAACATGCGCTGGGTCGCGGCGATGGTGGCGGATGTCCACCGCGTGCTGATGCGCGGCGGGGTGTTCCTCTATCCGTGGGACAAGCGCGAGCCGAACAAGCCCGGCAAGCTGCGCCTCATGTACGAGGGCAATCCGATGGCGCTGTTAGTCGAACAGGCCGGCGGCAAGGCCACGACCGACGGCGTCCAGCGCATCCTCGACGTCGAGCCGACGCAGCTGCACCAGCGTATTCCGATCGTGCTCGGTTCGGCGAACGAGGTCGATCAGGTGGCGGCCGCCTGAGGATGGTTACCCTCCACAGCTAAAGGGCCCGTCCACAGGGCCGCGCGTGGCTAATGGGCCTATAAGGACGTTTACGATCGTTCTCGCGGAGCGACGATGTCCCGAAAGCCCTTCGAATCCCCCGCGGGCCTCAGCGCCGGCTCCTTCGCCCGGCTCGAGGTGTGCCTGCTGGCGATGATGCACCGGCTCAGCGACGACCAGGTGCTGGAGCTGGCGGACACCCTGCATTCGGTCATCCGGGCGCGGCGGCGCTATCGCGACGTGGGGCCGCGCTATGCGCCGCAGAAGTGGACGCCGCGCACGCCGGACGGAAAGGTCGTCGACCTGTGGCCGGAGGCGTGAGCTAGCCCGCGTAGGCCTTCACCGCGGCGATGTGCCGGGCCTTCTCGTCCTCGGGCAGGAACGAGCCCTCGAAGCTGTTGATGGCGATCTGCGTCAGTTGCTCCCGCGTCAGCCCGACGGCTTTGGCCAGAGCGACGTAGTTGTCGTTCACATAGCCGCCGAAATAGGCCGGATCGTCCGAGTTGAGGGTCACGTGCAGGCCACGCCTGAGCATCTGCGGGACCGGATGGTCCCTCAGGTTCTTCACCACGCACAGCTTGAGGTTCGACAGCGGGCAGACCGTGAGGGTCATCCGCTCGGTGACCAGGCGCGCGACTAGGGCCTCGTCCTCCATGGAGCGATTGCCGTGGTCCATGCGGTCGATGTCCAGCAGATCCAGCGCCTCGCGCACATATTCGGGCGGGCCCTCCTCGCCGGCGTGGGCGCAGAGCTTCAGGCCCAGTTCGCGGGCGCGGGCGAAGACGCGCTGGAACTTGGACGGCGGGTGTCCGACCTCGGAAGAGTCCAGACCCACGCCGATGAAGTGGTGCAGATAGGGCTCGGCCATGGCCAGGGTGGCGAAGGCCTCTTCCTCCGACAGGTGACGCAGGAAGCAGAGGATCAGGCCGGAGGTGATCCCGAACTCCGCCCGGGCGCGCTCCATCCCCGCGATCAGGCCTTCGACCACCACGCCGAACGGCACGCCGCGGTCGGTGTGGGTCTGGGGATCGAAGAAGATCTCGGCGTGCCGGACGTTGTCGGCGGCGACGCGCTTGAAATAGGCGAAGGCCAGGTCCTCGAAGTCCTGGCGGGTCAGCAGCACGTTCGCCCCGGCGTAGTAGATGTCGAGGAAGTCCTGCAGGTTGGAGAAGTCATAGGCCGCCCGAACCGCCTCGACGCTGTCGAACGGGATGGCCACCCCGTTCCGCTGGGCCAGCTCGAACATCAGCTCGGGCTCAAGTGAGCCTTCGATGTGCAGGTGGAGCTCGGCCTTGGGCAGGCCGGCGATGAAGGCGCTGAGGTCGGTCATCTTGGTCTCCAGGGACGTCCCGACGAGCAGCTACGGGCGCCCTTAGTATATGGCCATACTCTCCTGCGTGACGCCTTGAGCGCGAGACCATTCGTCGTGACGCAGGAGCCGGCAGCGCGACGGGTTGGCCAGTTCGTCGGAAAGGTCCTGGAAGGCTCGGTCAAAAAGGGCGTCCGCCGCCACGCGGTGGACCATGAGGAAGACCCCGTTGGCCATCTGCTCGTTGAGGTTGTTCACCACCGAGGTCTCTATCTGGGGCGCGGTCTGGGCGATCTGCAGCGCTTCCGGCGTCATGAAGTGGACGCTGCCGCCGATACGCTCTGAGTTGCGGTAGCGCGTGTCTTCGGCGTTGCGGGCGCGCGCGAAGAACGGCCAGTCCCTGACGGCCCCCGGCTGGGTGTACGGCGCCAGGGTGACCTCTGCGGTGTCGGCCGTCGTTCGCGTCATCCGAACGGCATGGAGAACCGTCACGTAGCGAAGCGGCGTCCGTGCCCCTGTTTCGAAGTCGGTGATCCCATAGTTCAGCTCCAGGCGCGGGAATTCGACATTGGCCCGCGCGCCCTGGCGCGGCGGGGCCCAGACGGCGTCGCCGTAGATGATCCGGCCGTCCTCCACCTCCACGCGGATGGTGTGCTCGCCGGCGGGTCCGCGCAGGGTCGTCTCACAGACGCGGATTTCCGCAATGGCGGGCGTGGCGGTGAGCGCGGCTGCGGCGGCAGCCAGAATGGCGAGTCTGAACATCGATTTTCCCTCCCGATACCTCAGCTTAGCCAGCGTTCTTGATGGCTGGCAAGCTTGGCTACATCCGGTCGGGCGTGTCGATGCCCAGGAGGTCTAGCGCGGTCTCGAGCTGGCGCAGGGTCGCCTCGGCCAGCGCGAGGCGGGAGGGCCGTGTCGCTTCGTGGCCCGCGGCCAGGACAGGGCAGGCCGCATAGAACTTCGAGAAGCTCTGGGCGAGGCGGTAGGCGTGCTCGGCCACCGCGTTGGGACCACGGCGGTCGTAGGCTTCCTCGATCGCCTGGGCGAAGGCGTCCAACGTCAGAGCCAGGTCGCGCTCGGCGGGCTCGGCGATGACGATCTCGCCGGCGGCCGCGCCCTCGGCCTCGGCCTTGCGCAGCAGGGATTTGATGCGGACGGCCTGATACAGCAGGTACGGCCCGGTCTTGCCCTCGAAGCTGGTGAAGCGGTCCAGGTCGAAGACGTAGCTGGTGCCGCGCCAGTTCGAGAGATCGGCGAACTTCAGCGCGGCGACGGCCACCTTGGCGGCGATGTCCTCGAATTCCGCGGGCGACAGGTCCTCGCCCAGACCCGCCTCATGCAGACGCGCGCGCGCCTTGTCGCGTGTCATCTCGATCAGGTCCGCGAGCTTGAGGACGCCGCCTTCGCGGGTCTTGAAGGGCTTGCCGTCCGGCCCGTTCATCGTGCCGAAGCCGAGGTGCTCCAGCGAGCCCTCGGCGGCGTAGCCCGCCAGATAGGCGGCGCGGAACACCTGTTCGAAGTGATCAGCCTGGCGCTGGTCGACGACGTAGAGACAGAGGTCGAAGGCCTGTTCGTTGCGGCGATCCAGGATCGTGGCGAGGTCGGTGGTCCCGTACATGGCCGAGCCCTCTGACGACACCACCAGCAGGGGATCGGGCGAGGGGACCACCACGACCGAACCATCGGGCAGCTTCTTCTTCTTGGTCTCGCCCTCGCGGGCGACATGGACGACGCGCGCGCCCTGATCCTCGACCAGCAGCCCGTTGGCCTGGAGGTCCTCGACCATGCCGGGGATCAAGGGGTCGGCGTCGCTTTCGCCCTTCCAGAGGTCGAAGGTGACCCCCAGCGCGCCGAAGTCGCGCTGCAGCGCCTGCATCGAGACGTCGTGCATGTGCTTCCACAGGGCGCGATAGCCGGCTCGGCCGCCCTGCAGTTCAGCGGTCGCCTTGCGGGCGCGGTCGCGGAAGGCCGTGTCTTCCTTGGCGCGGGCGGCCGCCGCCGGATAGAGGCGCTCAAGATCCGCCAGGGTCACAGGACTTTCGGCGGGGTAGGGGCCGTCGCCTTCGAAAGCCGCGCCGCGGCCTTCGTCGATCAGGGCGGTGATCAGGAGCCCCATCTGGAAGCCCCAGTCGCCGAAGTGGGCGTCGCCCCAGACGGTGTCGCCGCGGAAGCGGAAGATGCGCTTCAGGCTCTCGCCGATGATCGAGGAGCGCAGATGGCCGACGTGCATCGTCTTGGCCACGTTCGGCCCCGCGTAGTCGACGACCACCCGGCGCGGCTCGGCGACCGGGGCGGCGCCGGCCCGTTCGTCGACCGCGAGTTCGAGGGCGCGTTCGGCCAGGGCCTGATCCGAGACACGGATGTTGATGAAGCCGGGCCCGGCCACCTCGATCGAGGCGATCTCCGGCCGGTCCTCCAGGCGCGCGGCCAGTCTGGCGGCCAGCTCGCGCGGATTGGCGCCGGCCTGCTTGGCGGCGGCGAGGGCGCCGTTGGACTGGAAGTCGGCGAGGTCAGGGCGGTCCGACGGCGTCACGCGCGCCAGGGTCTCGGACAGGCCTTCGGCGGCGAAGGCGGCCGCGACCGCTTCGCCCAGCCGGGTCTTGAGGTCGCTCATTGTCCCGGTTGCGTGCCCGCGTCGATCCGGAAGCGGGCGCCCGCGCGGTTGAACTCGGCCATTTCCGGCGTGACTTCGAAGCCCACCAGAACCTCGAAGCTCGATCCGCTGACCGCGATGTCGGAGCGCGGGATGGTGATGCCCTCCAGGCGCTCGCGCACCATAGTCCGGTCCTCGCCCGGCTCGAAGGAGACCGGGAGGTCGAAATACTGCTTGGCCAGGATGGCGCTGTTCCGCTCGGTCACCGCCACCCAGTAGCGATAGGTGCGGCTGTCACCCTCGGCCTGCGGGCCGCGGCCGAGGTGGAACAGGATCTCCATCTCGATCTCGATCGGGTCCGCCTCGCGGTAGCGGCAGTCCGCCTCGACGCCCTCGATCTCGCCGGTGAAGCCGACGGCCGAAGAGGCCTGCTGACCGCCCTCGAACTCCACATAGCGCGCGGCGTCGTAGAGGATGCGGACGAAGGGGCAGGGCCCGGCGTTAGGCCGTTCACGCAGAGGGGCGGGCGTGAGGTTGAATTCGTCGTCGCGGCGCTCGCGCTCGGCTTGGCGCTGCTCCTGCTCGCGGTCGCGGTCCTGCTGCCGCGTTTGAGCAACCGCGGGAGAGACGGCCGAGGCGGCGACGGCGGCCGCGAACAGACCGATAAGGAAACGACGCATGTAGGCCCCGAGTTCAGGCATGGAGAACCGCCGCCCTCCGGCGACGGGGGACGCTTGCGCCTGATAGCGGCTAAACAGAGGCGCCGCAACGCGAAGCCCCGCTGGCGCGACGTGGCCGTCGGGACTAGATGACAGGCGTGACCTCCGACCTGCAGACCCGCCGCCCGATCCGCGTGCGCCTCGCCACCCCGCGCGGCTTCTGCGCGGGCGTGGACCGCGCCATCCAGATCGTCGAGCGCGCGCTCGAGAAGTACGGCGCGCCCGTCTATGTCCGCCACGAGATCGTCCACAACCGGCACGTGGTCGAGCGGCTGCGGCGACTGGGCGCGGTGTTCGTCGAGGACCTGGATGAGTGTCCGGCCGACCGGCCCGTGGTCTTTTCGGCGCATGGCGTGCCGAAGTCGGTTCCGGCCGAGGCGCGAGATCGCGGCCTGTTCTTCCTGGACGCCACCTGTCCGCTGGTCTCCAAGGTGCACGTGGAGGCCGAGCGCCACTTCGCGGCCGGCCGCGAGATCGTCCTGATCGGACACGCCGGCCACCCGGAGGTGGAAGGCACCATGGGCCAGCTGCCCGACGGCGCGGTCACCCTGATCGAGACGCCGGAAGACGCCGAACGCTTCCAGCCCCGCGATCCGGCCAGCCTGGCCTATGTCACCCAGACCACCCTGTCGCTGGACGACACGGCCGAGATCATCGGCGTGCTCAAGCGGCGTTTCCCCGGCCTGCCGGACCCGCACAAGGAAGACATCTGCTATGCCACGACCAACCGCCAGGAGGCGGTCAAGCGGGTGGCCGCCGAAAGCGATCTGGTGCTGGTGATCGGCTCTCCGAATTCGTCGAACTCCGTGCGGCTGGTCGAGGTGGCCCGACGGGCGGGCGCGAAGGCGGCGCGGCTCGTCGATGACGCCGCCGCCGTGGACTGGTCCTGGTTCGAAGGCGTTTCGACTGTCGGCGTCACGGCCGGGGCCTCGGCGCCCGAGCCGCTGATCGAGGCGCTGGTCGCCGCCATCGCGGAACGATTCGACGCCGAGATCACCGAGGACTCCGGCGCGCGCGAGACGGTGACCTTCAAGCTGCCGCGCGTGCTGGCGGAAGCCTGAGCCCTTGTCCCACGTCATCATCCACACCGACGGCGCCTGCCGCGGCAATCCGGGGCCGGGCGGCTGGGGCGCGGTGCTTCAGACCGGCGGCGGCCACGAGAAGGAGCTGTGGGGCGGGGAGCCCGACACCACCAACAACCGCATGGAGCTGATGGCCGCCATCATGGCGCTGGAGGCGCTGAAACGCCCCTGCCGCGTCGATCTCCACACCGACAGCCAGTACGTCATGAAGGGGATCAGCGAGTGGATCCACGGCTGGAAGGCGCGCGGCTGGAAGACGGCCGACAAGAAGCCGGT
>CBIHLR010000094.1:0-9395 GCA_966210875.1 uncultured Brevundimonas sp. | reverse complement strand
AGGTCGCCGAGGGCGTCATCGTCCGCGAAGGCGCGGTGCTGGCCATGGGCGTCTACCTGTCCGCCTCGACCAAGATCGTCGACCGCGCGACCGGCGAGGTCTTCCGCGGCGAGGTGCCGGCCTACTCCGTCGTCGTCCCCGGCGCCCTGCCCGACCCGAACGGCGGCCCGAGCCTCTACTGCGCCGTCATCGTCAAGCGAGTGGACGCCCAGACCCGGGCCAAGACGGGGGTCAACGAACTGCTGCGGGACTGATGAGCCGCCACAGCCTCATCCTCGGCCTGCTCCTGGCCGGCGCCAGCGTCGCGGCGGCCTGGGGACTGACACTGTTCAACGACCCCGGCGAACTTGGCCGGGCCCGCGCCCTGGCCATGGGGCTGTGCCTCGCGGGACCGGTACTGGGGATCGTGGCGGGCGCCGCAGCCAGAGACATGCAGACGGCCAACTGGGTCGGTGCGGTCAATCTGCTCGTGCTGGGCCTGGGCTTCTGCGGCTGGATGCTCGCGGCCTGGGACGGCAGCTGGGACCTGCCCGCCATCGTGGGCTTCGCCCTGCTGGTGCAGACCGCAATGGTGCTGCTCGGCGGCTGGCTGCGGGCGCGCCGCCGCTGAGTCCCCGCATCGAAGCGGGCGTTCGCGACGCTCGCCGTCACCCCGGACGCAAGCGCAGCGAGCGATCCGGGGCCCAAGCGGGATTAGGCCGCCTGCGCTTAGGTCCCGGCTCTCGGGCCCTTCAGGCCTGCGGCCGAGATGACGCGAGATGTGGGCGTTCGGCCGAAAAATCGAGCCGGAAATGCCCGCCTTCGAAAAGGCCCGCACACTCTGCAGGTCCCGTCGCACGGGGAGGGCGCATGGCCAGCGACCCTGCGGGCGGCGGGATGCGGATGAGCGGAGATAGCGGCGGGGCGGATTACCCGTCGGGTCCGGCGTCCACGTCGCTGTGCGTGGAGCCGCCGTCCGGGGCCGGAACAGCTGCGTAGCCCCTAACGAAGGGCGCCCAGCAGGGGCTTCGGGAAACCATCCGCGGCGGAGCGTCCTTCTGGTCGAAACGCAACTCCACAACCACGGTCACCGGACCCGAAGTCCGGCGCTCCGCCGCCCTCCCCAACCTCCGAGCGAAAGCCGGAGGAGGCATTCGCACGCCCAAACAAAAACCGCCCGCCGGTTTCCCGGCGGGCGGCTCTCGAAGACGGTCGCGCTATCTACAGTCCGCCGTCCGGCGGAAGGTCCGCGGAGGTCCGGCGCATCTCACCGGCCTTGGCGCTCCACTTCTCCAGCATTCGGCCAGCCCATTCGCGGCCGCCCAGGCCGAAGGCCAGGGCCGCGGCCACCGCGGCCGAACCGAGGATCAGGCCGAAGGCCAGGACCACGATCTCGTCTGCGATCCCCATGAAGCTCAGGCCCATGGCGGTCGCCAGCGCGATGGTCGCCCAGCGCACCAGGGTCGAGGCGAAGCGGTCCGCGCCGCCGGTCGTCCGGTTGATGAGATTGGCCAGCACGTCGGCGATCACGACGCCGGCGGTGATGATGATGGCGCCCACCAGCACGCTGCCGGCCAGTTCCAGCACCGACTGCACGATGGCGGCGGCGGCGCCGAACTCGACCAGGCGCAGGGCCTCCATGGCGAAGAACAGGACGATGGCCACACCCACGACCCAGCCGACCAGCTTGGACGGCGTCATCGGCGTGTGGACGCCTTCCTCGCCGCTGATCTTGGCGGCGTAGGCCGAGGAGACAGCGCCCGGATAGGGCCCGGGTCCGGTCGAGGCCTGAGCGGCCGGATCGGCCGGGACCTTTCCCATCGAGGTCAGGCCGGTGACCGCCGAGATGCTGCGGTCAAAGCCCGTCGCCGGCAGCACCCGCTCGATGACCGAGGCCACCCAGCGGGCGATGAAGACACCGAGCGCCAGCAGCAGCGCCGCGACCAGCACCCGCGGCAGGGCGTCCAGAACCGTCGTAAGCACCGCCGTGGCCGGCTCGCTGATGGCGGTGATGTTCAGGGTCTGCAGCGCCGCGATCGAGGCGAACAGGATGATCACCGCGAAGACGAGCGTACCAAGCGCATTCGTCAGGCCGGTGGAGCCGGTCGTGCGGGTCACGCCCGCCTTCTCAACCCAGGTATCCAGCCCGGCGGCGTCGAGCGCGGCGACCGTCAGCCGCTTGCCGAGCGTCGCCAGCACGAAGCCGATGAAGAAGATCAGGGCGGCGCCGAGGATGCTCGGGATGAAGGCCGCGACATTGGTCAGCAGGGTGTTCAGCGGCTCGACCGCGCCCCGCAGGTTCAGCACGCCCAGCGCCGCGACCACGCCGAACAGCAGGATGAGCCAGAACGCGACCTCGCCCAGGCGCGCGCCCAGGGTGTGACGCGGCTCGGCCCCCTCGTTGACCTTGGAGGCGCCCGGCACCCGGTTCAGCATCCGCGCCAGCAGCGATTTCACCGCCTTGCCGATGAACCAGGCGGCCACGAGGATCAGGATCGCGCCCAGCACCCTGGGCGCCCAGACCTCCAGCAGCGGCTCCCAGCCGATGAATTCGTAGCGGGTTGGTTCGTTCATGAAAGCGGTCTCCAGGCGAAGCCGGCGAAGGCCGGCGCATTCGAGCCGCTAACCGCCGAACGGCTTCGCTTGTTCCGCGACAATGGCCGCGCCGTACGGCCCGAGCGACAGGACACCCCCGGACAGCGCGGCTCCGGCCCCGCTTTCGAGCAGGATGTCGCCAGCCAGGCCTTCGAACCGGCCCGGCTCGCCGCCGAAGTTGACCGCGGTGACGAACCGGCGGCCTTCCGCCTGCCGCGCATAGGCCATCACCTGCCCCTGGACGCCCAGCGGCTCCCAGCCGCCGGCATGCAGCGCCGGCTCGGCCCGGCGAAGGGCGAGCAGGCGGCGGTAGAGGCTCAGCGCGGATCCCGGCTCGGCGGCCTGGGCCTCGACATTGGCCGTGCGCCAGGCGTCCGGCAGCGGCAGCCAGGGCTCCGCCGTCGAGAAGCCGGCGTGCGCCTCCCCGCTCCACGGCATTGGCCAGCGGCAGCCGTCGCGGCCATGGCCGGGGTTGCGGCGCTCCCACGGATCCCTGACCCGCTCGGGCGGCACGACGACATCCGGCAGGCCGAGCTCCTCGCCGTAATAGAGGGTCGGCGTGCCCCGCAGCGTCAGCAGCAGTACGGCCGCCGCCCTTGCCGCCGCCTCGCCGATGCGGCTGGCCGTGCGCGGGTTGTCGTGGTTGCCCAGTACCCAGTTGGGCCAGCACCCCTCCGGCACCGCCGCCTCATATCGCCGGGTCAGGGCGTCGATCTCGCCCGCCTCCCAGTTGGCCTGGATCAGCTTGAAGTTGAACGGCAGCTGGGCACCGTCCCCGCAGTCGCCGTAATAGGCCACCAGCCGGCTGACCGGCAGATAGACCTCCCCGATCAGCAGCCGCTCGCCCGGATAGCCGTCCATCAGCGTCCGCATGCGCCGGACGATCCCCAGCGTCTCCGGCCGGTCGGTCGAGTGGACAGGGTCGAGCCGCAGGTAGGGGATCATCCCCGACCGCCAGTTCGGGTTCGGCGGATTGTCCCGGAAGGCCTCGTCCTTGGCGAGCATCCACAGGACATCCATGCGGAAGCCGTCGACGCCTCGGTCCAGCCAGAACCGCATGGCGTCGAAGACCGCCCGCTCCACCTCCGGATTGCGCCAGTTCAGGTCGGGCTGCTCTGCCAGATAGGAGTGCAGGAAATACTGGCCCGACGCCTCGTCCCATTCCCAGGCCGGGCCGCCGAAAACGGACAACCAGTTGTTGGGCGGCCCTCCGTCCGGCGCCGGATCGCGCCAGACATACCAGTCGCGCCGCGCGCTATCCCGCCCGACTCTCGACTCCAGGAACCAGGGATGCCGGTCCGAGGTGTGGTTCGGCACCATGTCGATGATGACCCGCAGGCCCTTCGCATGGGCCGAGGCCAGCAGCCGGTCGAACGCCTCGAGGTCCCCGAACAGCGGATCGACCCCGCAATAGTCGGCCACGTCGTAGCCGAAGTCGGCCATGGGCGAGGGATAGAAGGGCGTGATCCAGACCGCGTCCACGCCCAGCCAATTCAGATAATCCAGCCGGCTCTCCAGCCCGGCCAGGTCCCCCACGCCGTCGCCGTCGGAATCGCTGAAGGAGCGGATGTAGGCCTGATAGATGACCCCCGTCCGCCACCAGCTCATGACAGCCGATCCGCCTTCCTGAGGCTCGGAAACATCCAGGCCCATAGGCCGGTGGCCGCCAAGGCGCCGACGCCGCCGTACACCGCGGCCCCCACCGGTCCGAGCAGCCGGGCCATGACGCCCGAGTAGAACTCGCCGAGCTCGTTGGACGCCCCTATGAACAGCATGGAGACCGAACTGACCCGGCCGCGCATCTCGTCGGGCGTCGCCAGCTGGATCAGGGTCTGGCGGATGTTCACGCTGATCATGTCCGCCGCCCCGCCGATGAGCAGCAGCAGGGCGCTCAGCCAGACGGTCCGCGACAGGCCGAACAGCAGGGTCGCCGCGCCGAACACGGCCACCGCCGCGAACATCCACAGGCCGCCGCGCTTTCGGATTGGCCAGCGGGTCAGATAGAGCGCCATGACCAGCGCCCCCACGCCGAAGGAGGCCCTGAGCAGGCCAAAGCCCTCCGGTCCCGCATGCAGGATGTCACGCGCGAACACCGGGGCCAGCAGGGCCACGCCTGCCAGGAGCACCACCACCAGATCCAGCGAGATGGCACCGATCACGATCTTTGTCCGCCAGACGTACCTCAGCCCTTCCAGCATGGCGTGGAAGCGGTTCTCGTCCGCCTCCCGCGGCCGGGGTCGGGTGTCGGTGCGGATCAGGGCGATGCAGGTCACGCCGAGAAGGAACATCACCACCGAAGTCGCGTAGGCGAACGGGATCGATATGCCGAGCAGCAGGCCGCCCACGGCGGGCCCCGCAATGGCGCCCAGCTGGAAGGCCAGGGACTGGGCGGCGATGGCGCGCGGCAGGGCCTCACGTCCCACGATACGCGGCAGCATGGCCTGGCTGGCCGGGGCCAGAAAGGCGCGCGCCGCGCCGAACAGGGCCGCGACCGACAGCAGCATCCATAACGCCGGCGCGCCGTGGATCGCCAGGCTGAGGAAGGCGACGGCGCAAAGGGCCTCGACGGCGATACAGGCCAGCACGGTGCGCTTGCGGTCCACCCGGTCGGCCATGTCTCCGGCCGGCAGGGTCAGGGCCAGCAGCGGCAGGAACTGCACCAGGCCGACGAGGCCGAGATAGAGGCTCGCCTGCTCCACCGGATGATCGCGCCGCGCGATCTCATAGACTTGCCACAGCAGGGCCGAGGACTGGATCTGAATGGCCAGGACAGCGACCATCCGCCCGAACCACAGCAGGCGGAAGTCCCGATTGCGGAACGGGTCCGGACTGAGGTGGACGGCCTCGGCCGTCTCCGGTGTGACCGGCCGCGAGGCCTCGGGCGCGTCGGTCACGTCTTGCGGCCGGTGCTTCCCGGATAGGGCGTGCCGTCGCGGCGCCGGTAGAAGGTCTCGCCGCCGGTGTAGGTCATGTCGATGTCCGGATACTCCACACGGTCCTCGGCGGGGCGACGCGTCCCGACCTCGAGCAGAACGGCGGTCCGGTCGCTCCGGTTCACGATGTGGTGGCCGTTACCGTCGCCGGCCGGGAATCCGGCGCAGTCGCCGGCCTTCAGGACCGTCTCGCCGCCGTCATCGATCAGGACCACCTCGCCCTCGACCACCCAGACGAACTCATCCTCGGCCGAGTGCCAGTGCCGCTGGGAGGTCCAGACGCCCGGATCCAGCTCCAGCCGGTTGACGCCGAACTGGGTGAGGCCCGCAGCGTCCCCGAGCTTCCTTCGCCGCCGGGCCCGGCACGGCTGATCGAAGGGTTCCGGATAGGCCGTGCCGTCACGGCTCGGCGCGGCTTCGATGTCGATCTTGGGCATGAGCCTTCTCTCGCTCCGCGGCTCGGCTTAAGAGCCGAACCATGGCCGTTGTCGATCCTGTTCTGCTGACCCGCGCCCTCATCCGCAAGCCGTCCGTGACGCCGGCGGACGAAGGCGCGATGGACCTCGTTCAGGCGGAGCTGGAAGCGCTCGGCTTCGCCTGCCGCCGCATGGCCTTCGAGGGGATCGAGAACCTCTACGCCCGGCGGGGAACCGCCTCGCCCAACCTCTGCTTCGCGGGCCATACCGACGTGGTCCCGACCGGCCCGACCGAGGCCTGGTCGTCCGATCCTTTCGCCGCCGAAATGAGCGAAGGCGTCATCGTCGGGCGCGGCGCGGTCGACATGAAGGGCGGCATCGCCGCCTGGATCACGGCCGTCTCCCAAGTGCTGGCCGAGGGCGAGCCGCCGGGCTCGCTCAGCTTTCTGATCACCGGCGACGAGGAAGGCCGCGCGACCCACGGCACCAAGCTGGTGGTCGAGCAGCTCCTGGCCGAGGGCGAGCGGATCGACGCCTGCGTGGTGGGCGAGCCGTCCTCGCTGAGCGTGCTCGGCGACACCATCAAGATCGGCCGGCGCGGCTCGCTGAACGTCTGGATCACCGTGACCGGCAAGCAGGGCCACGTGGCCTATCCGGAGCGGGGGGCCAATCCGATCCCGGTACTGGTCGATCTGATGAAGCGGCTGAACGACCGGCGGCTGGACGAGGGCTACGAGGCCTTCCAGCCCTCCAACCTGGAGATCACCACCCTGGACGTCGGTAACCCGGCGACCAACGTCATCCCCGGCCAGGCCGTGGGCCGGTTCAACATCCGCTTCAATCCAAACCACACGGGCGCGAGCCTGATGGCCTGGATCGAGGAGGAAGCCCGCGCCGCCGAGGCCGCCTCGGGCCAGAAGGTCACGGTCGAGTTCCTGCACTCCGGCGACGCCTTCCTGACCCAGGAAGGGCCGTTCACCCGCTCCGTTCAGGACGCGGTGGAGGCGGAGCTCGGCGTGCGGCCAGAGGCCTCGACCACGGGCGGCACCTCCGACGCGCGCTTCATCCGGGCGCTGTGCCCCGTGCTGGAGCTGGGCCTCGTCGGCCAGACCATGCACCAAATCGACGAGCGGGTGTCGGAGGCGGACCTTCACGCCATCACCCGAGTTTACGCGCGGGTGATCCGCGGCTTCTTCGCTCAGTCGTAGTCGACGCCGACCAGATAGAGACCGTGGGCCGGCGCGACCGGCCCGCAGGCGCGACGGTCCCTGGCGTCGAGCGCAGCCTGGACGTCGTCCCTGGACCAGCGGCCCACGCCGACCTCGGCCAGGGTGCCGGTCATCGAGCGGACCTGGCGGTGCAGGAAAGAGCGCGAAACGAAGGACAGCAGGACCTCGTCGCCCTCGCGCCAGACGCGGGCCTCGTCGAGCGTCTTGATCGGCGACTTCGACTGGCAGGCCAGGTCGCGGAAGGTGGTGAAGTCGTGATGGCCGACCAGCACCTGGGCGGCCTCGTGCATGGCCTCGGCGTCGAGCGGCTTCTTCACGTGCCAGACGCGGCCGCGCTCCAGCGCCGGCGGCGCCCAGCGGTTGAGGATGCGATAGAGGTAGCGCCGCTTCGTCGCCGAGAAGCGGGCGTGCCAGCCTTCCGGCGCGAGGCTGGCGTCGAGCACGACAACGGCCTCCTCGATCAGGTGGGCGTTGAGCGCATTGGCCACGGTGCGCTCGGGCCAGTCCTTTTCGAGATCGACGTGGACCACCTGGCCAGTGGCATGGACGCCCGTGTCGGTGCGGCCGGCGGCCTGGAGCCGGACCCGCTCGCCTGAGAAGGCGAAGACGGCGGTCTCCACGGCCTCCTGCACCGACGGCAGGCCGGCCTGGGCCTGGTAGCCATTGTAGGCGGAGCCGTCGTACTCGAGGGTCAGGCGATAGCGGGGCATCAGCCGAGCCGCGTCCCCTCGGGCACGGCGAGGCCGCGCAGGAAGTCCTCGGCCTCCTGGGCCGCGCGGCCTTCGCGCTGGACGCGCAGGAGGCGGACGGCGCCGTCGCCGCAGGCGATCTTCAGCCGGTCATCGAGCGCCTCGCCGGGCTGCCCCGAGCCCTGGCTGATGCGAGACATCAGGGCCTTCACGCGGATCGGTCCCTTGTCGCCGGTCACCTCGAACCAGGCGCCCGGGAAAGGCGAGAGGCCGCGGATGTGGCGGTCGACCTCGGCGGCGGGGCGGCTCCAGTCGATGCGCGCCTCGGCGGAGGTGACTTTGCGGGCGTAGGTCGGCTCGCCGACCTGTTCGGTCTCGACCGCGCCGCCGCGTTCTAGCGCGGCCAGCGCGCGGGGCAGCAGGCCGGCGCCGACGTGGGACAGGCGCTCGGTCAGGGTTGCTCCAGTGTCCTCGGGGGTGATCTCGACGGTCTGGCTGAGCAGAACGGGACCTTCGTCCAGGCCCTCGGACATGCGCATGACCTGAACGCCGGTGACCCGGTCGCCGGCCATGATGGCGCGCTGGATGGGGGCCGCCCCTCGCCAGCGCGGCAGCAAGCTGGCGTGGACGTTGAAGCAGCCGAGCCGGGGCGCCTCCAGCACCTCCTTCAGCAGGATCTGGCCGTAGGCGACCACGACGGCCGCGTCGAGGTCAAGCGCCTCGAAGGCGGCGATCTCGTCCGGGGCCTTCATGCTGACCGGCGTGCGGACCTCAAGGCCCATCCCTTCGGCGAAGGCGTGGACCGGCGAGGGCGTGAGCACCATGCCCCGGCCGCGGGGCCTGGGCGGCTGGGAATAGACGGCCGCGATCTCGTGGCCGGCGGCGATCAGCTCGGCCAGGGACGGCACGGCGAAGTCGGGGGTTCCCATGAAGGCGAGGCGCATGGCGCGGCTCTAGCCCTGGGCGGGCGTCAATACCAGCGGGTGTGGACCCCGCCGCCCTCGTCCCACTCGCCGCCCGTGTCGAGCGGATCGTCGAAATTGAGCAGGCGATCGATCAGCAGGCCGGCGACGACGCCCAGGAGTGCGACGCCCAGAACCGCGCCCAGGCCGATCGCGCCCGCCTTCTGGCCGCGGGAGAAGCGGCGGCGTCCGCGAAGGGCGGGCGGGCGCCTCACGCGGCCTTGGCCCGCACGGTCTTCTTGACCTTGCTGATGGCCCGGTCGCGCCTCAGGCGCGACAGGTGGTCGATAAACAGCACCCCTTCGAGGTGGTCCATCTCATGCTGGATGCAGGTGGCGAACAGGCCGTCGCACTCTTCCTCGACGGGCTTGCCATCATAGTCGAGGTAGCTGAGGCGCACGCGGGCGGGGCGTTCGACCTCGTCGAAATACTCCGGCACCGACAGGCAGCCTTCCTCGTAGACGGCCATCTCCTCGGAGCGCCAGGTGATCTCGGGGTTCACCAGATACTTGGGCTGGGGCTCCTCGCCCTCGCGGGCCAGGTCCATGACGATGACCCGCACCGGCTCGCCGATCTGCACGGCGGCCAGGCC
>CBIHLR010000093.1:0-9482 GCA_966210875.1 uncultured Brevundimonas sp. | reverse complement strand
CGTAGCGGCCGTCGCCGGGGCGGCGGCTGGGCTGGACGTAGGCGGCCTTCCACGGACGCGGGCCCAGTGCGCGCAGCACGGTGGCCGGATGCAGGGTGCCGGCGCCGACCTCGACGTCATAGGGCTGAAGGATCGCGCAGCCCTTGTCGCCCCAGTAGTGCTGGAGGGTCAGGATCAGGTCCTGGAAGGACAGCGGCTCGGCGGCTTTTGACACGGGGATTCCGGCGGGCGAGAGGGACGCCGTGTCCTAGAGCCCGCGCCACGAAAACGGAAGCCTCGCCTTGGACAAGGAAACGCCGGCCGCCCAGGGGACGGCCGGCGCTCCGGAGTGATCGGTCCGATTATTCTGGCTCGATGGTCGTCGGATCCTCGTCGTCCGGCTGGACCGGGTCGTTCGGCGGGGTGTCGGTCGGGGGCGTGGTGGGAATCGGATCAGCGGCCTCGCCGGCCGTGCCCGAAACCTCGTCGTCGCCCGCATCGGTGACGGCCGGAGAAGTCGTCGCGGGCTGATCGGTCGAGGTGGCCGGCTGTTCGGTGGTGGTCGAGGGCTGCTCGGTGGTCGCTTCCGCCTCGGCTTCGCCGGTGGTGGCTTCGGCGTCCACGTCGCCCATGCCGGCGAGCGAAGTCTCGGGGTTCAGAACCTGGTCGAGGACCATGACGGCGCCATTGGAGCCGCGCAGCTCGGCGTTGGTGATGGTCGCGGCGTCAGCGCGCAGGGTCCCGCCGCCACCGTCCAGCATGATCTGGGCGCCGGAGCCGGTTTCGACCGCGCCACGGCGGTTCTCGATCTGGTCGCGGCGCACGTCGGCGTTGATGACGTGGTAGAGCAGCAGCTGCTGGAGCTCCTCGCGGTTGGCCGGGTCCATCAGGCGCTCGCGCTCGGCGGCCGGCAGGGCCGCGAAGGCTTCGTCGGTCGGAGCCAGGATGGTGATGCTGTCGTCGGACGCCAGGACGTCGTCGAGGTTCGTCGCCTCCAGCGCGGAGATCAGGGTCGTGAAGTCGCCCTGAGCACGCAGCACTTCGACGATGTTTCCGTCGGCGCTGGCGGTGACCTGGGCCTCGGCCGTCGTGTCAGGCGTGGCGGCGTCGGCCGGCGTGGTCGGGGGCGTGGCGCCCTGGACCTCGGGCTGGGTCGGCACGGGGTCGGTCGGGGTGGCCGCAGGGTCCTGGCCGTCCGTCGTGTTCGACGGCGGGTTCATGGGATCGGTGGCCGGCGAGGTGGTTTCCTGAGCCGCGGCGCCGCCGCCCATCAGGGCGAAGGCGCAGGCGGTGATGAGAAGGCGGTTGCGCATGGGGAGGTGTCCTCTTTCAACGCGGCCCGCGGCGTCGCGCAGCGGGTGTCGCATCCAAGTGACAGTTCCAACCAAAAGCGCTGTTCACGGTTCCGCGCCTGCGACGCCTTGGCGCGAAAAGACCGCGAACCTTGGCCGCGGCGTGGCCAAGGCGTGGCGAAGCTTGTCTGAGGGCGCGAAATCGCCGCTTTCAGGCCGGATTCAGACGCCCTGCCCGCACCCACCAGGATGGGTGGTCGAAGGCCAGGTCCGCGGCCAGAGCCTCGGCGGCCGCCGCGTCGGCGCACAGGGCGAAGGCGGTGGCGCCCGACCCCGACATCCGCGCCAGGAGCGTCTGCGGCCGGTGGCGCAGCGCGGTCAACACCTCGCCGATGACCGGCTGCAAGCCGATAGCCGGCGCCTCAAGGTCGTTTCGCCGAGCTGCGAGGAAGGCGGCCACGTCAGCAGGCGTCGCGAAGCCCTCGGGCAGATCCGGACGGTCGGCCTCGAACCGACCCGGGCCGGCGTCGTAGGCGCGATAGACCGCATCCGTCGGGCAGGCGACGCCCGGATTGACCAGCACGGCCGGCAACTCCGGCATCGCCGGGGCCGGCGACAGCACCTCCCCCTCCCCCTCGGCGATGCAGGTCCGGGCACGCAGGCAGAGCAGGCCATCTGCGCCCAGACCGAGGGCGGCGGCCTCCAGGTCGGTCTGGGAGAGCCCCGGCGTCAGCCGCCCTGCAAGCCGGAGGGCCGCGCCGGCGTCGGAAGATCCGCCGCCGACGCCCGACGCCACTGGCAGCCGCTTGTCCAGCCGCACCGCAATCGGCGGCGCGCCGACCGCCCGCAAGGCGCGGGTGATAAGGTTGTCCTCCGCGGGGCCGACGCCTGCCGCGAAGGGCCCGGTCACGTCGAGCGAGAAGCGCTCGGCCGGCTCGGCGTGCAGCCGGTCGCCGAAGTCGGCGAAGACCGCCAGGCTGCACACCGGGTGACGGCCGTCCGGCCGGGGCGCCCCGACGTGCAGGAAGAGATTGATCTTGGCCGGCGCGAGTTCGGAGAGGATCACGGCTCGCCGACGTGGGCCATGACGGGATCCAGCCCGCCGGCGAGCTTGGCCTCGACCTCGCTGCGCAGCTCCGGATCGGGGTCCATGGTCAGCACCCGGTTCCACTGGTAGCGCGCCTCGCGCTCGCGACCGACGCGCCAGTAGGCGTCGCCGAGGTGGTCATTGATGGTGGCGCTGGAGGAATCCAGGCTGACGGCGCGCTCCAGCAGGGTCACCGCCTCGGCGTGGCGGCCCTGGCGGTACCGGCCCCAGCCCAGGGAATCGACATAGGCGCCGTTGCCCGGCTCGGCGGCGACAGCCCGTTCGACCATGGCCAGGCCGTCGTCGACGCGCACGCCCCGATCGATCCAGAGATAGCCGAGGTAGTTCAGGATCTCTGGGCTGTTCGGCTCCAGCACCAGCGCCTGCTGGAAGGCGGCCTCGGCCTGGTCGTACTCGCCCAGGCGCTCGTGGGCCGCGCCACGCAGGAAGTGCACGCGCCAGTCCGTGGCGACTTCGCCGAGCGCCGGCCCGTCCAGAACCTCCAGGGCCTCGCGGTACCGCTCCTGGCTGTTGAGCAGGCCCGCGAGCGTGAAGGCGGTCGCGCCTTCGGCGATACCGAGCGCGGCGGCCTCGCGGGCGACGCGGACGGCCTCCTCGCCCTGACCGGCGTCCTCGAGGCTGAGGGCCAGCTGGACGCGCGCCTCGACATAGGCGGGCGAGCCCGGCGGCGTCTGGGCCCAGGCGTCGCGGGCCGCATTCTTCAGGCCGATCTGGTCCAGCGCCTGGCCGAGCACGACCCAGGACTCGGTGTCGGTCGGATCGAGCGCCAGGGCGAAACGGAGGTAGGCCACGGCGTATTCGTAGGCTTGGGCGACGATGGCGGCGGACGCGGCCTGATAGAGGGCCTGGGCGGCGCCCTCGCGCACGCCGATGAGCTCGGGCGCTCGCTCGCCGGCCGCAGCGCGCGCGCGCGCGGCGCTCAGTTCCAGGTCGGCGCCCTGGGCCAGACCTTCGTCATAGACCGCGACGGCGTCGTCGCGACGGCGGCGACGCTCGAGGAACTCGCCGTAGGGCAGCCGGAACAGCGGCGCGGCGTTGCCGTCCATGAGCAGCTGGCGATAGAGCGCCTCGGCCTCGTCGAACCGTCGGCGGCGTTCGAGCAGCTGGGCCCGGTGATAGCTGGTGAAGATCTGGGTCAGGGCGTCGGCGGTGGGGGCCGGCTCCTCCACGGCCGCGTTCCAATCGCCGGCCTCGGCCGCCAGCCAGCGGCTGATCAGGGCGCCGGCGCGCGCGTGCGGAGCGCCGATCGGGCGGGTCTGAAGCTCGCGGTAGGCCGTGCGGGCCCGTCCGTCGATCAGGGCCTGGACGGCCTGGGCCAGGCGACCCGCCTCGACCAGCGACGCCTGCGACTGGGCCGGATCGAGCGGCACGCTCGCCGCGGTGGCGACATCGCCGGCGAGCAGCGCCGCGGAAAAGGCCCGCTCTCGCGTCAGCTGCTCGCCTTGCGATCCGGCCAGCGCCGCCGAGAGATAGCGGGAGGCGTTCTCCCCATCGCCAGTGTTCAGGGCGAAGCGGCCGGCCAGAAACTGGCCGTAGCTGGAGCCCTGCGTCGGCGTCGTGCGCGGCGGGTCGGCCAGCGCCGGCCCGGCGGTCAGGATCAGGGCCGCGGCGAGCGCGGATCGGGAAATCGGCGTCATCCGCGAAGGCTCGTCCTACATATTGGGATAATTGGGGCCGCCGCCGCCTTCGGGCGTGGTCCAGACGATGTTCTGCGACGGATCCTTGATGTCGCAGGTCTTGCAGTGGACGCAGTTCTGGGCGTTGATGACGAAGCGCGGGTCGCTCTTCGTCGCCTCGTCCCCATAGACCACCTCGTAAACGCCCGCCGGACAGTAGAGCCGCGCGGGCTCGCCGTACTTGGGCAGGTTCACCCGGATCGGCACCGAGGGGTCGAGCAGCTTGAGGTGCGCCGGCTGCTCCTCGGCGTGGTTGGTGTTGGAGATGAACACCGAGCTGAGCTTGTCGAAGCTCAGCTTCCCGTCCGGCTTCGGATAGGCGATCGGGCTGTGCCTGGAGGCTTCCTCGGTGGACGCCGCGTCGGTCTTGCCGTGCTTCATCGTGCCGAACAGCGACAGGCCGCCGAAGACCGAGCCGAACCACATGTCGAACAGGCCGACTGCGCCGCCGAGGCTGGTGCCGAGCTTGGACAGCAGCGGCTTGGCGTTGCGGACGAGGTTGAGCTCCTTCTTCACCCAGGAGGCGTCGAAGGCGGCCTGGTAGGCGTCGAGCACGTCGCCGCCGCGACCGGTCCCCAGCGCCTCGAAGGCGGCGTCGGCGGCCATCATGCCGGACTTCACGGCGTTATGGCTGCCCTTGATGCGGGGCACATTGACCAGGCCGGCGCTGTCGCCCAGCAGGACGCCACCCGGGAAGGCCAGCTTCGGCACCGACTGCAGGCCGCCCTCGACGATGGCGCGAGCGCCATAGGAGACGCGTGTGCCGCCCTCCAGGTGTTCGGCGATGGCCGGGTGGTGCTTGAAGCGCTGGAACTCGTCGAACGGCGAGAGGTACGGGTTGCGGTAGTTCAGGTGGACGACGAAGCCGACGGCCACATAGCGGTCGCCGAAGTGGTACATGAATGACCCGCCGCCGGTCTTGTCGTCGAGCGGCCAGCCGGTCGTGTGCTGAACAAGACCGGGCTGATGCTTCTCGGCAGGAACCTGCCACAGCTCCTTGAGACCAATGCCGAACTTCTGCGGCTCGGCCGTGTCGCACAGGTGGTGGCGCGCCATGATGGTCTTGGCGAGCGAGCCGCGCACGCCCTCGGCGATGAAGACGTACTTGCCGTGCAGCTCGATGCCCGGCTGGAACTCGCCGGTCGGCTTGCCGTCACGGTCGATGCCGAAGACGCCGGCGACGACGCCCTTCACCCGGCCCGAAGGCTCGTCCCAGACGACATGGCTGGCGGCCATGCCGGGATAGACTTCGACGCCGAGCGCCTCGGCCTGCTCGCCCAGCCACCGGCACAGGTTGCCCAGGGAGGCGATGTAGCAGCCGTCGTTGTGCATGAAGCCCGGGAAGGCGAACATTGGCAGGTTCAGCTCACCCTGCGGGCCGAGCATGAGGAAGCGGTCCTTGGTGACCGGCGTTTCCAGCGGCGCGCCGCGGTCCTTCCAGTCCGGGAACAGCTCGCTCAGCGCCTTCGGGTCGATCACGGCGCCCGACAGGATATGCCCGCCGATCTCGGCGGACTTCTCGAGCACGGCGACGGAGACTTCCCGGCCCTCCCCGGCGGCGCGCTGTTTCAGGCGAATCGCGGCGGCCAGGCCGGCGGGACCGCCGCCGACGACGACCACGTCGTACTCCATGACCTCGCGCTCGACGCCGGTCAGGGCCTCCAGCGGCGGCAGATTGTCGATCACCGCCTCTTCCCAGGCGTTGCGGGCGCCGCCCTCGATGGTTCGTTCGGCCATGATTCCTGAAGTCCTTCGGGTCTGGTCGCCCTGTTTGGTCCCTTATCGGAAGGTGACGCGAAGGCGGTCAAGGACTATCCCTTGCCGGCAATGACCGACGTCCACCCGGCACAGCCCGATCGCGCGCTCGAAAGCGCCCTCGCCTTCTGGCGCGACGCGGGGCTGGAGGTGTGCGTCGAGGACGCGCCGGTCGACCGCCTGCACGCGCCCCAGCCGGTGCGCCGGCCGGCCAACATCGCCGAGGTGGCGCCGTCCCCGCTGGCCCCGGCCGGCCAGGACATCGGCGCGGCCATTGCCGAGGCGCACCGCCTGTCCGCCGCAGCGCATTCGATCGAGGAACTGGCCCGGGCCGTGGCCGCCTTCGAGGGCTGCGAACTGCGGCGCCTGGGCGCGAAACAGACCGTCTTCTGGCGCGGCCGGACGGACGCGCCCATCGTCATCGTCGGCGAGGGTCCCGGCGCGGACGAGGACGCGCAAGGCGCGCCCTTTGTCGGCAAGGCCGGCAAGCTGCTCGACGCCATGCTCAAGGCCGTCGACCTGCAGGACGACGTCTTCATCACCAACACCGTCTTCTGGCGGCCGCCCGGCAACCGCACGCCGAGCACGACCGAGCAGATGACCTGCGCGCCCTTCGTGGAACGCGCCATCGCCCTGGTGCGACCGAAGCTGCTGGTCTTCGTCGGCGGAGCCTCGGCCAAGTTCATGCTCAAGACCGAGGACGGCATCCTGTCCCTGCGGGGCCAGTGGCGCGACTGGCGTCCGAGCGAGGGCGGCGAGACCTACCCCGCCCTGCCCATGCTGCATCCCGCCTTCCTGCTGCGTCAGCCGCAGGCCAAGGCCCGCGGCTGGCAGGACCTTTTGTCGCTGTCCGCGCGCCTTGCCGCCGAAGGCTGAGAATCTAGACTCCCAGCGCGCAGAACGGGGCGGAGACCAAATTGATGAAGGCGTTCAGCGGCCCCCTCGGCCGCCTGATTCTCGTTATGGCGAGCCTTGTCGCCTTCGCCTCGGCAGCGCGGGCCGAGCCGCGCCCGCTCAGCGAGAACGACGAGGCCATCTATCGCGCCGCCTTCCAGGACGTTCGGCAAGGCGACTTCGCCGAGGCGATCAACCGCGCTCGTAACGCGTCCGACCCTGTGCTGCTGGGCCAGCTGCAGTTCGAGATCCTGTTCCACCGGGACTACACGGCCACATTCGACGAACTGTCCGCCTGGCTGGCGGAATATTCCGACCACGCACAGGCTCCGCGCGCCTATGCGCTGGCCATGCGCCGCATTCCTTCGGGCGCGCCGGAGCCCCGCCTGCCGCAGAGCATGGCGGGCGTGCGGGCCTATTCCATCCATACCGGCGTGCCAGAGAGCGTGCTCGCCGACCGTGCCGCGCGCCGCTCCCTCAACGACGGCTACCTTGAGCGCGCCTGGGAACTCGGCGGGATCACCAGCGACTGGTGGGTGGCCGGCATGGCGGCCTACCGGCTGGGCCGGTTCGAGGACGCCTTCACCGCCTTCGAACGGGTCGCCATCGACGCGTCCGAGGACATCTGGATCCGCGCCGGGGCGGGCTACTGGGCGGCCCGGTCCCTGACCCAGGCGCGCCGGCCGCAGCAGGCGGTCGACTGGCTCAGACTGGCGGCCCGGTGGCCGAACACCTTCTACGGCCAGATCGCCATGCGGCAGCTGGGCTATGAGCCGCTGATCCTGAATGCGCCCTGGATTCCCACCGCCGAGAACGTCGTGGTGATCGACGCGCCGCCGATCGACGAGATCGGGGCGGCCACCTTCGCCGGCTCCGACTTGCGCGCCCGCCGCACCGCCGCCCTGGCCCAGCTTGGGCGCCGGGAGGAGGCCCTGGCGGAACTGCGGCTCGGGTCGCTGGGCGCCGAGACGCCGGCGGACCGGCTGAACTGGGCCGTCCTGGGCGAAAGTCTCTCGTACCGGCTGGGCGTGCAGCGGGCCACGCGCATCGACGCAGCCGAATACCCCCTGCCCGACCTGCAGCCGCTCGGCGGCTTCTCCACCGAGCGGGCCCTGGTCTACGCCATCTGCCGCAAGGAGACGCGTTTCAACGCCGAGGCGCGATCAGGGGCGGGCGCCTACGGGATCATGCAGGTGATGCCGGCGACCGCCACCGAGCTTAGCGGCGACCCGATTTACAGACGCGAGCCCGACGCCCTGCTGGATCCGGCGGTGAACCTGCGGCTCGGGCAGAACTACATCGAGTACGTCATGGCCATGGACGCCATCCAGGGTGACCTGCTGCGCGCCGTGGTGGCCTACAACGGCGGCCCCCGGCCGATCCTCGACGCGCGCCGCGCCCTGGGCGTGGACGCCGACAGCCTGCTGCTGATCGAGAACATTCCGGTGGCCCAGTCGCGCCAGTACGTCGAGGACGTGGTGGCGGCCTACTGGATTTATCAGCGTCTGATGGGCGGCCGGCTCGAAACCCTGGACGCCGTCGTGGCCGGACAGGCCGTGATCCCGCTCGCCCTGGATCGGTCACCGACACCCCCGACGCCGCTGGTCGTTGAGACCGTGGAGACGGCCTCGGCCTCCTGATGTTCTTGCTTTGTTCCTGCGCTAACCTTAGGGTGGCGCGATGGACAGGCCCGGCGAAGTGAAGGGACGCGGCGCGCGCTCGAACGCGACGAGCCGCTTCATCTCCGACAAGCGGGAAGCCTTCGACGACGGCTGGACGGCGGAGCCGGATGAGGACGCCCTCCCGCGCGTCGACACCCAGCTGATGCCCGACCGGGCGCGCAAGATCCTGACGCGCAACGACAGCCCGGACATCGGCTTCGACCGGTCGATCAACCCCTACAAGGGCTGCGAGCACGGCTGCATCTACTGCTACGCCCGGCCCGCCCACGCCTATCTGGGCCTGTCGCCGGGGCAGGATTTCGAGACCCGGATCTTCTACAAGCCCGAAGCCGCGCGGCTTCTGGAAGAGGAGCTGTCGAAGCCGGGTTACCGCTGCAAGCGGGTGCACATCGGCGGGGACACCGACCCTTATCAGCCGGCTGAAAAGTCCCTGAAGCTGACCCGGGGCGTGCTGGAGGTGCTGGACCGGTTCAACCACCCCTTCAGCCTCATCACCAAGTCGCACCTGATCACCCGCGACATCGACATCCTGGCGCCCATGGCTGCGCGCAGACTGGCTTCGGCGGCGGTGTCGATCACCACGCTGGACCCCAAGCTGGCGCGGGACATGGAGCCTCGCGCCGCGACACCCCGCCGCCGGCTTGACGCCATCCGCCAGCTGTCCGACGCCGGCGTGCCGGTCATGGTCGGCTTCGCCCCGGTCATCCCAGGGCTGAACGACCACGAGCTGGAACAGGTGCTGGAGGCCGCCGCCGAGGCCGGGGCCCGTAGCGCCATGTTCGTCACCCTTCGCCTGCCCTTGGAAATCAGCCCCCTGTTCCGCGAATGGCTGGCCGAGGCGCGGCCGGACCGCGCGGCGCGCGTCATGTCCCTCGTCCGCCAGTCGCGCGGCGGGCGCGACTACGATCCCGAATGGGGGTCTCGCATGAAGGGTACGGGCCCGTTCGCCGACCTGATCGCCCAGCGCTTCGCCGCCGCCTGCCGCCGCCTGGGCCTGAACGAGCACCGCACCGAGGTCGACACCACCGCCTTCCGCCGCCCGCCCCGCTCCGGCGACCAGCTCGGCCTGTTCGACGCGGCCTGACAGCGCGTGGCG
>CBIHLR010000092.1:0-9507 GCA_966210875.1 uncultured Brevundimonas sp. | reverse complement strand
CGATGTCGCGGGTCTTGTTCTTCACCAGCATGACGATGCCGGAGATGATGTTCAGCGCCGCCACCAGCACGATCAGCATGAGGATCAGGCGCATGACGATGCGCTCCACCGCCAGCGCGCCGCGCATCGTCGAGTTCTGGGTCGTCCAGTCCAGCACGACGGCCTGCGGTCCCAGCAACTGCTGAAGCGTCTGCGTCATTTCAGGCGCCAGTTCCGGCCGCTCGATGCGGACCTGGATCATGTCCCACAGGCCTTCACGCGCGAAGAACAGCTCCGCCTGATCGATCGGCATGTAGATCATGACCTGGTCAAAGGTCGCGACGCCGGTCGTGATGATCGCCCCGATCGTATAGGTCTTCTCAAGCGGAGCCGAGCCAAAGGCCGAGCCACCTCCTTGAGGCGACAGCAGCGTCAGCGCGTCGCCGGGCCCGACGCCCAGCTGCTGGGCCAGGCCCTGGCCGATCACGATGATGTCGCCGCCGTAGTCGCCCTGGCCGAAGGCGTCGAGCGACCCCGACCTTAGACCCTCGGTGGCGAACTCCGATGCGCGAAGGTCGCCCGGCCGGACGCCCCGTACGATTCCCCCCGTGGCCGCGCCGCCGGGGCCGGTGACGAAGGTCTGGCTCTGGATCAGGGGCGTAGCCTCGATGACGCCTGGCTGGCTGCGGACCCTCTCGAGCGTCTGCTCTCGCCCGCCGCCCGACAGCATCTGCCCCTGCACATAGACGTGGCCGTCGACGGTCAGGAGACGGTTGATCAGCTCCGAGGTGAAGCCGTTCATCACGCTCATGACGATGACGAGCACCATCACGCCCAGCATGATGCCGAGGAAGGAGATGATGGCGATCAGGGCGATGCCGCCTTCCTTGCGCCGCGCCCGCAGGTAACGCCAGGCGAGTCCCAGCTCCCACGCCGAGAAGGGCTTGGCGGGCTTGATCTCCGGGGCGCTCAAGCGGTCAGCCTCGCCAGTGCGCTCTCGAGCGACAGGCTTTCCTTCTCGCCGGTGGCCCGGCGCTTCAGCTCGACCACGCCGTCCGCCAGGCCCTTGGGCCCGATGGTCAACTGCCACGGCACGCCGATGAGGTCGGCGGTGGCGAACTTGCCGCCCGGCCGCTCGTCGGTGTCGTCGTACAGGACTGCCTTGCCGGCGGCTTCGAGCTTGCCGACCGCGTCCTCGCAGGCCGCGCTGACCGCGGCGTCGCTCGGACGCAGGTTGATCACCGAGACGTCGAAGGGCGCGACCGCGTCCGGCCAGATGATCCCGGCCGCGTCGTGGCTGGCCTCGATGATGGCCCCGAGCAGGCGCGACACGCCCACGCCATAGCTGCCCATGTGGACCGGCGTGTCCCGCCCGTCCGGCCCCGCGACGAACGCCTTCATGGGCTCGGAGTACTTCGTGCCGAAATAGAAGATGTGGCCGACCTCGATGCCACGCGCGGTCAGGCGCTGGTCCTCCGACGTCTCGCCTTCGAAGCGCGTCGCGTCGTGCATCTCCTCGGTCGCGGCGTACATGGAGGTCCGCTCGTCGACGATGCCCTGCAGGTCATCCCAGTCCACGTTCGCGCCCGGCGCGGGCATCTCGACCAGCCGCCGGTCGCAGAACACCTGGCTCTCGCCGGTGTCGGCAAGGACGATGAACTCGTGGCTCAGGTCTCCGCCGATCGGCCCGGTGTCGGCGCGCATCGGCACGGCCTTCAGCCCCATGCGGGCGAAGGTGTTCAGATAGGCCACGAACATGCGGTTGTAGGCTTTACGGGCCGAGGCCTCGTCCACGTCGAAGGAATAGGCGTCCTTCATCAGGAACTCGCGGCCGCGCATCACGCCGAAGCGCGGGCGGCGCTCGTCGCGGAACTTCCACTGGATGTGGAAGAGGTTCAGCGGCAGGGCCTTGTAGCTCTTCACATAGGCCCGGAAGATGTCGGTGATCATCTCCTCGTTGGTCGGGCCGTAGAGCAGCTCGCGCTCGTGCCGGTCGGTGATGCGCAGCATCTCCGGGCCGTAGGCGTCATAGCGGCCTGACTCGCGCCAGAGGTCGGCCAGCTGAAGCGTCGGCATCAGGAGTTCGACGGCGCCGGCGCGGACCTGCTCCTCGCGCACGATCTGCTCGATCTTCTTCAGCACCCGAAAGCCCAGCGGCAGCCAGGCGTAGATCCCCGCCGCCTCCTGCCGGATCAGGCCGGCGCGAAGCATGAGCTGGTGCGAGACGATCTGGGCGTCCGAAGGCGCCTCTTTAAGCGTGGGGAGAAAGTAGCGCGACAGGCGCATCGGTGAGTCCGGCTGAGGAGGTGAACGCACCTCTTAGCCGTGCGGCCGCCGTGTCCGCAACGAAAGGCTTGGCTTGCCGCCTATTCGCAGCGCGCCATCGGCAGCTTGTCCCAGGTCACGGCCGTCCCATCGTAGCTGCCGCTGACGAGTTGCAGGGTGCCGTCGCCGACCATGTAGGTCTCCTCGATCGCCCCGTTGCCGGACTGGTAGGCGACGATCAGGTTCGAGCCTTCGACCGCGGCGCGGCTCAACTCGTAGGTCTGGCCGTCGGGATAGACGTGGATGGAGCGATCCTCGAAGCGGACGAAAGGCTGTTCGCAGTCGGCCGCCCAGACGCCCTCGAATTCGTCCGGCGTTCCGCTGAACCCCGCGGCCGCCGCGTCGGCGCCCCCCGACGCCTCGCTCTCGACGCCGTCCGTCTCCCCGCCCCGGTTGCACGCGGCCAGCGACAGGACCGAGGCGGCGATCAGGAGCGAGCGGACGAGCATGGCGGTCTCCGGTTCAGTAGGTGCGCGACATGTCCGGCAGGGTGATCACGCCGGAGAAGATGATCCCCACCACAACGAGCCAGACGATGGCGGCGATCCAGGTGGTGGTGATGAATTTGCGCTTCAGGTTCGGCCTGCCGGGCGCGCCCCAGTCGCCGCCGTCCTGGGGTCGCTCGCGAGCGCCCTGGTTCATGCCCAGCGGCAGGACCACGAACAGCACCACCCACCAGCAGATGAAGTAGATGGCGATCAGGGTGAAGGGGCCCATCAGTGGGCCTCGGCCGGGCGCTGCATCAGCTCGACCAGCACGCCCCCCATGTCCTTGGGATGCAAGAAGATCACCGGCGTACCGTGCGCGCCGATGCGTGGCTCGCCCGTGCCCAGGATGGTCGCGCCCTTGGCCCGCATCTCGTCACGCGCGGCGATGATGTCCTCGACCTCGAAACAGACGTGGTGCTGTCCCCCTCTGGGGTTCTTGGCCAGAAAGCCGATAAGCGGACTGTCGTCGCCCAGGGGTTCGATCAGCTCGATCTGGCTGTTGGGCAGATTCACGAAACAGACGCGCACCCCCTGGGGCGGCAGATCGAACGGCTCGGTGATGTCCGTCGCGCCGAACATCTCGCGGTAGAGGCGGATGCTGTCGTCGATGGACGGCGTGGCGACACCGACATGGTTCAGACGTCCGATCACTTCGGCCCCCGTCCGCCGGATCCGCCGCCGCCGACCGCATCGCCGATGCGGCCCGCGCGGAAGTCGTCGACGAAGTCGTCGAAGTTCGAGGCGCTGACGGCGATGTTCATGACGGGTCGGCCCGGGACGCTTCTGAAGCTGGAATCCACACCCACCACCTGATAGCGCCCGCTGGAGGCCCTGACCATGAAGGGCGAGCCGGAATCGCCGCGCGTGGTGTCGCACTGGTGCGCGAAGGTGCCGACACGGTGCACCTCGATGATGCGGCACCCCTCGTTGCCCGACAGCCGCTCGTTGCCCGTGTCCCAGGACCAGCCGGCCTGATAGAGGTCCGCAGTACGCGCACGGGCTTCGCCCTGCCCCGCCAGGTCGAACACCTCCATGTAGCCCAGCTCGTCTCCCAGCCGGCGGTCGATCCGCAGGAGCGCCCAGTCCAGCTGGTCGATGTCGTCGGAGCTGTTGAACCGCTCGTAGTTGAAGTTGCGGTCGATGAGATAGTAGGTGACCCGCGCCGTCTGGCCGTCGCTGGCGCGGAACTCCGCGGCCGCATTGGGCCGACCGCCGTCGCCGTGGATGCAGTGAGCGGCTGTGATCAGGACGTCGGGCCCGATCAGGGTCGCGGTGCAGGCCCCGCCGCTGTCCATGCTGAGCAGACCGATCAGGCTCCAGGGATACTCCTGCTGGCGCACGAAGATGCGGTCGTCGTGGCCGAAGAAGTGGTCGTTGATCGTCATCGGCCGGTCGGCGCCGACGCAGTCGCGGCGGTCCGTGCGCGCCTCGCAGCGGCCGTTGCCGACGCCGGGCTCCTCGCAGACGTTGTTGAAGGCTGTGGCGCAGGTGTCGCTGCGGAAGCGCAGGTCCGAGACCGCCCCGCAGTCGGTGCGGTCCGATCCCTGGACGCAGGCGCCGGTCCCCAGGCCCGGCTCGTCGCACTCACCGTCGTTGGCCCAGCGGCAGGCGTCGGCTTCGCCGTTCCTCAGGTACTGACAGTCCGAGCGGTCGGTGCCGAGCTGACAGGCGCCGGTGCCGATGTCGGGATCGTCACACTCGTTGTCGTTGGCCCAACGGCAGGAATCGTCGCCGCCGCCCTGGGCCGGGGCCGGGCCGCCTGGCTTGGTCTGGCGGGCGAGACTGAAGGTCTCCTTGGACGTCGCGGCGGCGTCGCCCATGAGGCCGAAGCCGACCGTTGCGGCGGCCAGCGCCGCGATCAGAACTCTCACCCTAACCCCCGACTTGAAACGAGAAACGGCCTATTCGCACTGCACCCGGCCGAGGTGTAGTCCCATGTAGCCCCGCGTGCCCCAGAATTCCTCCGGATCACGGATATCGGCGATGCGCCACTGGCCATCACCGCGGCGGCACAGATCGACGAAGACACGCCCGCCGTCGAACTCCACGGTCACGCCTGCGCCGTTTTCCGACTCGCCTTCGCTGAAGGTCATGTCGCCGCCCGGTTTCTCGCCCAGGTCGAAACGGTAGTCCGGCGCGAGGATGCCGTCGCGCCGGGCCAGATCGCTCTCCATGGCCGCGGCCAGGTCAGGCACGAAATAGCTGGCCAGACCCGCGCGGGGTGGTGTCGCCTGGCCGTAGAAGGCCTGGACGGTTCCCATGGCTGTGGAGGTGTCCTGGGCCGCGGCGGCCGAGGCGATGGTGGTGGCGGCCAGGATGGCCCCAAAGGTCAGACGAAACATGGTGTCCTCCCGATCCCCTGACGCCTTGTTCTGACTCAAAGCCAGGCAGGCGTAAAGCGAGCCGGACCCCTCAGATTCTGACGATCAGGGTCTCCACGATCGGACGGCGGCGGTCCCAGATTCGCTGCGAGGCCTTCTTGAGCGCGCGGCCGACCGCCTGTTCGACCGCCACGTCGTCGAGGCGTGCCTCGGACTTCATTCGCGAGAGAGCGGTGTCAGCTTCCTCAGCGAGGTCGTCGAGCGCGTCGTCCAGGGAATAGTCGGCGTCGCCGGGAAGGCCGACGCCGCGCACCTCGATGTCACCCACCACCTTGCCGCGTCCGTCGATGGCCACGGCCACGGCGAGCATCCCGGCGACCGACGCATGGCGCCGCTCCCGCAGCGCGGCCGACCCCTCTGGCGACAGCACCCCGCCATCGACGAAGAGCCGGCCCGACGGCACCTCGTCGATGATCTCGGCCATGCCGGGGGCGAGCCGCAGCAGGTCCCCGTTCCTCAGGGCCACGGCCTCCGGCGTCTGCATGTCCTTGGCCAGATTGCAGTGCTCGATCAGGTGCCGGCGCTGGCCGTGGGTCGGCACCGCGATGCGCGGCCGGGCCCACTGGTACATCTGCTTCAGCTCGTCCCGGCACGGGTGGCCCGAGACGTGGATGCCCGGATGATCGCGCTCGGTGTAGAGGCGCACCCCCCGCTCCGCGAGCTTGTCCTGCATCCGCCCAATGGCCAGCTCATTGCCCGGGATGACGCGCGAAGAGAAGACGCACGAATCCCCCTGCCCCAGGGTCACATGCGGGTGGGTCCCTTCGGCGATCCGGTTCAGCGCCGCGCGCGGTTCACCCTGGCTGCCGGTGCAGATGTAGAGGATCGACTCGTCGGGGAAGTAGCCGGCCTCCTCCTCCGAGATGAAGTCCTGCACATCGGCGAGCAGGCCGACCGACTTGGCCGCGCTGGTGATGCGGTGCATCGAACGGCCGACCAGGCAGACCCGGCGCCCGCAGGCCTCCGCCGCGCGAATGACGCTGTCGACCCGGGCCACATTGGAGGCGAAGCAGCCGACGGCCACCTTGCCCTTGAGGCTCCCGATCAGCTCGACCAGGGCGTCGCGCACATCGGCCTCGGAACCCGCCGTGCCGTCCACGAAGACGTTGGTGGAGTCGCAGACCATGGCCAGCACCCCCTCCTCGCCGAGGCGACGGATGGTCTCCACGTCGGTGCGGGCGCCGATCACCGGGTCGTCGTCGATCTTCCAGTCCCCGGTGTGGAGGACGGTGCCGAGCGGGGTCTTGATCGCCAGGCCGTTCGGCTCGGGAATCGAGTGGGTGATGGTGACGAAGGTCACCTCGAAGTCGCCCAGTTGGAGGGTTGATCCCAGTGGCGCCTCGTTCAGCTCCACCTGGTCCAGCAGCCCCGCGTCGCGCAACTTTTCGCGAATAAGGAACGCCGTGAACGGCGTGGCGTAGAGCGGCGCCTTGATGCGCGGCCACAGCCAGCCTAGCGCCCCGATATGGTCCTCGTGCGCGTGGGTGAGGACGATGCCCAGGATGTTTTCGTCCTCGAGATAGGTCGGGTCCGGCACGATCACGTCCACGCCCGGCGTCGAGGCGTCCCCGAAGGTCACGCCCACGTCCACGATGATCCAGCGCCGGTCGTCCGGCGGCCCGAACCCGTAGGCGTTCAGGTTCATGCCGATCTCGTTGGAGCCCCCGAGCGGCAGGAAGACCAGTTCGTCGCGCGGGTTCGCGCTCATGCGGATGCTCCGAAAAAGACGTCGCCGGCGGTGATCAGCCGGACCGAACCGTCCCCGAGACGAAGCCGCAGGGCTCCGTCCGGTTCCAGACCCTCGGCATGGCCCTCCAGCGTCTCGCGCCCAAGCCGCGCGGCGCACGGCCCCGGGATGCCCGTCGCCCGCTCGGTCCAGTCACTTAGGATGGACGCGGACCCCTCGCGGTCCCACTGCGCGAGCCGCGCCTGCATGACCTCATCGAGCCGACGGAACGCCGTGCCCGGGCTGGGGGCAGCCGTCTGGCCAGGCCCCAGGTGGTCCGCAAGGCTGGTCGACGGGCGCTCAGAGTCGGTGGGAGCCCAGGCCAGGTTCACGCCAAACCCAATCGCCAGCCAGAGCCCGCCACGGGGCGAGGCGCCCGACTCGACGAGCAGGCCCGCGGCCTTGCGGCCGTCGAGCAAGAGGTCGTTCGGCCATTTCAGCGCCGTGACCGCGTCAGGCACATAGGTCCGGGCCAGATCCGCCACCGCCAGCGCGGCCACGAAGCTGACCAGCGCGGCCTGGGCCGGTGTGCGCTCGGTCCGCATCAGCAGGGTCACGGACAGGTTGTTCGGATGGCTGCTCCAGGCGCGCCCACGGCGACCGCGGCCCGCGCTCTGCCGGCCGGCGATGATCCACAGCGGGCCCGCCTCTCCGGCGTCGGCGCGACGGCAGGCTTCGGCGTTGGTGGAGTCCAGCTCCGCATAGGCCACCACGGGCCAGGGGCTGTAGGTCACCCCAGACCCAGCGAGGCCGCGGCCACGCCCGAGAACCGGTCCAGCCAGCCGAGCGCGAACAGCACCAGCGGGAAGCTGAAGGCGGCGCAGGCGTAGGCGATCCACTTGGCGTCACGCGGCGCGGCGTCGGTCTGGCCCGGCGACGGGTCGAACCAGATCACCTTGATCATGCGAAGGTAGTAGAAGGCGGCCACGACCGAGGCCACCAGGCCGATCGCCGCGAACACCCACAGTCCCGACTGGATGGCCGCGCCGAAGGCGTAGACCTTGGCCCAGAAGCCCGAGAACGGCGGCATGCCCAGCACCGACAGCGACAGGAAGGTGATGACGATGGCTGTGCCCGGCCGGTCGACCTTGAGGCCCGACAGGTCCTCGATCCGGCTGATCGGCTTGCCGTTGCGGCTCAGCGCCATGAGCGCGGCGAAGAAGCCGGTCACGTCGATCATGTAGAGCACGGTGAAGGCCAGCATGGCCTTCACGCCCACGACCGTCCCGGCCGCGATGGCCAGCAGCGCATAGCCCATGTTGGCGATCGAGGAGTAGGCCAAGAGGCGCTGGATGTTCTTCTGCATCAGGCCGCCGAAGGCGCCCACGATGAAGGACAGGACCGCGATGGCCAGGATCACCTGGCGCCACTGGTCCTGGATGGAATCGAAGCCCATCTCGAGCGTGCGGGCGATCAGCACCAGCGCGGCCAGCTTGGGCGCGGCGGTGAAGAAGGCCACGGCCGGCGTGGGCGCGCCCTCGTAGACGTCCGGGGTCCACATGTGGAAGGGCGCCGCCGAGATCTTAATGGCCAGGCCGCACAGCAAGAACACCAGGCCGAAGATCAGGCCGACGCCGCCTTCGGAGGCCGCCGCGACCGCGATCGCGTCGAAGCGCATCGAGCCGGCGAAGCCATAAATCAGGCTCGCGCCATAGAGCAGCAGGCCCGACGACAGGGCGCCCAGGACGAAATACTTCAGGCCGGCTTCCGAGGCCTTGGCGTCGTCGCGGTTGAAGGCCGCCAGCACATAGAGCGCCAGGGAGTGCAGCTCGATCCCGACGTAGAGCGAGATCAGGTCGCCCGAGGACGCCATCATGCTCATGCCGGCGGCGGCCAGCAGGACGAGGATCGGATATTCGAAGCGGCGGTTGTTGGACCGGTTCATCCAGCCGTGCGCCAGCACGATGGCCACGGCCGAGGACAGATAGATCGCGACCTTGGCGTAGACCGCCAGGCTGTCCTGGATGAAGGCGCCGTTGAAGGCCTGGCCCAGCGGGCCGATGGCCGCGGCGACGGAGCCCGCAACCAACAGGAGGATGCTGAGCAGGCTGACGAGACCATGCGCGCGCTGGCCGCCATAGGCGCCGACCATCAGGGCGACCATCGCGCCGACGACGACGATGACCTCCGGCAGGGCGAGGGAAAGGGCGTTCGAAATTTCCATGATGTCCGCCCTAGCCCCCGATGGCGCCGCGATAGAAGGCGACCAGCTGGTCGACCGAGGCCGTGGTGATGTCGAAGACCGCCGCCGGATAGACGCCCAGCCACAGGGTGCCGACGATCAGCGGGACGAAGACGAGCAGCTCCAGCCGGTTCACATCCGTGATGGCGGCCAGCTGCGGATTGACCAGCTCACCGAAGATCACCCGGCGATAGAGCGTCAGCGCATAGACCGCCGACAGGATCACCCCCGTGGCCGCGCCGAACGACGCCCAGGTCGAGGCCTGGTAGGTGCCGGTCATGGTCAGGATCTCGCCGACAAAGCCCGAGGTGCCCGGCAGGCCGACGTTGGCCATGGTGAAGAGCATGAAGATCGCCGCGTACCACGGCATCCGGTTCACCAGCCCGCCGTAGAAGGCGATCTCGCGGGTGTGCATCCGGTCGTAGA
>CBIHLR010000091.1:0-9512 GCA_966210875.1 uncultured Brevundimonas sp. | reverse complement strand
TCTTCGGCTTCGAGGAGCAGAAGTATTTCGACATCAAGGGCAAGGCGACGGGCCTGTTCTCCCAGGCCATGATCGCGCCGGACCGGATGATCCGCATCCCGCTCAACGAGAGCCAGGACGAGCAGAGCCAGATCGAGGAGTTCCTGCGCCGCTACAACGGCGAGGGCATCCAGCACATCGCCCTGCACACCGACGACATCTTCGAGACCGTCGAGGAGATGAAACGCCGCGGCATTCCTTTCCAGGACACGATCGAGACCTACTTCGACCTGATCGACAAGCGCCTGCCCGGCCACGGCCACGACGTCGACCGCATGCGCAAGAACCGCATCCTGATCGACGGCTCCGAACAGGACGGCTTGCTGCTGCAGATCTTCACCCAGGACACCTTCGGCCCGATCTTCTTCGAGATCATCCAGCGCAAGGGCAACCAGGCGTTCGGCGAAGGCAATTTCCAGGCCCTGTTCGACTCCATCGAGCTCGACCAGATTCGCCGCGGCGTGGTGACGGTCGACGCCTGACCGGTCAGGCGGCGTCAGTGGCCTGACGCCCGCATCGGAGCGAGGATGAGGCCATGAAGCGCCTCGCCCTCGCCGCCCTGCTCATCGGCGCGCCGGTGTCCGCGCCGGCCCAGTCGATGAACGTCCGCCTGATCACCGAGCAGGTGGTGCGCGACATCTGCGGTCCCTTCATCGAGACCGGCGACATGTGGCCCGCGATCGCGGCGGCCGAGAGCGCCGGCTACGGTGTGGTCCACGTCTGGCCGGACACGATCCGCATCGGCGCCGCCGACCGCCAGCCCGAGCCCAGCGAAATCGAGATGCGGGGCTCGCACGCCGGGACAATAAGGATCCGGGAGCGTGCTGACCTGCTGGTCTGCTCGGTCGGTATCGCGGAAGGCGGCGTTCGAACCATCGCCGAAACCGCCGAACCCCACCTGCGTGCGCTCGGCTTCGCCCCCGTGCTCGATGAGCGCGAGCTCCCGCTGGCGGTGTCCGTCTGGCGGCGCGACGACGCCATGGTGGTGATCGCCCCCTCGAGCGAGTTCCGGCCCGGGTCCGAGCTGACCCTGAGCCGGCGGACGGGCGACCAGGCCGGCTAGAGTCGCCGGCCGCCGACCACGCGAGACATGCGCCGCTGCAGATGCTCAGGGCCGACGAGGTCACGCGGCCGCTCGGCGATGATGTCCTCGCGCACAGGCACAGGCTCGAGTCCCGCGAGCTTGCGATACACCACCATGGCCACCGCATTGGGCAGGGCGATCATCAGGGCGACGCCCGCGAACAGGAACATGGTGGCCAGGGCCAGGATCACCGGTGCCAGCAGGCCAATGCCGAAGTAGACGCCGTAGTCGTTCCGCCTGAAGGCGCGAGCAAGGTAGTGGCCGGCCAGGATGGCGACCGTCATTACCGGCACACCGATGATTCCCATGGCGACCATGCTCAAGCCGGCGTAGGCCGAGGCGTCAAATGCATGATCGAGGGCCTGTCGAGCCGACGGATCGTCGAGCAGGGAAACCTCCCAGCCGATCGTCATGGCCCCGCGCACCAATCCGACCAGAATGCTGCCGACCACCGCAGCCAGGATCATCACCGGGATCGACGTCCGCACCTGCACCGGCCCGTCGAAATAGGTGTCGCCGCCGTGCGCCACGAGGCTGTCGTCGTCGCCCGCGATCACGCCGCCTTCGCCGGGCTCCCATCCGGCGCGATGGGCATAGAGAAAGCCGAACGCTGCTCCCAGAAGGCCGGGAAGAATGAACTGGCTAAAGCCCACGCCGCTCAGGAAGGCATCCGCTACCTGGCCGAAACTGAGCGCCGCGTGCGTGAGCGACAGCGAGACCGCCCCAAGTCCGGCGTAGAAGGCCCGATTGCCTGCGCCCAACGCCCTCAGGGCCAGATGCCCCGCGACGAACACCGCCGAATAGATCGCGGCGGCCGCCGCCAGCCAGATCGCCATCAGGTCCCAGCTACGCATCCCCTCCGGCAAGGCCGTCAGGCCGTTTCGCAGACAGAAGAACTGGAAGGCGGCGGCGAACACGAAGGCGATCGCCAGCGCCTTCAGATCGGTACGGATACGGGGCATGTCGACGGTCTCCACTGTCCCTGACCCTCCGGGCCCCGGGCTTAAAATGAAGCCAAGCGGCGTGGTTAAGCCGTTGTCCGACTGTCGAAATAATACCGGCGATCGGCCGTCTAGACCGGCTCCTTCCGTTCCGGAAACAGACGCAGCACCGTCTCGGCGCCGAGCTCCAGGATCATCTTGCCGACGCACAGCAGGGTGACGGTCCAGGCCGGCGCCCCCAGCTGCGACAGGCCGAAGGCGCCGAGCAGCACGGTCACGTGCAGCGCGATCAGGCGGCCATAGGGCTTGAACATCTCACCGACAGGCGACGCCGTCCGGCGCGCGTCGGTCCTGATCCAGGTCCGCCAGAACATCAGGCCGTGGGTTGCGACCATGGCCAACACCGCCAGGGCGAAGCTGCCCGCCGTCCACAGGCCGTCACCCTCGACCCGCGGAAAGCTGGCGGCCAGGACCCCGGCGAACACCCCGTGCACGATCCAGAAGATGCCGTAGTGGACGGTGAAGAACACCGCTGCGCCCAGGCGGCCGGGCGGGTTCTGTCGGCCGTTGATTTCCGGGTTCTCGCCCTGGGCCATCAGGATGCGCGGCAGGGTGTAGAGGCCCACGATGGCGTTCTCGATCCAGTAGAGGATCAGAATCGATCCGGCGCTCCAGCCAAGGAACAGCACTCCGATGATCGGGATCAGATTGCCGAAGATGATCGCCGCGACGACGGGACCGCGCGCGCGGCCGTTGGGTTGATCGAACGGGAATCGCTCAGAGGCCATGCGCCACGATGGCGCAACGCCCCTCATCGGCAAACCCCGCTCAGAGCGTGGCGCAGAACCGCGGCACGGCCTCGCTGGCCGGGCCGTAGACACCCTCGTCGAACAGGAAGCGTCCCTGCGTCGGCTCCAGGTTGATCTCGACTGTGCGGGCGCCGACGAGGTTCGCCGCCTGGACGAAGCCGGCAGCCGGGTAGACCGCGCCCGACGTGCCGATCGAGACGAACAGGTCGCATCCGGTCAACGCCTGCTCGATCCGGTCCATCTCCAGCGGAATCTCGCCGAACCAGACGATGTGCGGCCGCATCCGGCCTTGCGGATGGTGCGGCGACGGCTCGTCCGCCGCCAGGTCGCCCGGCCAGTCGTAGACCGTGTCCGAGGCCGTGCACCGCGCCTTCAGCAGCTCGCCGTGCATGTGGATCAGCTCGAAGCCGTCGGCGGGCGGCGTCTCCGCGTGCGCCCGATCGTGCAGGTCGTCGACGTTCTGGGTCACCAGGGTGAACCGGCCCGGCCACCGCGCCGCGAGCTCGGCCAGAGCTCGGTGCGCCGCATTGGGCTGCACGCCGGGCAGCTGACGGCGGCGCTGGTTGTAGAAGTCCTGCACCAGCGCCGGATCGCGCGCGAAGGCCTCGGGCGTCGCCACGTCCTCGAACCGATGGCCCATCCACAGGCCGTCCCCGGCCCGAAAGGTCGGCACGCCGGACTCGGCCGAAATGCCCGCCCCGGTCAGGATCAGAAGGTTGCGTGGGTGCATGCGCTCACTCTAACCGATACAGGCGGTCGGGGCTGACGTCTCGCGGCGCAGTCTGCAAACCTTCATTCACCGGGTTTCGGGGGTCAGTCGGATGGCGTGGTTCAGAGTTGCAGCCGCCTGTGGGTTGGTCGTCGGCGCCTGCCTGTCAGCGTCGGCAGCATGGGCCCTGCCGCCGCCGCAGGCGGCGACGGTAAACATCGTCCGCAGTCCCGACGCGCCTCAGGAGCCGTGGCCGGAGCAGGTCTTCGCGGCCATGGCCTATGGCGGCGCTTACGGCGGCGCGTTCAACGTCACGGTCGCGCCGTCGGGTGACGCGGCCCTCGCCGGGTGCGCGGCCGAGGATGACCAACATCGCCGCGGGGCCTGCGTCCGCGCCCTGCCGCGCCAGGCGATCACCGTCCTGGTGTCGCAGGGCCCGGACGGCGCCCTGGCGGTCCAGTGCATTGGGACAGGGGTCGGCCCGTCGAACACGGCGCAGCAGACGATCCGCCTGGAGCCTCTGTCGTGGCCCTCGCCTGGCGGGCCCGACACCGAGGCCTTCCGCCGCGACCGCAACCAGGTCAGCAGCTGCGTGTCCGCCGCCCAGACCGAGCAACAGGCCGCGCCGTCCGCGGCACTGGCGATCGCCGCCGTCGTGCGCGGCTTCGGCGAGCCGTCGCAAGGCGCCGACGCCGTGTCTTGGGACGATCTGGAGCGCCATACGCCCGGGGTCACCTGGGACGCCGCCGCCTCGCAGTTCGAGCCCTATGTCCACCGCCGCAGCGGACGCCTCGGTGATGTGACCGTCACCGCTTGCGGCTCCGAGCGGCACGTCATCTGGCTGAACCTGCGCCAGCCCGACAGCGGAGACGTGTTCGGGGACAACGAAGCGGTCCTCGCGGCCCTCGATCAGACGGGCGCCGAGCGGACCCTCGAAATGATCGAAGGCGCCGGATACGACAACCGTGCCCGCGTCCAGTACCCCGGCGGCCGCCTGCTGCGTGTCTATCGGCCTCGAGGCGCGGGGA
This sequence comes from uncultured Brevundimonas sp., assembly GCA_966210875.1. GTDB lineage: Bacteria > Pseudomonadota > Alphaproteobacteria > Caulobacterales > Caulobacteraceae > Brevundimonas. The sequence goes on along the minus strand of CBIHLR010000091.1, from coordinate 4,902 downwards.
GCCCCCGAGGAGCCAACACCACCGTCACCCATGCCGCGCCCGGCTATGTCATCCCCGTCGGCATCCCGCGGGAGTGGGGGGCGTGCCTGGGGGTCGTCAGCGAGGTGCGCTAGGATCGCCCGAGGACGGCCACCCCGCTCGGGACGAGCGAGTCACCAGACGCCGGTGTTCGGCATCGAGGCCCAGGGCTCGGCCGGCGGCAGCGGGGCGCCCTCCTGCAGCAGCTCGACCGAAATGCCGTCCGGCGACCGCACAAACGCCATGTAGCCGTCGCGGGGCGGCCGGTTGATGGTCACCCCGCCGTCCATCAGCCGCTGGCAGGCAGCGTAGATGTCGTCGACCTTGTAGGCCAGGTGTCCGAAGTTGCGCCCGCCGGTGTAGTCCTCCGGGTCCCAGTTGTAGGTCAGCTCGACTTCCGGCGACCGCTCCGCCTCTGAGCGTTCGGCGTCCTTCGGCGCGGCCAGGAAGACCAGGGTGAACCGGCCCTTCTCATTGTCCATCCGGCGCATTTCCTTGAGCCCCAGGTGGTCGCACCAGAACCGTAGCGAGGCGTCCAGATCCGACACCCGGACCATGGTGTGAAGGTAGCGCATGGGTCTCTCCTGACGTCCTGCGTCCTAGATGGCGAAGAACGCCCGCTTCTCAATCGGCGAGACGGCTTATTTTGCCCGGCTCGCGTCTTTTTCACGCGCAGGTTTCCCCCGTCGCCCTCGCCTGCCCTAAGATGTCGGGATGCTCTCTTGCCCCGACTCGGTCCTCGCAAACCGCCCCGCCCGAATGGCGGTTAATGGCGGGAATTGGCGGTCTGGCGGTGTGCTTCGGCCCGCCACCCCGCCAATCCTGAACGGAGCCGCCTAGCTCATGCGCATCGTTTCAGGCCGGCTGAAGGGCCGCGCGCTGGCCGCGCCCGAGGGTCAGGGGACGCGTCCGACCTCCGACCGCGCGCGGCAGGCGATCTTCAACATCCTGGAGCACGCCGCCTGGGCCGCGCCGCTCGACGGCGCCCGGGTCATCGACCTCTACGCAGGCACCGGAGCGCTCGGGTTCGAGGCGATTAGTCGCGGCGCGGCCTTCTGCCTGTTCGTGGAGACCGACGACGGCGCGCGCGGCGCCATCCGGGAGAACGCGGAGAGTTTCGGCCTGTTCGGCTGCACGCGCGTGCATCGCAGGAGCGCCACCGACCTGGGTGTTCGCCCCGGCTCGGCGGGCGAAGCCTTCGACCTGGCCTTCCTCGATCCGCCCTACGCCCAGGGCCTGGGCGAGCAGACCCTGGCGCGTCTGGCCGAGGGAAACTGGCTGAAGCCCGGCGCGATCGTGGTCTTCGAGCGCGGCGTTAACGAGCCGGACATCGAGACGCCCGGCTACGAAAGGCTGGACGCGCGCGACTGGGGCGCCGCACGCGTGCTGTTCCTGCGCTATAGCCCCTCGTCATGACCCTCTTCGGATTCACCCTCGGCCCCTGGGGCGCGCTTGCGCTCGCCGGCCTGCTCGAAGTCGCCTGGGCCTCGGGCTTCAAGTTCATCGGGCCGCAGCGGCCGTTCATTTCGGCCGTCGTCGTCGCGGCCATGATCGCCAGCTTCTACTTTCTCTGGGTGGCGACCCAGCGGCTGCCCATCGGCACGGCCTATGCGGTCTGGACCGGTATCGGCGCGGTCGGGGCGGCCACCGTGGGCGTCCTCGCCTATGGCGAACCGGCCACCGCCGTGCGCCTGGTCTGCATCGTCCTGATCGTGGCCGGCATCGTCGGGCTGAAGCTGTTCAGCGGAGCGCCGGCGTGAAGGGCCGGGTCCTGATCATCGCCGGCTCCGATTCCGGCGGCGGCGCCGGGATCCAGGCCGACATCAAGGCGGTGACGGCGCTGAACGCCTACGCCATGACGGCGATCACGGCCCTGACCGTCCAGGACACCACAGGCGTCCACGACGTCTTCCCCGTGCCCGTCCCGGTCATAGAGGCCCAGGCGCGGGTCGTGCTGGCCGACATCGGCGCGGATGCCATCAAGACCGGCATGCTCGGAACCGTGGAGGTGGTGGAGGCCGTCGCCCGCCTGCTCGACGAAGCGAATGCGCCCGCCGTCGTCGATCCCGTCATGATCGCCAAGGGCGGCCACGCCCTGCTGCCTCACGAAGCCGTCTTGGCCGTCCGCACCCTCATGCTGCCCCGCGCCGCCCTGGTCACGCCCAATGCGCCGGAGGCCGAGGCCCTGACCGGGGTCGAGGTCCGCGACCTCGACGGCCAACGTCGCGCGGCCGAACGGCTGCTCGACCTCGGCGCCCGCGCGGCTCTGGTGAAGGGCGGCCACGTGCCGAGCGACACGGTCGTCGACCTGCTCCTGACCCCGTCCGGCGAAACCCTGCTCGAAGGCCCGCGCATCGAAACGCGGTCGACCCATGGCACCGGCTGCACCCTGGCCAGCGCCTGTGCGGCCGGGATCGCCCAAGGCCTGCCCGTCGAACAGGCAGTCGCCCGCGCCTGGGCCTATGTCGCAGAGGCGATCCGCACGGCGCCCGGCTATGGCCGGGGCCACGGCCCGCTCAATCACGCCTGGCCGCTGGACGGCCGCGCCTAGCGCACGCCGTCTGGATCGTCCGGCACGGGGGCGTAGCGGATCGGTCGGCCCTCGTTCGGGTCGCCGTCGAGATCCGCCTCGGCCGGCCGGTCCTTCAGGCGGCTCTCCTCCATGTCCTCGTCGCGGCTGTAGCCGGGCTCGTCAGGGCGGGGACGATCGTTCATTCGCTCTCTCCTCTGATTGCCTGAGGAAAACCCCCGCGCCCCGCGAAAGGTCCCTCGCGCGTCTGGCGAACCTCACGCTAGACAGGCGCATGGCCGACCTTCCCCGTGCTGACGACCTCGCCGACATCCTGCGCGCCAGTCCGGGCGTGATGCGGGTCATGACCACCGTGCGGGGGCTTGGCCTGCCCGACTGGCGGCTGTTCTCCGGCGCGGTCTATCAGACGGTCTGGAACGCGGTGAGCGGGCGCGAGCCCGGCTACGGCCTGAAGGACTACGACATCGGCTTCTTCGACCCGGACACTTCCTGGGACGCCGAGGACGTCTTCATCCGCCGCGTCGCCGAGGCCTTCGACCAGCCGCTGAAGAGCCAGGTCGAGGTCCGCAACCAGGCCCGGGTCCACCTGTGGTTCGAACAGCGGTTCGGCGAGCCCTACGCCGCCCTGTCCTCGACCGACGAGGCGCTGGAGCGCTTCGTCTGCCCGGCCTTCGCAGTCGGGGTCCGGCTGGAGGACGACGGCCGCATCACCGTCGCCGCCCCCTTCGGCCTGGACGACGTCTTCGACATGGTGCTCAGGCCCAATCCCAACCGGCCCCTGGCCCACGGCTGGGACCGCGTCGTGAAATCCGCCCTGGCCCGCTGGCCGGAGGCGAAGGTGATCGGGAGAACCTCTGAATGAGACAGTGGACCGTCGACGCCTTCGCGCCGCGCCCCTTCCTGGGCAATCCGGCCTGCGTGGTCGAGCCGTTCGAGGCCTGGCCGGAGGACGGTTGGATGCAGGCGCTGGCCCGCGAGAACAACCAGGCCGAGACGGCTTTCCTGCTCAAGACCGGCGATCCCGCCCGCTTCGGCCTGCGCTGGTTCACGCCGGGCATGGAGGTCCCGCTGTGCGGCCACGCCACCCTCGCCTCGGCGCATGTGCTCTTCACGGAGCTGGAACTTGAGGCAGAGGCGGTCACCTTCGACAGCCGATCCGGGCCGCTGATCGTCCAGCGCTCGGGCGAGGGCTACGCCATGGATTTCCCGGCCGACCCGCCCAAGCGCACCACCGTCCCGGACGGACTGGCCGAAGCTCTGGGCGTCGAACCCGTCGAGGTCTGGGCCGGCGCCTATCTGATCGCGGTGCTGGACCACGCAGAGACCGTGCGCGGGCTCGATCCCGACATTGCCGCCCTGCACCGCATCGCGGGCGAGGCCACCGGCGGCCGGGGCAATATCGTGGTCTGCGCCGACAGCGATGATCCGGCCTTCGACGTGATCGACCGCTTCTTCGCCCCGGGCTCGGGCGTCGCGGAGGATCCGGCCACGGGCTCGGCCCATTGCATCCTCGCGCCGCTCTATGCCGACAAGCTGGGTCGGTCGGACGTGCGCTTCTTCCAGGCCTTCCCCACCCGAGGCGGGCACATCTCGACCGAGTTGCGCGGCGACCGGCTCATCCTGAACGGCCAGGCCTACACCACCGTCGAAAGCGTCCTGCGGGTCTGACGCACGAAAAACGGCGCGGACCTTTCGATCCGCGCCGTCCTTCACGCCCCTTGGGAAGGCGTCTTCGTTACCAGCGGCGGCCGTCGCGGTCGCGGCGCTCGTAGCGGATTTGCCGTTGCAGGCGGTCGAAGCGCTGCTCGAGGTCACGGCGTTCCCACTGGCTCAGGCCGCCGCGGCTGTAGCGTTGCTCCAGCTGGATCAGCTGGCGGAACTGGAGCCGCAGGCTGATGGCTTCGCGCCGGCTCAGCTGACCGTTGCGCACGCCTTGGTCGATCCGGTGATCGAGGCGCTGGAAGCGACGGTCGATCCGGTCCCAGCCGCGGTCCCAGCGGTCATGGCGGTCGTAACGGTCATGACGATCGTAGCGGTCGCCGTGGCCATAGGCTTGGCCGACACCGAAGCTGACGCTGATGGTCTGGGCGGCGGCGGGAACGGCGGCGGAGAGCGCGGTCACCGCAACCAGGGGCAGGATGGCTTTCTTGAACATGACGGTTTCCCTTTCATCTCCGCCACGGGGGCTCCGCGGCGTCATGGGCAGAACACCACCCCGCGGCTGAGCCGCACCTGAACGGCGAGGTTCAGGTCCGGTTCACCTCGATGAATTCGCCGCAAGGCTTGCAAAGCCGCGCGGGCAAGCGTTGCCTTGCCTCATGAATCCGCCCCTCCCCGCCCGTCCCCATTTCTCC
>CBIHLR010000090.1:0-9607 GCA_966210875.1 uncultured Brevundimonas sp. | reverse complement strand
GCTCGAAGGGTGATCGCGTCTTCGCCTCGCCCCTGGCGCGCCGTCAGGCCCAGCAGGCCGGCCTCGACCTCGCCTCGATCAAGGGCACCGGCCCCCACGGCCGCATCGTCAAGGCCGACGTCGAGGGCGCCTCCAAGTCCGGCGCCGCCCGCCCGGCCGCCGCGGCCTCCGGCGCGCCCGCCGGCGAACCCCGCAAGGTCCTTTCGCTGGAGCAGATGGGCATCGCGCCCGGCAGCTACGACCTCGTTCCGCTGGACGGCATGCGAAAGGCCATCGCGCGTCGCCTGACCGACAGCTTCCGGGACGTTCCGCACTTCCCGCTGACCATCGACTGCGAGATCGACGGTCTGCTCAAGGCCCGCGCGCGCATCAACGCGATGCTTGAGCCGAAGGGCGTCAAGGTCTCGGTCAACGACATCGTCATCAAGGCCGCCGCCATGGCGCTCAAGGCCGTGCCGGAGGCGAACGCCTCCTACACGCCGGAGGGCATCGCCATGCACCACCACGCCGATGTGGCCCTGGCCGTCGCCATCGACGGAGGCCTGATCACCCCGATCATCCGCCAGGCTGAGCTCAAGTCCCTGGCCGAAATCGCGACCGAGGCCAAGGACCTGGCCAAGCGCGCCCGCGACCGCAAGCTGAAGCCCGAGGAGTTCCAGGGCGGCACCTTCTCGGTGTCCAACCTCGGCATGTTCGGCATCAAGGCCTTCGCCTCGATCATCAACGAGCCGCAGGGCGCGATCATGAGCGTCGGCGCGGGCGAGGAGAGGGCGGTCGTCCGCAACGGCCAGCTGGCCGTCGCCACCGTCATGACCGTCACCCTGACCTGCGACCACCGCGTGGTCGACGGCGCTGTCGGCGCCCGCTTCCTGCAGGCCTTCAAGCCGCTGGTCGAAGATCCTGTGACGATGCTGGCCTAGAGGACTCGCCATGGCTGACTTCGACCTCATCGTCATCGGCTCGGGCCCCGGCGGCTATGTCGCGGCCATCCGCGCCAGCCAGCTCGGCCAGAAGGTCGCCATCGTCGAGCGCGAGAACCTCGGCGGCATCTGCCTGAACTGGGGCTGCATCCCCACGAAGGCCCTGTTGAAGTCCGGCGAGAAGTTCGAGAGTCTGAGCCACCTCAAGGACTACGGCCTGTCGGCCGAGACGGTCGGCTTCGACTTCGACGCCATCATCGCCCGCTCGCGCGGCGTCGCCGCGACGATGAACAAGGGCGTCGCCTTCCTGATGAAGAAGCACAAGATCGAGGTGATTGAGGGCTCGGCGAAGCTGGAGAAGGGTGGGGCGGCCCCCAAGGTCGTCGTGGCCCTGAACGCCGGCGGTTCGCGCACGGTCGAGGCCAGGGCCGTGATGCTCGCCGTCGGTGCGCGGGCCCGGTCTCTGCCGCAGATCGGCCTGGAGGCCGACGGCGACAAGATTTGGGCCTACCGCGAGGCGCTCGCGCCGAAGCGCCTGCCGAAGTCCTTCGTCGTCATTGGCTCGGGCGCCATCGGTCTTGAGTTCGCCAGCTTCTACCGCGCACTCGGCGCCGAGGTGACGGTGGTCGAGGCCGTCGACCGCATCATGCCCGTGGAGGACGAGGAGGTCTCCAAAGCCGCCCAGAAGGCCTTCGAAAAGCGCGGCATCAAGTTCCGTGTCGGGGCCAAGGTCACCAAGGTCTCCAAGACCGCCTCGGGCGTGTCCGTGGCCGTAGAGGTCGGCGGCAAGGCCGAGACGCTGGAGGCCGAGGTCTGCATCTCGGCAGTCGGCATCACCGCCAACACGGACGGCATCGGCCTGGAGGCGCTGGGCGTCGAGCTCGACCGCGGCCACATCAAGACCGGCCCGCACGGCGAGACCAATGTGAAGGGCCTCTACGCCATCGGCGATTGCGCGGGCGCGCCTTGGCTGGCCCACAAGGCGAGCCATGAGGGCATCCACGCCGCCGAGCACATCGCCGGCCACAAGACCCCGAACGTCGTCAGCCCCATCGCCGGCTGCACCTACACCCAGCCCCAGGTCGCCTCGGTCGGCCTGACCGAACAGGCGGCGCGCGAGGCCAAGCGCGAGGTCAAGGTCGGCCGCTTCCCCTTCCGCGTGAACGGCAAGGCCGTCGCCGCCGGCGAGACCGAGGGCTTCGTCAAGACGATCTTCGACGCCCAGACCGGCGCGCTGGTCGGCGCCCACATGATCGGCCACGAGGTGACCGAGATGATCCAGGGCTTCGTCACGGCCATCACGCTGGAGGCCACCGAGGAAGACATCCACGGCATCGTCTATCCGCACCCGACCATGTCCGAGGCCATGCACGAGGCCTCGCTCGACGCCTACCAGCGCGTCCTCCACCTCTAGGCTTTACGGCCAGGCGAATCGAAAAAGGCCCGGCGATCGCTCGCCGGGCCTTCTCTTTTCGTCCGTTCCCCGCGAGGCGCGGGGTCCGCCAGATTACTTGATCTGGACGGTGGCGCCGGCTTCCTCGAGCTTCTTCTTGAGCTCTTCGGCGGCCTGCTTGGAGACGTTTTCGACAACGTTCTGGGGCGCGCCTTCGACCAGGTCCTTGGCTTCCTTGAGGCCGAGGTCCGGGCGAGCGCCGCGCACTTCCTTGATGACGTTGATCTTCTTGTCGCCGCCGGCGGTCAGCACGACGGTGAACTCGGTCTGCTCTTCAGCGGCTTCCGCCGGAGCAGCGCCACCGGCGCCGCCGGCCGGCATGGCCATGGCGACCGGAGCGGCGGCCGAGACGCCCCACTTCTCTTCGAGCAGCTTGGACAGCTCAGCGGCTTCCAGCACGGTCAGGCTGGAGAGGTCTTCAACGATCTTGTCGAGCTTCGACATGGTTCGGTTCCTTGGGTTTCAGTTGGTTTCGATGGAAGCGGAGATGACCTAGGCCGCGTCCTTGTCCGCGTAAGCGGCGAAGACACGGGCCAGTTGGCCGGCCGGAGCTTGCAGGACGCCCGCGACCTTGGTCGCCGGAGCCTGGATCAGGCCGATGATCTTGCCGCGCAGCTGATCGAGCGACGGCAGGGTCGCGAGCGCCGAGACGCCTTTGGCGTCAAGCACCGTCGTGTCCATGATCCCGCCGATGACAGCGAACTTGTCGTTGCCCTTGGCGAAGTCGGTCACGACCTTGGCGGCGGAAACAGGGTCCGGCGCATAGGCGATGGCGACCGGACCGGAGAACAGGCGTTCGCCCGCTTCACCGGCAGAGCCGTCCAGAGCCTTCTGGGCCAGGGTGTTCTTCACCACCTTGAGCGCGGCGCCTTCGGCACGAAGCTTCAGGCGCAGGTCGGTCATTTCCGCAACGGTCAGACCCAGGTTGTGGGTCACGACCACGGCGCCGGACGAGGCGAAGACATTCTTGATGTCCTCGATCGACGCGGCCTTTTGTGCGCGGTCCATTGCGGTCTCCTACGAAGTGACGCCCGCGGGATTGCGGACGCCGAACGGCCCGTTCGCCCCGGGGAGGTCCCTGAGGCGGCGAGCCGCGAAAACTGTCCGAAGGAACGCCCGTCGCCGTCCGGCCTGATGGCCTGGACCGGTTCGGGACTTTCCCCGTCTCCCCACGGCGTCAAAGGGCTCTTTGACGTTTACGATCCAGGTGACCCCTGGACCCCGAAGTTCTCGGACAGGACCGCCGACGCCCGAAGGCTCCGACGGAAGCGGCGCTCTATACACGCTGAGCGGCCGAAATCAATCCGCTGGGCGGAAATCCCGGATCAGGGTCTTGAGTTCAGGTTCGTCGACCGCGGCCGCCGCAGCCTCGGGCGCGAACCAGCGCCGTTCGCGCTGATGCGCCTCGTCCCAGGTGTCGAGTTCCGCGGTGACCCTCAGGGGGTAGAGATCCACGGCTGTCAGGCGTCTCGCCTTGCCCGACAGGCGCTTGTGATAGTGGAAGACGCCAAGCGAGGTCTCGTGCAACTCGCCGGCCACCCCGGCCTCTTCCAGGGCTTCCTGGGCGGCCGCGCGGGCGTCGCCTACCCCCGACATCGGATTGCCCTTGGGGGTCACCCACCGGCCGGTGTCGCGCGAGGTGATCAGCAGGATCTCGGGTCCTTCGGGGCCCGGCCGCCAGCACAGGGCGCCCACCTGGCGGCGCTTGGGACGGTCGAGCCTGTCGGTGCGCGCGGTCATGTCAGGAACAGCCGGCCGAACCAGAAGAAGGCCGCCCCCATGGCCGCGCAGGCCGGGATGGTGATGAACCAGGCCATCACGATGCCGCGCGCCACGCCCCAGCGCACCGCCGAAGCCCGCCGCGAGGCGCCGACGCCGATGATGGCCCCGGTGATCGTGTGGGTGGTCGAGACCGGGATGCCCAGGCTGGTGGCCATGAACAGCGTTATCGCCCCGCCGGTCTCGGCGCAGAAGCCCTGCTGAGGGCTGAGCCGCGTAATGCGAGAGCCCATGGTGTGGACGATCTTCCAGCCGCCCATCAGGGTGCCGAGCGAGATGACCAGGTAGCAGGTGATCACTACCCAGAAGGGCACGTGAAACTCGTCGCCCAACAGGCCCCGCGAATAGAGGAGTACGGCGATGATCCCCATGGTCTTCTGGGCGTCGTTGCCGCCGTGGCCGAGCGAATAGGCCGCCGCCGAAACGAGCTGAAGCTTCCGGAAGATCCAGTCGGCCCGCGCCGGATTCGCCTTCACGAACAGCCACGAGACAATAAGCACCAGAACGAGCGCGAGCACGAAGCCGACCATCGGCGACAGGAAGATGGCCGAGACCGTCTTGGTGACGCCCGCCAGGACGATCACCCCCGGCCCCGCCTTGGCGATGCCGGCCCCCAGCAATCCGCCCACAAGGGCGTGCGAACTCGACGACGGTATCCCCAGCCGCCAGGTGATGACGTTCCAGGTGATCGCCCCGATCAGGGCGCCGAAGATGACCGCGTCCGAGATCACCTCCGGCGAGATGATGCCCTTGCCGATCGTGTTGGCCACGGCCACGCCGAACACGAAGAAGGCCGCGAAGTTGAAGAACGCCGCCCAGATGACCGCCAGGCCAGGCGGCAGGACGCGCGTCGCCACCACCGTGGCGATGGAATTGGCCGCATCGTGCAGGCCGTTCATGAAGTCGAAGGCGAGCGCGACCCCGATCAGCAGGACCAGGATGACCAGACCCATGTCCATTATCAGAGGTGCTCGACCAGCACGCCGTTGATCCGGTTGGCCACGTCCTCGAAGCGATCGACCACCTTCTCCAGGTGATCGTAGATCTCGGCCCCGATCATGAAGTTGAGGGCGTCGCCGTTCCGGTGGGCCAGGAACAGGGTCTTCATGCCCTCGTCGTAGACCGTGTCGCTCTCGGTCTCGAGGCGGGTGATCTGTTCGGTCAGGGCGTTGAGCCGGTCCCGGTTCTTGCGCATGGCCGACAGCAGGGACACGGCCTCCGCGGTCATGGCGGCGCAACGGACGGCGATGGCGGCCAGTTCTGCCATCTTCGGTTCAAACGCGCGGACCTCGTAAAGGGTGACCGCCTTGGCCGTCTTCTGCATCTGGTCGATGGTGTCATCGAGCGAATTGGTCAGGCCGCGGATGTCGGACCGGTCGAAGGGGGTAATGAAGCTGCGGCGAACGGCGTGCAGCACTTCGCGTGCGACGTCGTCGGCCTCGTTTTCGTGCTCGACGATTCGGCGGCACCACTCCGGCGTCTCATCGCCGCCGCGCATCAGGTGCTGGAGAGCATCGGCGCCCTTCACCAGGGTGGCGGCGTGCGCCTCGAACAGATCAAAAAAGCGATCTTCCTTCGGCATGACGGCCTGAAACCAGTTCAGCACGTTGCGGCTCCGGGTGAGAGGACAGGCGCTCTAGTCGGGGCAGGGGGCGCCAGCGTCAAGTCGTCAGTTTACGGATGGCTTTCAGAATGTCGTTTACCGGACGCGGGTTCCGTCACAGACTGCGATGGGGCAAACGGGGATGGGTATGGCTGACGTCCAGGCGTCAGACTTGGTGCTGCAGGCGGAGGCCGCGTTGGCGGGGCGCGACCCCGCGAGCGCGATCGCGCTGCTGGACCGAGCGGACGCCCTGGGCGGCGTATCTCCCCGAAGCCGGATGGCGCGGGCGGCGGCCCTGCGCGCGGTCGGCGACGCGCGCGGCGCCCTGGCGGCGCTGGACGACCTGCTCGCCGAACAGCCGTACCATTTCCTCGCGCTGCTCTCGAAGGGGGCGGTGCTGGAGCAGTCGGGCGCCGCCGGGGCGGCCGTCGACGTCTATCGCAACGCGGTCAAGATCGCCCCGCCGGCCGAGCGCCTTCCGCCCGCCGCGGCCCGTCAGCTCGACGCGGCCCGCAGCGCCGTCTCTCGTACCGATCAGGCCCTGCGCGAACATCTCGCGTCCGCCGTGGCGGGCCTTCGCGCCGAGCACCGGGGCGCGGACCTCGCCCGCTTCGACGAAGCCCTCGACATCTTCGCCGGCGTGAAGAAGGCCTATGTGCAGGAGCCTCTCTTCTTCCACTACCCGCGCCTGCCCGCGATCCCGTTCTACGACCGGAGCCACTTCCCCTGGCTCGAAGAGCTGGACAGGGCCACGGACCTCGTAGCCTCCGAGATGCGCGTCGCGCTCGACAGCGCGGGCGAAGCGGAACTCGCGCCCTACATCCAGTATCCCCGAGGCGCGCCGGTGAACCAGTGGGGCGAACTCAATCACTCGCGCCGCTGGAGCTCCTACTTCCTGTGGAAGGACGGCCAGCGCCAGGATCAGGCCTGCGCCCGGTGTCCGCAGACCGCCGCCCTGCTCGAGCGCCTGCCGGTCTGCCGCCAGCCCGGCTATGCGCCCACCGCCATGTTCAGCGCGCTCGAGGCGCGGACGCACATTCCGCCGCACACGGGCTCGACCAACGTCCGGCTGCTGGCCCACCTGCCCCTGCTGCTGCCGGGACCGGCCCGTTTCCGCGTCGGCAATGAGACGCGCAAGTGGCGGATGGGGGAGGCCTGGGTCTTCGACGACACCATCGAGCACGAGGCCTGGAACGACGCGGACGCGCTGCGCGTGATCCTGATCTTCGACGTCTGGAACCCGCTGCTGACCGAGGTGGAGCGCGAGCTGGTCAACGCCCTGCTGGCGGCGCGGAAGGGCTTTGCCCTCTGACTTATTGATGATTTCCGCCCTTTTGACTTACTGCGGCCTCCGATAGGCTCGAGTCAGGAGGGGACTATGCCGAGCTACGTAGGAACGAGCGGCGACGATCAGCTTGGAGGGGGACCTGAGGATGACATGGTCGACGGTCTCGCCGGGAACGATCGCCTGTACGGCGGCCGCGGGCACGACGTTCTCTACGGCCGTGAGGGCGACGACGTCATCTATGGCGGCGACACCCGGTTAATCCTCGAGCCGTGGTCGGCCTACGCGGATGACGACCACCTTTATGGCGGTGACGGCTCCGATATCCTGGACGGAGGCAAGGGACGCGACCGGCTCTACGGCGAAGCTGGCGACGACCGGCTCTACGGCTACGTGATGGACTTCCTTGATGGCGGGGTAGGTTACGACACCGCGCTCATCGATCTCTACGATCAAAGCATCGGCTTTTCTCAAGGCGTGACCTACGTCCACGGCGCCTACGGTTCCGGATACTCAAATGGAATCCAAGTCCTCACAACGATGAACGTCGAGGAAGTGATCATTCTCGGAGGGGGCTACGCCGACGACCTAACCGGCTGGCTCTATCATGACGAACTGGTCGGGATGGATGGCGACGACCGATTATTCGGGATGGGCGGCGACGACCTGCTCCAGGGCATGTGGGGGTCCGACCTCGCTCACGGCGGCGATGGCGACGATCACGTCTACGGCGAGTTGGAAAACGACGAACTGCACGGTGACGCCGGGAATGACTATGTTAACGGCGGTCGCGGCGACGATGTGATCCATGGCGGCGCCGGAGACGATGTCTTGCTGGGCAGCGAGGACTCCCACACCGACGGGAGCGATCAGATCATGGGCGGCGCTGGAGATGACGTCCTGCTTGGGGACACGCAGTGGGACTGGACGCCGTGGGGCACCGGCGACGATCGCCTATTTGGGGGCGATGGTGACGACCAGATCTTCGGCCATGGTGGTGACGATATGGCTTGGGGCGGAGCGGGCAATGACCGCCTGTATACGACCGCCCGGTTCGTCGGCGGCGATACGGAGTCCACCAACTACGCTTACGGCGAGGGGGGCGACGATGTGCTTTTTGGAGGTGGCCTGATCGACGCCCTTTATGGGGGCGACGGAGACGACCTCATGATTGACGCGCCCGGTCACACTATTTTTGACGGCGGCGCCGGTTACGACACGGTCGATTTGGACATGTTCCACGGCTACAGCGACGGCCAGACTCAAACTCGAGGCGCGACAGTCGACCTCAGTCTCAACGGCGCCCAGGATCTCGGACTCGGCCTTGAGAGTTGGAACTCGCTGGACACCTTCATTGATGTGGAAGGCTTGCAGGGTACGAGCGGGGCCGATCGGCTGTCGGGCAACGCCGCGAGCAACGTTCTGGATGGTCGGGCCGGGGATGACATTCTGTCTGGTCGGGCTGGCGACGACCTTCTGATCGGTGGCGCAGGCAACAATGTGCTCATAGGCGGGGAGGGCCGAGACACCGCCGTTTTTGATGGCGGCCATAGTGAGTATGTCGTCTTGCGCTCGGCGGAGGGATGGGTCGTCAAGCACTCAACCGGCACGTCCCAATTGACGTCGATTGAACATCTTCGTTTCGCCGACTTGGAAGTAGCGCTTGACTTAGTAATCTGCGACCCGCCGAAGGGGGAACGCAAGGCGGATGTGGCCCAGATCCTGCCAGAGCTTCATTTGCCGATCTCGACAGTGGACGAGGGCTGGCTGGTGTAGCGACTAGCGTGGGCGCGGCGGCGCGTCTGCTTCGGCTGAAGCCGACGGCTCGCCGGTCGCGTGCGTCTCGCTCTCTTCGGTGCGCATGCCCTGCATGTGGTGGGCGGCCTCTTCCTCGTCGATTTCGAGGAAGGTCGGGGCGGCGTTGTTGAACTGCTCTAGGTTGCCGGTGCGCACCACGACCGAGCGGGCGCCGTCCCAGATCATGTGCAGCGCCACATAGAGCACGATCAGCAGGCCGACGTAGCCGATCCAGCGGTGCTTGTTCAGCAGTCGGGCGATGAAGGTGGCCGCCAGGCCCATCAGGGCGATCGACAGCACCAGGCCGAAGACCATGATCCACGGGTGCTCGTGCGCCGCGCCGGCGACGGCCAGCACGTTGTCGAGCGACATGGTCACGTCGGCGATCATGATCTGCAGCAGGGCCGCGCCGAAGGTCTTGCGCTTGATCCCCAGCTCTTCCGGAGCGAGGCCGCCGCCGTGATGGACGGCCAGGGCTTTTTCCATCTCCAGTTCGGATTCGGCCTGGTCGTGCGTCTTCTGCTCCTGCAGCTCGCGCCACATCTTCCAGCAGACCCAGAGCAGCAGGAAACCGCCCGCCAGCAGCAGGCCGACGATGGCCAGCAACTGGACGGTGATCAGGGCGAACCCGATCCGCATCACGACAGCGGCGGCCAGGCCGATCAGGATGGCCTTGCGCCGCTGGGCCACCGGCAGGGCCGCCGCGGCCAGGCCCACGGCCACGGCGTTGTCGCCGGCCAGCACCAGGTCGATCATCAGCACCTGGCCGA